>JADLBN010000145.1 GCA_020847675.1 Burkholderiales bacterium | reverse complement strand
CGTGCACCGCGATCGGCTGCTGACCGGTGTAGCGCGTGTGGAAGTCGTCGCGCTCGCGCATGCGCGCCACCGTGTACTCCGACGCGAGCCGGATCATGCCCGCGGCTCCGAGCGGCTCGCACCACTCCGAGTTGTAGCGGATCTCGGTGCGCGAGGGGTCGAGCACCTTCGACGCCTGCGCATGGTAGGTCTCGGCGTTCGCCCGGATCGCCTCGCGCGTGAGCGGCGGGCGCGTCGCGTTCCGGCCCGACGGGTCGCCGATCATCGAGGTGAAGTCGCCGATCAGGAAGATGACCTGGTGGCCGAGGTCCTGAAGCTGGCGCATCTTGTTCAGCACGACCGTGTGCCCGAGGTGGATGTCGGGCGCGGTCGGGTCGAGCCCGAGCTTGATGCGCAACGGCTTGCCGCGCGCGAGCTTCGCGCGCAGTTCGGCCTCGACGATCAGTTCGTCGGCCCCGCGCTTCGCGGCGGCGACCTGGGCGTCGACATCGACGCTCATCGCGGAGCGGCCGCGGAGGCTTCGCGCTCGGCGACCGCGGCCTTCGCCGCGGGACGCGAGTAACAGCGCGCGTGCCAGTCCTTGAGCTTCGGCCAGGGATCGAGTCCGAAGGCCGGCGCGCGGAAGAGCGCCGCGGCGAGGTTGAGGTCGCCGATAGTGAACTCGCGCTCCGCGAGCCAGGCGCGCGAAGCGAGCGCCGACTCGATGGCGCCGAGCCGCTGGCGGAGCTTCGGCGCGGCCTCCTCGGCCAGTTCCGGCTTGCGCTTCTCCGGCGGCAGGTAGGCGGTGTGCCCGTACCACTGGCCGATCACCGGGTCGATCTCGCCGGCGGCGAAGAGCGTCCACTGGAAGACGCGGCCTTCGCCCTCGACCGTGGCGGGCCACAGCCTGCCCGCCTTGCGGGCGAGGTAGAGGTTGATCGCCAGCGACTCGTACATCGGGAAGCCGCCGTCGACGATCGCCGGCACCGCACCCATCGGATTGATCGCGAGATAGGGAGCGGCCTTGACCTCGGGGCCGGCGTAGTGGTGGGGAACGTGGTCGTAGGCGAGACCGAGTTCGCGTGCCGCCCACAGCGTCCGGAACGCACGCGAGGCGGCCACTCCGTAGATCGTCAGGGACATGGCAGGGGATCCGGGAACGGGCTTTGCTAGAATCGCGCGATGGACGGCGGCAGGAAGCCTTCGCGCGGACCCGGCATTCTAGCCGATCGACCCCGGCGGATCCTGCCGGCCGCGGCCGCGGTCGCGGTGCTGGGACTGACCGGCGTGGCGGCCTTCGGCATCGCGCCCGACACCGTCGTCGATCCGGTGGCCACCGCGCTCACCGTGCGGGATCTGCCGCTGCCCGAGGTCTCGGGCAGCGAGACGTCCCCCGCCGCCCCCTACTGGAGCGAGGAGCGGGTGCGCCGCGGCGACACGATCGGCGAACTCCTCGCGCGCGCCGGCATCGACGATGCGGACCTGCTCGCTTTCGTCCGCCGGGACCCGGCCGCGCGACCGCTCTACCAGTTGAAGCCGGGCCAGCCGGTGCGCGTGGCCACCGACGCCGACGGAGCGTTCGTCGAGCTGCGCTTCGCGCCCTCCTCGTCGCCGATGCTGTCGATCCGCCGCGAGGGCGACACGCTCTCCGCGCAGCGCATCGAGGCGCCGGTCGCAACGCGCGTGTCGGTGCGTTCCGGCGTCATCGAGTCCTCGCTCTTCGGCGCCGCCGACGCGATCGGCCTGCCGGACGCGGTCACGCTCGCGCTCGCCGACGCGTTCTCGGGCGACATCGACTTCTACCACGACCTGCGGCGCGGCGACCGCTTCGCCGTCGTGTACGAGACGCTCTGGGTCGACGGCGAGCCGGCGGGCGCCGGGCGCATCCTCGCCGCGGAATTCGAGAACCGGGGCAAGGTGCTCCACGCCTACCGCTGGGTCGCGCCCGACGGCAGCGAGGGCTACTACGGACCCGACGGCAACAACGCGCGCAAGGGCTTCCTGCGATCGCCGATGGCGTTCTCGCGCGTGACCTCGGGCTTCTCGCTCGCGCGCAAGCACCCGATCTTCGCGACCTGGCGTGCCCACAAGGGCGTCGACTTCGGGGCGCCGACCGGAACGCCGATCCGCGCGACCGCCAGTGGTGTCGTGGCCTTCGCGGGCGTGCAGGGCGGCTACGGCAAGGCCGTGGTGCTGCGCCACGACGGCGCGGTCACGACGCTCTACGGGCACATGTCGCGGTTCGCTTCCGGCCTCAAGGCCGGGACGCGCGTTTCGCAGGGCGATGTCATCGGTTACGTCGGACAGACCGGCTGGGCGACCGGCCCCCACGTGCACTACGAGTTTCGCGTCGGCGACGTCGCGCGCAACCCGCAGACCGTCGCGCTTCCGGCGGCCGAGCCGGTTCCCCCTGCCCAGCGGGCGGCCTTCGCCGCAGCGATCGCACCGGCCACGGAGATGCTCGCCGCGGTCCGGCACGCGCCGCGCCCGTCGCTCGCGGCGAGCGACTGACCGCCCGCATGTCCCGCGAGCGCTACGCGGGGGTGATGTCCGGCACGAGCCTCGACGGTGTCGACGCCGTCGTGGCGGACTTCGCGCCCGCATCCGGACGCGCGTGCGAGACGCTGGGCGCCGCTTTCCTGCCGTTCCCCGAGGCGCTGCGTGACGAACTCGCAGCGCTGCAGGCGAGCGGCGCCGACGAGCTCGCGCGCGCCGCGGACGCCTCGGTGGCGCTCGCCGACCTGTATGCCGGCGCGATCCGCGCGGCCTGCGCCGACGCGCGAATGGACGTCGCAGCGCTCTCCGCGGCGGGCGTGCACGGCCAGACCGTGCGCCACCGACCCGAGCGCGGATGGACGATCCAGTTGAACGACGCCGCGCGCGTCGCCGAGCGGACCGGCGTCGCCGTCGTCGCGGACTTCCGCCGGCGCGACATCGCGGCGGGCGGCGAGGGTGCGCCACTCGTGCCCGCATTCCACGCCGCGCTGTTCTCCGATCCGCGCGTGCACCGCGTGGTGGTCAACATCGGCGGCATCGCGAACCTCACCGACCTGCCGCCCGGCGGCGTCGTCCGGGGGTTCGACACCGGTCCCGGCAACCTGCTCTCCGACCTGTGGCACGCGCAGCACCGCGGCGGACCCTACGACGCCGAAGGCGCGTGGGCCGCCAGCGGGCAGCCGGTGCCTTCGCTGCTGGAGGCGATGCTCGCGGACCCCTTTTTCTCGCTCGTGCCACCGAAGAGCACCGGGCGCGACCGCTTCCACTCGTCCTGGCTCGACGAGCACCTCGCGCGCTCCGGCGGCAATGCCGCGCCGCCCGACGTGCAGGCGACGCTGGTCGCGCTCACCGCGCGCACGATCGGCCGCGCGATCCGCGCGCACGCATCGGCGTCCACCGAAGTCCTCGTGTGCGGCGGCGGCGCGCGCAACGCGACGCTGATGCGTGCGCTCGTGCAGGAACTCGCGCCGCGGCGCGTCGCGCCGACGTCGGACCTGGGCGTCGCGGTCGGGCACGTCGAAGCCCTCGCCTTTGCCTGGCTCGCCCGCGAAACGCTCGCCGGCCGGCCGGGCAACCTGCCTGCGGTGACCGGCGCGAAGGGGGCGCGCGTGCTGGGGGCCGTGCATCACGCATGAAGACGCCCCCGAGCGATGAACCAGGACGCGATGCGCGGCATCGCAGCGCGATTCACCGTTCCGGGAAGTCTCGCCGGCGGCCGGCGCACGCATGACGGACGAATGAACCCTGAAGCGGGAATGAAGACCGGCTCGCACGATCCCGTCCGCGGCCGCGTTTCATCGTTCATCCTACATTTCCCGCGCGCGCGATCCGGAACAATGGCTTCGAAGCGATGAGCGCATGTACTTCAGGCGATAGGCGACGGGCGATGGGAATCGCCCGTTGAATCGCCGCCCATCGCCCATTGCCCAAGGAGATCCGCCATGCCCCCCCGCCGCACCGCCCTCGTCACCGGCTCGACCTCGGGCATCGGGCACGGCATCGCCGAAGCGCTGGCGCGCGCCGGCTGCGACATCGTGCTGAACGGTTTCGGCGATGCCGCGGCGATCGAGCGGGAGCGCGCGTCGATCGCGCAGGCGACCGGCGTGAAGGTGCGCTACGAGAACGCCGACATGTCGAAGCCCGCGGACATCGAGGCGATGATGAAGCGCGTCGGCGAAGTCGACGTGCTGGTGAACAACGCGGGCATCCAGCACGTCGCGCCGATCGAGTCGTTCCCGCCCGAAAAGTGGGACGCGATTCTCGCGATCAATCTGTCGGCGGCGTTCCACGCGACGCGCCTCGCGATTCCCGGCATGAAGGCGCGCAAGTGGGGCCGCATCGTGAACATCGCCTCCGCACACGGGTTGATCGCGTCGCCTTTCAAGTCGGCCTACGTCGCGGCGAAGCACGGGTTGGTCGGCCTGACGCGCACCGTGGCGCTCGAAGTCGCGGAAGATGGCATCACCGCGAACGCGATCTGCCCAGGCTACGTGCTGACGCCGCTGGTCAAGGCCCAGATTCCCGATCAGGCGCGCACCCACGGCATGTCGGAGGACGAGGTGGTGCAGAAGGTGATGCTCGCCGAGCAGCCGACGCGCAGGTTCATCGAGATCGGCGAGATCGCGGCGCTCGCCGTCTATCTCGCATCCGACGCCGCGAAGTCGATCACCGGCGCGGCGCTGTCGATCGACGGCGGCTGGACCGCGCACTAGCCGACCGAGCCGCGCGGCGAGGGGCCCCGCGCTTGCGCGGGGATCGACGCGCGACGGGTGCGAGTGTCGGCGGCGGCCGACGCGCG
>JADLBN010000144.1 GCA_020847675.1 Burkholderiales bacterium | reverse complement strand
GGGCGGGCCGGTCTCGCGGGACGGCCCGACGGCACTGACCCGCTTCGGCGATGACCGCGCTGCCCGACGACGCTGCCGTCCTCGACGCGCTGCGGGAGGTCGAGGACCCCGAGGCCGGGATGAACATCGTCGACCTGGGCCTCGTGTACGGCGTCGAGGTCCGTGACGGCGCCATCGCCATCGACCTTACGATGACCACGGCCGCGTGCCCGATGACTGACATGATCGCCGAGCAGGTGCACGCCGCCGCGGCGGCGATCGCGCCGCCCGGGACCACGGTCACGGTGCAACTGGTCTGGGATCCGCCGTGGACGCCCGATCGCATGTCGGGCATCGCCCGCGAGCACTTCGGCTGGACGTCCTAAGGTGAAACGACCCCCACGCTCGCGGTACTCGCTGCCCCCCGGGACGCCCTCGCGCGCGGGCCGAAGGCCAGGCTCGCAGAGCGCGTCCGCGCGCGAGGGCGACGGCCGACACGCCGCCGTCCGCACGACGTGCCCGTCCACGGAGGCCGTGGCAGGTCCGTCGCTCGGGACGGCCCATCGCGACTGACGTCCGCGCGCACACGCCGGTGAGCGACGACGCGAAGCCGGGCGTCGCGCTGCAGCGGCTGCCCCTGCTGATCCTCGGGTTCGCCGGCCTCGTCGTCGGCGTCGGCGCGGGGCTCGCGCGGCTGGGCGTGACCGTGCCTGCCGCGGCGGCCTCCGCGGCGGCGCTGCACGGCCCGCTGATGATCGGCGCGTTCCTCGGCACGGTGATCGCGCTCGAGCGCGCCGTCGCCCTCGGGCGGCCGTGGGCGTACGCGGGGCCGCTGCTCGCGGGGGCCGGCGGCGTCGTTGCGATCCTGGGCGCGCCCGGCGCCGGTGCGTGGCTGCTCCTTGCCGGCAGCGTCGCGCTGACTGCCGCGTCCGTCGCGATCTTCGTGCGCCAGCGCGCGCTGTTCACCGCCACGCTCGCCGCGGGCGCCGCCTGCTGGTGCGCCGGCAACGCGCTGTGGGCTGCGGGCGCGGCGGCGCACGAGGTCGTCGCGTGGTGGCTCGCGTTTCCGGTCCTGACCATCGCTGGCGAGCGGCTCGAGCTGTCGCGGTTCCTGCCGCCGTCGCCGGCCGCGCGCCGCGTGTTCGTCGCCATCGTGTCGGTGATGGCCGTCGCGTTGGCGGGCGGCGCCACCGCCGGCTGGAGCGCGGCGACGCTCGGGGCAGCGCTCGTCGCCCTGGCGCTGTGGCTGGGGAAGCAGGACATCGCGCGGCGCACGGTGCGCGGCGCGGGGCTGACGCGCTACATCGCAGTGTGCCTGCTTTCGGGCTACGCGTGGCTCGCGGTCGGCGGCGCGGTCGTGGTCGCGGCGGGCAGCCTCGCGCCGGGCACCCGCGCGTACGACGTCGCCGTGCACGCGCTGGCGCTGGGCTTCGTGTTCGCGATGATCTTCGGCCACGCGCCGGTGATCTTCCCGGCGGTGCTGCGCGTGAAGATGCGCTACACGCCCGCGTTCTACGCGCCGCTCGCGCTGCTTCACCTGTCGCTGGCCGTACGGGTCGCTGGCGACGTCGCCGACCGGCTCGACTGGTTGCGTGCGGGCGCGCTGGGCAACGCGGCGGCGATCGCGCTGTTCATCGCGACCGCGCTCACCGCGGTGTGGCGGGGAGGGCGCGGCGGGACCGCGGCGCCCTGAAGGTGCGCGGCGGTCAGCCGTGCAGCGACTCGTACTTCGCCATCAACTCGTCCGGGCTCTCCTGGAAGTCCGGGTTGACCACGATGCAGTCGGCCGGGCACACGAGCTTGCACTGCGGCTCGTCCTCGGCGCCGACGCATTCGGTGCAGCGCGCGGGATCGATCACGTAGATCGTGTCGCCGGCGGAGATCGCTTCGTTCGGGCACACCGGCTTGCAGGCGTCGCAGGCGGTGCAGTTGTCGTTGATGAGCAGTGCCATGATTTCCTCGTCGGTGTTCAGGCGGCCGCGCGCTCGGTCAGCTCGCGCAGCCTGGCGTGGCGGAACGCGCCCCACAGCGCAGCCCCGATCGCGCCGGCATAGATCGAGTCGGGGTGATTGACCGCGGTCACGTTGACCTTCTCGTTGACCATCTCCTCGCCGATCGCCGCCAGCAGCCCGGTGTCGAGCGCCAGGCCGCCCGTCAGCAGCGCCGTGCCTTCCTTGATGCCGGTGACCTTCAGCAGCTTGACGATGCGCGACGCCATCGACAGGTGGATGCCCTTGAGGATATCAGGCGTGGCGATGCCGCGCGACACCATGTTGATGACGTCGGTCTCGGCGAGCACCGCGCAGATCGAGCTGACCTTTTCCGGGTCCTTCGACGTCTGCGACAGCGGGCCGATCTCCTCGACCGCCACGCCGAGGTAGCGCGCGATGTTCTCGAGGAACTGGCCGGAGCCCGACGCGCATTGGCTCGTCATCTTGTAGGAGAGCACCTTGCCGCGCGCGTCGACGTAGATCGCCCGGCCGTTGAGCGCGCCGATGTCGACCACCGCGTTGGCGCCGGGATGCAGGAACACGCCGCCGCGCGCATGCGTCGTCATCGAGTAGAAGTGTCCGGTCGCGAACTTGACATTCTCACCTTCGCCGGTCGTCGCGATGTACTCGACGGCCGCCGGGTCCACGCCGGCGTCGGCGAGCACGCCGTCGCGGCCTTCCTCGGCAAGCTGCATCGGGTCGCGGCGGCGGATGCGCTCGCAGCGCTTCGCCAGCCATTCCTGCGTGTCGCCGTCCGTCCGGAACAGCACGGACTTGACCGCGCCTGAACCGATGTCGATGCCGATCGTGATGGTCATGGTCCTGTCGTCCTCGTCATGCCTGAATGCCCCTCGCCCCGACCCTCTGCCCGCGCTCGCGGGGCGAGGGAGTTCCCGGTCGCGGCGAGGGCGCCATGCGCCCCTCAGCCCAACCCTCTCCCCACGAACGGCGCGACGGAGATCCGCGCGGGCGCCGCGCAGTGTGCCTCCGTCGCCCTCCGAAGCGGGGAGAGGGTTGGGGTGAGGGGCGCGTCCGTCCGGCTCACGCCGCCCGTGCCTCCGCGACCTTGCCTTCCTCGACCACCGCGCGCCACGCGAACGTCGCACCGCCGAGCGCGCCGGTGTAGATCGAGTCCGGATTGATGTTGAGCGTCAGCTCGCCGTAGTTCTCCTGCACGAGCTGCTTCAATGCCTTGACCGCCGCCTCGTTCTTGGCCACGCCGCCGGTGAACGTGAACTCGTCGCGGATGCCGCCCGAGCGCGCGAGGATCGACATCGCGCGCAGGATGATCGCGCGGTGCAGCCCGGCCATGATGTCCTCGCGCTTGTCGCCGAGCGCCAGGCGATCGCGCAGCTCGGCGCCGGCGAACACCGTGCACGTCGAGTTGATGCGGATCGTCTTGGTCGACTTCATCGCGAGCGGCCCCAGCTCGTGCAGGCCCATGTTCATCTCGTCGGCGATGTAGCCGAGGTAGCGCCCGCAGCCCGCCGCGCAGCGGTCGTTCATCTGGAAGCTCTCGACGATGCCGTGCGGGTCGACCTGGATCGCCTTCGTGTCCTGTCCGCCGATGTCGAGCACCGTCGCCGTATTCGGGTACATCACGTGCGCGCCCAAGCCGTGGCACAGGATCTCCGAGCGCACGTGCTCCTTGGAGAACGGCAGCCGGGCGCGGCCGTAGCCCGTGCCCACGACGTAGGTCTCCTCCATCGCCATGTCGAGGATCCCCTTGATGGGGGCCTCGACCTCGGCCCGTCTGCCGGCGGTGTCCGGCAGCTCGACGAACGTGCGCTCCAGCGCGGCGAGCAGGTGCCGCCGGATCGAGTCGCCGTAGATGCGATTCTCGACCTCGATGATCGAGCGGTCGAAGACGTTGAGCAGGAAGTCGTACCGGATGCCGGCGTCCTTCGCCACCGTCTCGCCGGTCGCGAGGTACTGCGCGCCGGCGATGTCCCGGAAGAAGTCGGACTTGCGCTTGGCGCCGGGTGCGAAGAGCGTCGGCGCCTCGACGGCGAGCCGCCGGAACACCTCGGTCAGCGCCTCGCCGACGGCGCCCGCGCTGTCGCCGAACTTGGCGGTCGCGACGTTCCGCTGGCACGTCGCCTCGAGGTCGCGCAGCTGCTCCAGGTACTGCTCCGAGCGGAAGTCGCGCTCGAGCTGGCCCAGGAACGTGTCGAGCTGTCCGTTCAGCGCGCCGGTGGACCCAAGCGCCTGCCGGAACAGGTAGAAGCGGCCGTTGACGAGGGCCTCCTGCTTGGCGATGGACGCGGCGGTGTCATAGTTCGAGCGCGAGTTCGTGATGCCGCGTCCGAGCACGTTCCGGTGCTCGTCCATGACGACCGCCTTGGTGGTGGTCGAGCCCAAATCGATGCCGATGAAGCAGCGCATGGTCTGCCCTCTTCAGTGCGCGGCGGCGGTGGCGACCCGCTTCGCCTTGATCATCTGGAAGTAGCTCTCCAGACGGTTCTTGACGTTCGCGGCCGAGAAGTAGCGCGGGTCGACCAGGTCGGTCTCGATGAACGCGGCCGGCTTGCCCGTGCGCTTCTCGACCTCGCGCAGCACGAGGAGCTGCCCGGCCGAGAAGCTGTTGCAGCTCTTGATCGAGTTGATGAGCAGGCCGTCCGCCTGGTACTCGTCGATGTAGCGGCAGATCATGTCGATCCGCGACGGCAGGTTCAGGTTCGTGTAGCAGCCGAGGCAGTACTCGGCCAGCGACTCGATCGGATGGTCGGGGTCGTGCCGGAAGCCGAAGTCGTAGACGCCGCCGACCTTCGCGTAGGTCGACGCGACGACGACCGCGCCTTCGTCGTAGAACATCTTCCAGAAGTCGCGGAAGCTCGTCCAGTTGGGCGGGCCCTCGACGACTAGACGGTACTTCTCATCGGTCATCTCGCCGTCCGGCGTGATCGGACCCTTGCCGGCGCGCACGCGCTCCTCGATCTCGCCGCGCAGCACGTGGTAGTACTGCGTGGCCTCCGGCATGCCGCGGAACGCCGTGAAGATCGGCCCGATGTAGTAGACGGCGCCGAAGTAGCCGTCGATGGGGGAGGGCCGGTTCTTCGCCGACTGCAGCACCGCGACGAGATCCTCCTCGGCCTTCGCGGACTCCCGCATGTACTGGCGCAGCCGGTCGATGTCGAACTTGACGCCGGACACGCGCTCCAGCGTCGGGATGACCGTCTCCTTCAGCTGCTTCACCACGTAGTCGCGCATGTTCGGCGCGACCTTGCCTTCGCCCTGGTACGGCACGTGCAGCATCACCGTCTCGCAGCCGTACTTGTGGCGGATCAGCTCGAACCACTTCATGAACGTGAAGCAGCCGGTGTACGACAGCAGCAGGATGTCCGGCGTGGGCAGCTTCTCGCCGGTGGGTCCGACCTCGCCGCCCAGCATCATGCCGAGGTCGGCCTTGACGTACGTGCAGACGTCCTCCGACTGGCCGTCGCGCTCGGCGTCCATGATGAACTTGCCCGACTTCTTGCGCATGCCGTTCTGCAGCGCGTT
>JADLBN010000143.1 GCA_020847675.1 Burkholderiales bacterium | reverse complement strand
TTCGACTTCCTCCCGTTCGCGAGGCTGGACGACGTGATGGTGAGCTACGCGGCGCCCGGCGGCGGTGTCGGCCCGCACCTCGATTCCTACGACGTGTTCCTGCTGCAGGGCTTCGGACGCCGGCGCTGGCGCTGGGGCGCCCAGCGCGACACGGCGTTCGTCCCCGGCCTGCCGCTCCGGATCCTGGCGCGCTTCGCGCCGACGCAGGACGCGGTGCTAGGTCCTGGCGACATGCTCTACCTGCCCCCCGGCGATGCGCACGACGGCGTCGCGCTCGACGCCTGCACGACCTATTCGATCGGGTTTCGCGCAGCGCTCGCGAGCGAGATCGCGCAGGCTTTCTTCACCCGGCTGGGCGAGAGCGTCGACCTCGCCGGACGCTACGCGGATCCCGATCTCGCCGCGACGCGAACGCCCGCGCGCATCTCCCGCGCGATGCAGGACCGCATCGCCGCGACGCTCGCCCGGGTGCGCGTCGCGCGGCCGGACATCGAGGTGTTCGTGGGCTCGTGGCTCACCGAACCCAAGGCCCACGTCTCGTTCACGCGTCCTTCGCGCCAGCCGGCAGCCCGTGCGTTCCGTCAGGCCGCGGGGCGTCGCGGCGTGCGGCTGGACCTCGGCACGCTGGCGCTCTACGATGCGGGCAGGATGTACGTGAACGGCGAAATCCTGGCGCCCGACCCCGCCGCGCGCGCGCAACTGCGCCGGCTCCTCGACCGCCGCGCGCTCGCGCCGCGCGAGGCTTCGGCGCTCTCGCCCGCGACGCTCGCCGTCCTGCGCGACTGGCACTGCCATGGCTGGCTCCACCTCGGCTCCTGAGGAAGGCGTGCCGGTCCCGGTCGAGCGCGCGCTCGCGTCGCTCGCCGAGCAGGTCGAGGCGATCGACGCGCTGATCGATCGCGCGCGCTCGAGGCTGCGCGTCTTCGACACCGACCTGTCGCAGGGAGGCTGGAGCGAAGCGCAGCGTGCGGACAGGCTGATCGCCTTCTTCCGTCGCGCCCGCGGCGCGCGTCTCGACGTGATCGTGCACGACACGCGCTGGCTCGAACGGTCGTGCCCGCGCATCGTCGCGCTGCTCAAGACCTGGGGCCACGCGACGACCGTCTTCCGGACCGGGCCGGAAGCGCGCCACGCGATGGATCCGCTGACGATCGCGGACGATCGCCACTACCTGCACCGCTTTCACGTCGACGGCCTGCGCGCGACGCTCGCGTTCGATTCGCCTGCCGCCACCCGGCCGCTCGTCGAGCGCTTCGACGAGATCTGGGCCACCGGAGAACCGGGACTCACCGGCACCGTGCTGGGCCTCTAACCGGTGTCAGACACCGTGTCTGACACCGTGTCAGACACCGGGGGCGCCGATACGGCGGCCGACCTCGCGGTAGTGCTGGATCACTTCGCCCAGGTCGCGGCGGAAGCGGTCCTTGTCGAGCTTCTCGCCGGTCTTCGCGTCCCAGAGGCGGCAGCCGTCCGGCGTGAACTCGTCGCCGAGCGTGAGCGCGCCGTGCGGATCGTCCACCGGATGTCCGAACTCGAGCTTGTAGTCGACGAGGTCGATACCTGCGGCCGCGAACATCGGCTTCAGGATGCCGTTCACGCTGTGGGTGATCGCCTTCATCGCGGCGATCTCCTCCGAGCTCGCCCAGCCGAGCACGCGGATGTGGTCGTCGTTGCACAGCGGATCGTGCAGCGCGTCGCTCTTGTAGAAGAACTCGAAGATCGGTTCGGAGAGCCGCGTGCCCTCGGCGATGCCGTAGCGTTTCGCCATCGAGCCCGCGCAGACGTTGCGCACGACGCATTCGACCGGGACCATCTTCATCGCGCGCACCAGCGACTCGCGCTCGTTCAGGAGCCGCACGAAATGGGTCGGCACGCCGGCCGCGGCGAGCTTCTCCATCACCCAGGCGTTGATGCGGTTGTTGGTCTCGCCCTTGCCTTCGAGCTTCGCGAGCTTCGCACCGTCGAACGCAGACACGTCGTCGCGGTAGTGCATGACGAGGTAGCGGGCGTCCGCGGTCGCGAACACGGTCTTCGCCTTGCCCTTGTAGAGTTCCGCTCCCTTCTGCATTCAGATCTCCCGCCAGTCGAATCCGATGTCCTGGTCGGCGACGCCGATCCAGTCGTCGCCGCAGCCCAGCGCGCCTGCGAGCGCCGCGCGCGCGAGCGACGGCGTGTTGTTCTGCTTCGACAGGTGCGCAGCAACGACGTGGCGCAGCCGGGAACCGTCGATCGCCGCAAGGAGTTCCGCGGACGCCTCGTTCGCGAGGTGCCCGTAGCGCCCGGAGATCCGCGCCTTCAGGTTGGCCGGATACGAGCCGTCCGCAAGCATCGCGGCATCGTGGTTGCACTCGAGCACCAGCGCGTCGAGGCCGGACAGCGCGCGCTCGACCGCCGGCGTCGACGTGCCGAGGTCGGTCACCACGCCGAGCCGTGCCGCGCCGTCGCCGACCACGAACTGCACCGGTTCGCGCGCGTCGTGCGGCACCGGGAAAGGGCGCACCTCGAGCGCGCCGACCGAGAAGGTCTCGTGACTGTCGAAACCGTACACCCGGTCGAGGCCGGCGAAGCGCTCGCCGACGACGGCGAGCGTGCCGAAGGTGAGCCAGACCGGAATCGCGTGCTTCGCAGCGAGCGCGGCGACGCCGCCGACGTGGTCGCTGTGCTCGTGGGTGACCACGATCGCGTGGAGGTCCGAGGGAGCGAGACCGAGGCGCCCGAGGCGGCGACCGGCGTCGCGCACGCCGAATCCGCAATCGATCATGAGGCGCGATCCGGACGCCTCGACGACGAGGCCATTGCCCTCGCTGCCGCTCCCCAGTGAAGCGAAGCGCATCGGCGGGTGTCCCGCGGCCTACTTGAGCTGGTCCTTGAGGAGCGCGAGGATCTTGTCGCTGGTGGCGGACCGATCCGGCGCTCCCTTGGGGTCCTGCACCGTGACGAGGCTCGACGGCACGGCCTCGACCACGGAGATCCGGTACTGCTCCGGCTTCTCGCCATCGTCCTTGTTCCAGAACATGAACTTCGCGAGCCAGCCCTCCTTCTCCTTCTTGGCGACCTCGCGGTCGGGATCGGCGTAGCGCACGTAGTAGAGGCCGCTGCTGCGGTCGCGGTCGACGACGGTGAAGCCGCTGCGGTCGAGTGCGAGCCCGACGCGGCGCCACGCTCGGTCGAACGACTCGTCGACCACCAGCTTGGGCACGCCGTCGCTGCCCTTTTCGATGCGCGCCCGCTCCGGCTGCGCCGCGGACTGCGCCACCGCCGCGACCGCCTGCGGCTCCGTGGTGCCGAACTTGACCATCAGGCGCGTCAGCATCTCCGCCTCGAGGTCCGGATTCGGCGGCATCAGCGCCCACGCGAAGGCGGCGGGCGACGAGTTGTCGTTCTTCGCGGTCGGCACCTGCTCCATTCCGCGGTGCGACAGGTAGATCTCGACGGTGCCCGGTTCCGCGCCGCGCTCGATGCGCGTGCGGAACTTGTCGCGCTTGTAGGTGGTGAAGAACACGTCGGCGAACTGGCCGATCGTGCGGCGCATGAAGTCCTGCGGGATCTCGGCGCGGTTCTCGGCCCAGTCGGTCTCCATCAGGCCGAGCGCCGGCTGCTCGGAGGCGAGAACGAAGCCGCTCTCGTTCCAGAACTGGCGGGTCGTGCCCCAGGCGTTCTCCGGCGTGGTCTTGACCACCAGCCACCGTTCGTTCCCCGCGCGGGCGATGCGCGCGTCGGGCACGGTCAGCAGGAGTTCGGACTTGCGCTGCGTCCCGCCCGCCTGCGCCGCCGCGAGCGCGTTGGCGGAAGTCACCGTGTAGCGGTCGTCGTAGCGCGGCGTGGTCAGGTCGGGCGGCAGTTCCAGCGCCGGCCCCGACGCCGTGGACTTATAGTCGATGCGCTTGGTGAGGTTCATCGACTCGCAGCCCGACAGGACGAGGGCTGCGCCGAGCGCGAGCGCCGCCATCGGGCGCAGGAAGGAAGGCAATCCGGTCATGCGGTCTGCATCCGTGGTGTCCCGAGGCAGCCCGCTTCACGCAGCGCGGCCCTGACGGTTTCGTGGTGCTGCGCCGAGAGCGGCACCAGGGGCAGCCTGAGTTCGTTCTCGATCATGCCGAGTTCGGCCAGCGCCCACTTGGCAGGGGCCGGGTTCGCCTCGACGAACAGCCGGCGATGCAGCGGGAGCAACCGGTCGTTGACGGCGCGCGCCTTCGCGAAGTCGCCGGCGAGCGCGGCGCGGCACATCTCTCCCATGAGTGCGGGAGCGACGTTGGCGGTCACCGAGATCACCCCGTGGCCTCCCATGAACATCAGCGGCAGCGCGGTGATGTCCTCGCCGCTGTAGACGGTGAAGTCGCGCCGGCCCGCGGCGGCGAGTCCGCGCAGCAGTTCGCTGCCGCGTCCCAGATCGGCGGTCGCGTCCTTGATGCCGGCGATGCCGGGCACCTGGGCGAGCCGGACCGCCGTCTCGGTGGCGAGGTCCGCGACCGTGCGCCCGGGCACGTTGTAGAGCACTAGCGGAAGGTCGACCTTCTCGGCAATGGTCCGGAAATGCCGGTAGAGGCCTTCCTGCGTCGGCTTGTTGTAGTACGGAACGACCGAGAGCCCGCTGTCGGCGCCGACCTTCTTCGCGTAGGCGGTGAGTTCGATCGCCTCGGAGGTCGCGTTCGCGCCCACGCCCGCCATCACGTGCACGCGGCCGGCCGCGTGGTCGACGACGGTCCTGATGAGCAGGCAGTGCTCGTCGACGTCCACCGTCGGCGACTCGCCCGTGGTGCCGACCACCACGATCGCCGCCGTGCCGGCATCGACGTGCCAGTCGACGAGGCGCTTCATCGCGTCGAGGTCGAGCGCGCCGCCGGCCTTCATCGGCGTCACGATGGCAACGAGACTTCCGGTCGGGAGGGCCATGGCGTCGGGTCCGGATAAACATCCGATTTTACCGCATTCGATCCCGGAGCAGCCTGCGGGTTCCCGTGTCCGGCTCAGGATGGCAGGAATCCTGGCGACGGGCGCCGCGGTGCGGCCGCGGCAAGGCGTTGCACGACCGCGCGACCGCCGTCGGGCCGATCGATCACCCCTTCCTCGAACGCGACCACCACGAGACGTCCGCGGACCCGTTCGAGGAGTTCTCCGCGTTCGAGCAGGAACGCGGGATTCGACGGCCTGCCGAAGGCTTCGTTGCCGGCCGCGAAGGTCTCGTAGATCAGGAGGCCGTCATCGGCGAGCGAGTCGAGCATCGCGCCAAACGAGGGTCGGTGCAGGTAGTTCGTCACCACGATCGCGTCGAACCGTCCGTCCGCGAGCGGCCACTCGCCCCGCTCGAGGTCGGCGACGCGCGTCGAGACCCCCGGCACGCCGTCGAGCGTCGCGAGCGCGTCGGCGTCGACGTCGACCGCGAGCACGCTATGCCCGAGCGTCGCGAACAGGCGGGCGTGCCGGCCCCGGCCCGCGGCGAGGTCGAGCACCCGCGCACCGGGCGCGACGAGCGGCGCGAACCGGCGCACCCACGCCGAGGGCTCGACGGCCGCGTGCGCCGTCACTCGCGAAACGAAGGCGCGACGCTCTCGAGCGCCGCGATCTCGTCGAGCACGCGCACGAACCGCCCGCCGAACTCGGTCAGCGTGTACTCGACGCGGGGCGGAATCTCCGGAAACGCGTTCCGCTCGAGGATGCCGAAGCGGACGAGCTTGCGCAGCCGCTCGTTCAGCACCTTGGTCGACAGCCCCGGGAGGCTCGACTCGAGCGCCCCGGGCCGGTGCACGCCGTGGCGCACGCGATCGAGGACCGCGAGCGACCACTTGCAGCCGACGATGTCCTCGACCATCCGCGCGGCGGGCGGCGGGCCGGGCAGGATTTTTTTCGCCTGCGCCATCGGGAAGATGCACCGTTTGGTGCCTACCTGACCGCGACGTGCCCGCTGTTCGGCGCACACCGGCGGGGGCACGATCCCCCGGGCATCCGTGCGCCTGCGGTCGTTCCGCGCGCGGACCCGTCCGATCATACCCGGAGACCGACATGACCTCCCGCACCGCCTTTGCCGCCGTCGCGTTCGCCACGTTCTTCGCGTCCGGATCCGCGCTCGCCGCCGATCCGCCCCCGGTTCCCTATCCCGCCGGTTACCGCGCTTGGGTGCACGTGAAGACCATGCAGATCCTGCCTGGACATCCGCTCCACGGCGCGTTCGGCGGCGTCCACCACCTGTACGCGAATCCCAAGGCGATGACCGGCTACAGGAGCGGGCGCTTTCCCGACGGCGCCGTGATCGTCTTCGATCTCGCCGAGGCGGTGAGCGCGGACAACACGGTGACCGACGGCAACCGCAAGGTGGTGGGCGTGATGCGCAAGGACGCGAAGCGCTACGCCGCGACCGGAGGCTGGGGCTTCGAAGGCTTCAAGGGCGACTCGCGCACCGAGCGCGCCGTCGGGGCCAACGCCGCGGAAGCCTGCTTCGGCTGCCACGCGCCGCAGAAGGCGAAGGACTACGTGTTCAGCGCCTGGAAGGACTGACGCGCCGCGCGCGCGGCTCCGCCGCGGCCGGAGCCGCGCCCACGTCACGCCGCAGCTGCGCCGACTCGTCGTCGAGCCAGCGCACGAATCCGGCGACGTCCTCGCGCCCCGCGGACCCCGGCGCGACCAGCGCCACGTAACCGCGCTCGGAGTCGAACCGCTTCGGAAACGGCGCGACGAGCTTGCGTTCGCGCAGCAGTTCGGCGATCAGCGGCAGGCGTCCCAGCGCGACGCCCTGTCCGGCGACCGCGGCCTGGATCACCTGGTCGTACTGCGTGAATCGCAGCGAACCGGCGGGACGCAGTCCGGCGGCGCCATTGGCAGCGAGCCAGACCTGCCAGTCGAGCCAGGGCACGCGTCCCTCCGGATCGTCGAGGTGGAGCAGCACGTGGTTCGCGAGATCCGCGGGACGCCTGAGGATCGCGGCGGGCGCGCGCGCCGCGGCAGGTCTCACCACCGGCAGCATCCGTTCGCCGAACATCGCGAGCGCCCCGGCAGGAATCTTCGATTCGCGGCTGACGTAGCGGATGGCCACGTCCACGTCGCCACGCGCGAGATCGACGTTGCGGTCGTTCGCCGAGACGTAGACCTCGACGTCGGGACGAAGCGCGCGGAAGCGCGCGAGCCGCGGAATGAGCCACAGCGCGGCGAACGACACCGTCGTCGTGACGGTGAGGTCGGGGGCGCGGTGCGCGCTGCCGGCCGCCTCCGCCGCGCGAGCGATGCCCTGCAGGTGCACGGTGATCTCGCGCAGGAACGCTTCGCCTTCGGTCGTGAGCCTGAGCGCGCGATGGCGGCGCTCGAACAGCGCGGTGCCGAGCGCTGTCTCGATCGCCGCCACCTGGCGCGACAGCGCGGACTGCGTGAGGTGGAGTTCCGCGGCGGCGCGGGTGAACGACAGGAGACGGCCCGAGGCTTCGAAGCCGCGCAGGAAGTCGAGCGACGGCAGGCGTCGCAGCGCCTTATGCATGATTTCTGCTCATGCAAGCCATGCCGATTCGTCGTTTGAGCGGATGCACGGCAGCCCCTAGATTCCCGAATGCGGGCCGTAGCTTCACCACGCTCCCGGGAAGCCGGGAGAAGCAGGGAAAGCGACCCGATCCATGATACGGGAGAATGACCATGGCCGACCGCTTCCGCCGCCTTCGCCTCGCCACGGGGCAACTCGCCAACCTGGACGACGCGCGCGGCACCGTCGTCCGGGTGTCCCGCGGGCGCGTGTGGCTGACCCAGCACGGGGACTTCGCCGACCACGTGCTGGACACGGGAGACGCCTGGGCCGTCGAGCGCGATGGGCGCACCGTCGTCGCGGCGCAAGCCGACTCGCTCGTCGACCTGTCCGGTCCCGGCGCGGCGAACGCGTTCGTCGCCGGAGACGAGCTCACGAGGCGGGACAGACTCGCCAACTGGCTCGCCGCGACGGGCAACCTGTGGCCTGCTCGCCGCCGGGTGCCCTACTTCTGAACCCACCTCCGGTCCCACGGACGACCCACGGACGGAACACCTCCCGTCCGTGGGATCGGGGGTGGGCTACGCAGTGCTCCACGATGCCGAATCCCCTTGCCGCTCCGCTCCCCCCGTCCGATGCTCGATGGCGAGGGCTCCGGCCGCGAGGCGCAGTTCCGGATCGACGCCAGGATGCGCCGCGAGCACGGTCAGGTGGTCGGCCAGCGCCGACCGGGTGATGGCGTCGCGAGCCGCGGCGAGCCGCGTGAACAGGAAGAACAGCGGGCCGATCAGCGTCTCGGGGTCGCGCTCGGACGCAGCTACGCGCAGCACTTCGAGCGCAGTCACTGCAACGTCCGCTCGTCGCGCACCGGCGCTCCGCAGGCGCAGCGCCCGCGCGCTTCCACTTCGAGGACGTGCCAGCGTTCGGCCATGCGGCGGCAGACGGCGCGAAACTCGGCGGTGAGCGTACCGGACCCGGCGAGCGCCGCCAGGTTGCCGGCGATGCGCGCCGCGTAGACCGGCGCCGGGTGCTGCGCGTAGCAGCTCATGAGGCACAGCGTCCCGGCGATCATCGCGTCGGGGCGTTCGTCGGCGTGCGGGAGGTCGCTGTCGCGCATGGGGAGGTCGTCTCCGGGTAGAGTTCGGGCAAATGATAATGATTCGCATTTGCGTGTCAACCCTCCCACCCTCTCCTTCCTCGATCGACCGATTGCCGTCGTCCCCGCTTTGGCCTGCAACCGGCGACGCCGGGGCCGTACCCTCGCCCGCCGGCGCACGGCCGGCCGGCGCTGGTCGACGCGATCGACCGCGTCGTGCTGTCGATCGTGACGCACGGGGCTCCCTCCCCCGAAGTCCTTGCACGTCTCCGCGCGACCGGCGCGCGCGAACTGGGTCCCGGTGTCGCATTCGACGTGAAGCCGGTCGACGGCTTCGCGTGTACGCCGGGCACCAAGTTCCCGCCCTACGTCTCGCGTCTGGCCGCTGCATCCCGGTCGGACGCCTCAGCCTAGCTCCGGTGTCAGACACGGTGTCAGACACGGTGTCTGACACCGTGTCTGACACCGGGGGAGCGGTCAGGCTTTCCTGAACGCGACCTCACCCCCGCTCGCGGTCACCCGCACCGTGTCGCCGTTCGCGTACCTGCCCGACAGGATTTCCTTCGCGAGCGGGTTTTCGATCTGCTGCTGGATCGCGCGCTTCAGCGGCCGCGCGCCATACACCGGGTCGAAGCCCGCCGCCGCCACCGCCTTGATCGCGGCGGCGTCCACGACGAGCCGGATCTCGAGCTTCGCG
>JADLBN010000142.1 GCA_020847675.1 Burkholderiales bacterium | reverse complement strand
GCGGACGGCGCGCACGGCGCGGCGTGACGCGCCGCGACATCGCCACGCGGCGATGCGGCCTGAGTCGCGGCCTGCGCCTGCGTCGCGGCGATGAACACCGCGACCGCGAGCACCAGGCTCACGAACAATCCTGCTGCGACGCCCTCGACGACGAGGAGAGCGAGGCCTCTCCAGCCTTGCGGCGGCAGCAGTCTTGCGGCGGGACGGGCAGCAGACGTCGTGGCGGGAGCATTCATCGTGTCGATCTCGGGATCCGCGACGGCGGGAACCTCCGGGGGATCGTGTCCCCGCGTCGCGGATCGTTCGAGCCTCCTCGTTGCCGTTGGAGCGTGCGACGGCCGGTTCATCGTCGTGTGCGGCGCCCGGCCGGAACGCGACCGCACGCTGCGCATTCCAGACGGCAACGCGGGCATCCTCGCGGACCGATCGGGGCGTTCCGGCGAGCAATTGTGGAAAACCGCTGACGGCGTGCGCCCTGGTCTCGTTCGGCGCCTTCGGACGGCGGAACGGGACCGGGCGCTGCGGTATAGTCGGCAGGCCATGGGCCGACGCATCGCCATCGTCGAGGACGAACCCGCGATCCGCGCGAACTACACCGATGCGCTGCGCCGTCACGGCTACGACGTCGCCGCACACGCGACGCGCGACGCGGCGCTCGCCGCATTCCGCACCCGCCTGCCCGATCTCGCGATCGTCGACCTGGGACTGGGCGACGATCCGGACGCCGGTTTCACGCTGTGTCGGGAACTGCGCGCGCTGTCGCCGTCGATTCCGATCCTGATCCTGTCCGCGCGCGACGCCGACATCGACATCGTGTCGGGCCTGCGCGTGGGCGCCGACGACTACCTCACCAAGGACGCGAGCCTGCCGCATCTCGCGGCGCGCATCGCCGCGCTGTTCCGGCGCGCGGATCTCGCGTCGTCACCCGCGGCCGCCGAGGACGTCGTCGAGCGCGGGCCGCTCGCGCTCGACGTCAAACGCATGACCGCGCGCTGGCGCGACACGGCCGTCGACCTCACGCTGACCGAGTTCTGGATGGTGCACGCTCTCGCGCGCCACCCCGGGCACGTGAAGGACCGCGACGCGCTGATGCGCGAGGCCAACACGGTCGTCGACGACGGCACGATCACCTCGCACGTGAAGCGCATCCGGCGCAAGTTCCAGGCCGTCGACCCCGCGTTCGACCGCATCGCGACCGTGTACGGCATGGGGTACCGCTGGCAGTTGGAAGGATGACGTCCCCCCGATGCCCGCTGCGCGAGCTTCCCCCCGGGCGGCGTAAAGCATGCATCTCGGCATCCGCGCCCAGCTCCTGCTGGTGCTGACCGTGTTCCTCGCGCTGCCCTGGCTCGGCGTCGAGTACGCGCGCGAGCTCGAGCAGGTGCTGCGCGACGCGCAGGAGCGCACGCTCGCCGGCACCGCGCAGGCGGTCGCGATCGCGCTGCATGACCGGCCGCGCCTGTTCGATGCGCCGGTGCGGCTGGTCGCGCCGTCCGGCGGCGCGCCGCAGGACCTCGTCGACGCGGCGGCTGCTCGGCCGATGCTCTCCGCCGGCGCGGCCGTCGCCGCGCCCGAGCTCGAAGAGATCCTGCAGGGCCTCACGCGCACGACCGCGCGCATCCGCGTCGTCGACCGCGACCTGAGCATCCTCGCGCACGCCGGCAGCCTCAGGAGGTCACAGGCCGATCCCCAGGCGCGCTCGTTCCTCGACCCGGTGTTCTCGCTCGTGCTGTCGCGCCCGAACGAGGACTTCGTCGACGACGACGGCAGTGGCACCGTGCCGGCGCGGCGCGAGATCCTGTCGGCGCTCGACGGCATCCCGGCGACCGGCCGGCGCAGCACGGCGGACGCGCGTGCGGTGGTCGTCGCGGCCGCGTACCCGATCTGGGTCGGCGACCGGGTGCGCGGCGCGGTGCTGGTCGAGGAGACGACCAACGCGGTGCTCGCGGCGCGCAACCGCGCGTTCGAGCGCCTGTTCACGATCGTCGTCGCGATCCTGTTGGTCGGCTCGATCGCGCTCACGCTCTACGCGGGCTGGCTCGCGTCGCGCATCCGGCGCCTCGCGCGCGACGCGGAAGCCGCCATCGACCGCGACGGGCGCGTGCTCGGCCCGCTGCCCGGCAGCGGCGCGCGCGACGAGATCGGCGACCTCGCGCGAAGCTACTCGGGCGTGCTCGCGCGGCTCGCCGGGTACGCGAGCTACCAGGAGAAGCTTGCCTCGCGGCTGTCGCACGAACTGCGCACGCCGCTCGCGGTGGTGCGAAGTTCGCTCGACAACCTGTCGGCTTCGCCCGGCCCACCGGAACTGCGCCCCTACATCGACCGCGCGGGCGAAGGCCTCGACCGCCTCTCGGCGATCCTCGCGCGCATGACCGAGGCCGCGCGGCTCGAGCAGGCGCTGGGCGACGCGGAACGCGAGCGCTTCGACTTCGCGCAGGTCGTGTCGGGCTGTGTCGAGGGCTACCGCATCGCGTATCCGCGGCGCCCGTTCGCGTTCGCGCCACCCGGCGAGGCGTTGCCGGTCGACGGTGCCCCGGAGATCGTCGCGCAGATGCTCGACAAGCTGGTCGAGAACGCGGTCGACTTCGCGACCGCAGGCGCGATCGAGATCGGACTCGCGCGCGAGGGCGAGTACGCGAGGCTCTCGGTCGCCAACCAGGGTCCGCCGCTGCCGGAGGGCGCTGGCGGGCGGCTGTTCGACCCGATGGTGTCGGTGCGCCCGCAGGACGGCGGCGCGCCCCATCTGGGACTCGGCCTGTCGATCGTGCGCATCGTCGTGACGCGCCACGGCGGCGACGTGCGGGCCGAGGATCGGATCGACGGCAAGGGCGTCGTCGTCACGGTGCGGCTGCCTCTCGCCGCGCCGCGCGTGGTTCTGTAGTCCGGTCCCGGTGCGAAGGCCACTCGGCGCCGCTGCCGGATGCGCGACAATGGCGGCCCCCCGTCCCGGTCCCGCCCCCATGCCCGCCTTCGTCGCACAGCATCCGGCGCTCGTCGCCGCCGTGATGCTCACCGGCTCGAACCTGTTCATGACCTTCGCCTGGTACGGCCACCTGAAGCACCTGGGCGACCGG
This sequence comes from Burkholderiales bacterium, assembly GCA_020847675.1. Taxonomy (GTDB): domain Bacteria; phylum Pseudomonadota; class Gammaproteobacteria; order Burkholderiales; family Casimicrobiaceae; genus VBCG01. Next base: position 2,251 of record JADLBN010000142.1, on the reverse strand, counting down.
CCGTGGTGGACGGCGGCGCTGATCTCGTGGGGCATCGCGCTCGCCGAATATCTGCTGCAGGTGCCGGCGAATCGCATCGGATTCACCGTGCTCTCGCTCGCACAGTTGAAGATCCTGCAGGAAGTGATCACGCTCGCGGTGTTCGTGCCGTTCGCGGTGCTCTACATGGGGCAGCCGGTCAAGCTCGACTTCCTTTGGGCGGGGCTGTGCCTGCTCGGCGCCGTCTACTTCATCTTCCGCGGTTGAGGTCGCGCCGGCCCGCGCCGTGACATGACCTCAGCGCCGAGCGTCTCCTTCCCGCGCATCTACCTGCCGTTCGCGGCCGGGTACCTGATGTCGTACGTGTTCCGCGTCGTCACGGCGGTGATCTCGCCGGATCTCACGCACGAACTCGCTCTGCCGGCCAGCGCGCTCGGGCTGCTCACCAGCATGTACTTCGTCGCCTTCGCGGCGACCCAGATCCCCGCCGGGATCCTGCTCGACCGCTACGGGCCGCGGCGGGTCGAGCCGGTGCTCCTCGCGGTGGCCGCGGCGGGCGCGCTGGTGTTCGCGGCGGCCGGCGGGCTCCCCGGACTGATCCTCTCCCGGGCGCTGATCGGTGCCGGCGTGTCGGTGTGCCTGATGGCGCCGCTCAAGGGGATCGCGTCGTGGTACCCGCCGCTGCGCCAGGCGACCTTGTCCGGCTGGATGATGGTGGCCGGGGGCATGGGTTCGCTCGTCGCGACGCTGCCGGTCGAGTTCGCGCTGCGCCACGCCGGCTGGCGGACGCTGTTCGTGCTGTTCGGTGCGGCGACGCTCGCAGTCGCCGTCGCGATCGCCTGGCGCGTGCCGGACCTGCCGCGCGTCGCGGAGCCGCCGTCGCTCGCGACGCAGTGGCAGGGCGTGCGTCGGGTGCTGGGCGAGGCGCGGTTCTGGTGGATCGCGCCGGTCGGCGCGGTCGGCATGGGATCGTTCATGGCGATCCAGGGCCTGTGGTCGGTGCCGTGGATGATGGAAGTCGAGGGGCTCACGCGCCCGGCCGCGGCCGGCGTGCTGCTCGCGATGGGCATCGTGACGCTCGCGGGCTACGTCGGGCTCGGGCTCCTCGCTTCGCCGCTCGCCCGCCGTGGCTTCCAGCCGCGCCACTTCTACCTCACCGGCTGGACCGCCAACCTCGTCGGACTCGCGGCGATCGTCCTGCGCGTGCCCGGCGAGGCCCTGTGGTGGTGCCTCTACGGCTTCGGAGCGGCCGCCAACATCCTCGCGTTCACGCTGATCTGCGAGGGATTCCCGGCGTCGTTCGCCGGCCGTGCGAACACCGCGATGAACCTCACGATGTTCGGCGGCGCCTTCGCCGTGCAGTGGGGCATCGGCGTGGTCGCGGACGCGGCGCGCCTCGCCGCGGGCGCGGGCGGCGCGGAGGGGCTCCGGATCGCCTTCGCCCTCGTGCTCGCGCTGGTGGCGGCCGCGTGGGTCTGGTTCGTCGCCGGATGGAAGCGCCACGCGCTCGCCGGCGGCGCCGTGGCGGAGGCCTGAGCGTGCGCGTCCACATCCTCGGCATCTGCGGCACGTTCATGGGCGGCATCGCCGCGATCGCGCGCGCGGAAGGGCACGCGGTCAGCGGCTGCGACGCGAACGTCTATCCGCCGATGTCGGCCCAGCTCGCCGCGCTCGGCATCGAGCTCACCGAAGGCTACGAGGCTTCGCAGCTCGACGGCGTGGCACGCGACGCCGACGTGTTCGTGATCGGCAACGTGGTCTCGCGCGGCAATCCGCTGATCGAAGCGATCCTCGACCGGCGCCTGTCCTACGTCTCGGGTCCCGAGTGGCTGCGCGATCACGTGCTCTCGGGCCGATTCGTGCTCGCGGTCGCCGGCACGCACGGGAAGACGACGACCGCGTCGATGCTCGCGTGGATCCTCGACCACGCCGGGCTCGAGCCGGGGTTCCTCATCGGCGGCGTGCCGGCGAACTTCGGCGTGTCGGCGCGCAGGAGCGCGAGCGCGACCTTCGTCGTCGAGGCCGACGAGTACGACACCGCGTTCTTCGACAAGCGCTCGAAGTTCGTCCACTACCGGCCGATGACCGCGATCCTCAACAACCTCGAGTACGACCACGCCGACATCTTCCCCGACCTCGCCGCGATCGAGACGCAGTTCCACCACCTCGTGCGGACCGTCCCGCGCAGCGGCCGGCTGATCGTCAACGGCGCCGACGCGGCGCTCGCGCGGGTGCTCGCGCGCGGATGCTGGTCGGAGGTCGAGCGCTTCGG
>JADLBN010000141.1 GCA_020847675.1 Burkholderiales bacterium | reverse complement strand
GTTTCTCGGCCATCAGCTTGAACAGGCGATCGAGGTACATGGTCCGGGCCTCTCGCGGCTACAATGGGCGACTCGCCGGGAAGCCCGAGGCTTCCGCGGTGTGCCATGATAATGTCATGAAACCGGGCGCCCGGCCATCGCGACTCCGGGCGGCCGCCCCAGCGGGGGAGCAAGCCGCCCGCCCGCAGGAGGCTCATCCGTAGCAATTTCCATGCTGGCGATCATCGGAGGCAGCGGCCTCACGCAATTGTCGACCCTCGCGATCACCCGTCGCGAAGTGGTCCGTACCCCCTACGGCGAGCCGTCGGCGCCGCTCCTGTTCGGCAGCGTCGCCGGGCAGCCTGCGGTGTTTCTGGCCCGCCACGGCCACGGCCACACGATCCCGCCGCACCGGGTCAACTACCGGGCGAACCTGTGGGCGCTCAAGGCTCGCGAGGCGAAGGCCGTGCTGGCGGTGGCATCGGTCGGCGGCATCCGGGATGCCGCTCCGGGCGCCCTCGTGCTGCCGGAGCAAATCATCGACTACACGTCCGGCCGAGCGTCGACCTTTTTCGACGGCGAGGAGGGCAGGGTCGTTCACGCGGATTTCACGCGCCCGTACACGCCGTGGCTGCGCGAACGCTGCCTCGAAGCGGCGAGGGCCTCCGGTCTTCCGTTGCAGGCGGGCGGAATCTACGGTGCGGTCAACGGACCGCGCCTGGAGTCGGCCGCCGAGATCGACCGCATGGATCGCGACGGCGCAACGCTGGTGGGCATGACCGGGATGCCCGAGGCCGTGCTCGCCCGCGAGCTGGATCTGCCGTATGTCGCGATCTGCGTCGTCGTCAACCACGCCGCAGGGCGCGGCGACAGCGCCGACGCGATCTCGATGGAGGCGCTGTCGCGCACGCTCGAAGCCGGCATGGAGAAGGTGCGCGCGCTGCTCGACCATCTCGCGCCGATCGCGCACGCGCCCGCGGGAGAGCGGCCGTGATCCGCGACGTTCTGAGGATGGGCGATCCGCGCCTGCTGCAGCCGAGCGAGCCGGTGGCGCGCTTCGGAACACGCGAGCTCGAAACGCTGCTGCAGGATATGCGCGACACGATGGCCGCGCACAATGGCGCGGGACTCGCGGCGCCGCAGATCGGCGTGCCGCTGCGCGTGGTGATCTTCGGAGTCGAGTTCAATCCGCGCTACCCGGATGCCGAGCCGGTGCCCTACACCGAACTCGTCAACCCGATGCTCACGCCCGTCGGCGATGAGCAGGAGGATGGCTGGGAAGGGTGCCTGTCGGTGCCGGGGCTGCGCGGCGTCGTGCCGCGGCACACGCGGCTGCGCTACGTGGGCTTCGACCCGGAAGGCAACCGCATCGAGCGCGACGCGAACGGATTCCACGCGCGCGTGGTCCAGCACGAGTGCGACCACCTGGACGGCATCCTGTACCCGATGCGCATGACCGACATGCGCCGCTTCGGCTACACGCAGGTGCTGTTTCCGGACGCGGCGGGCGAAGAGGACTGATCAGGCATGAACGACGGTCGCCTGGACCGCGGGCTGCGGTAGCATTGACCATGGCATCGAACGCGCCGGCCGGGCAGCGGGAGGGCGAGTCGAGTGATCAGGCGCCGCGCCGCGACCGGATCGAGCTCTCCCCGCTGCCGCCGGAAGCGAACCCGGCCGACCCGGGCTTCGAGATCCTGCTCAAGGACCTCGCTGTCGGCTTCGTCAGCACGTCGGCGATGGAAGTCGACGCCGAGATCGACCGCTGGCTCGGACGCATCACGAGCTTCTTCGGCGCCGACCGCAGCTCGATCTCGCAACGAACGCCCACCGGATTCTCCGTGACCCACTGCTGGGCGCGCGAGCCGAAGCACCTGCCGACGCTGGGACGCGACGAGCGCACCTTCCCGCACATCGCGGCGGCCATCGGCCGCGGCGAACCCTACCTGTTCCCGCACGTCGACGACATCCCGCCGGACCACTTCGAAGAGCGCGAGGCGGTCAGGACCGAAGGCATCAAGTCGCACGTCTCGGTTCCGATGGTCGTGGCGGGGCAGATCGTCGGCGTGATGAGCGTGTCGTTCATGCGGAGCGAGTGCCCGTGGGTGGCCGGGATCAGCCGGCGCATCGAACTCGTCGTCACGGTGATCGGCAACGCGCTCGCCCGCAAGACCGAGGCGGCCGAACGCCGGATGACGGCCCGGGCGCTCGCCCACGCGGAGCGCATCGCGACGCTCGGCCAGCTCGCGTCGTCGTTCGCCCACGAACTCAACCAGCCGCTGGCTGCGTCGCTCACCAACTCGGATTCAGCGCTGCGGTTGCTCGACCGCAAGCCACCTGATCTGGCCGAGGTGCGGGAGGCGCTGGTGGACATCGCGGCCGACATGCGGCGCGCAGGCGACATCGTTCGCGAACTGCGGGGCTACCTCCGCCGGCAGAACATGAAGGTGGAAGCGGTCGACCTCGGGCGCTTCGCCACGTCGGTCACGCGCTTCCTGCTGCCCGAGGCGCGGCGGCGCGGCGTCGATCTTCGCATCGACGTGGCGTCCGGGCCAAGGTCCGCAGCCGTCGACCGCATCCAGCTCCAGCAGGCGCTGGTGAACCTGGCGCTGAACGCGTTCCAGGCGCTCGAAGGAGCGCCGGCAGGTCGCCGTCGCGTGACCCTCACGTTCGGCGCTCCGGTGGAGGGCCGATTCCCCCTCTCGGTGGCCGACAACGGACCGGGTGTGCCCGAGTCGATGCGTGCGAGCCTCTTCGCGCCCTTCGCGACCACCAAGCCGGAGGGCATCGGCCTCGGCCTGCCGATCTGCCGGAACATCGCCGAAGCGCACGGCGGCACGCTCGAGTACACACCGTCCCCCAGCGGAGGCGCGGTGTTCTCGTTCTCGGTCCCGGTGGCCACCGGGCCGGCACATGGCCGGTGAGCTGACCGCGCCGGGCGAGACCGTCTACGTCGTCGACGACGACGCGTCGATGCGCAACGCGCTCGCGCGTCTCCTGCGAAGCGCCGACGCGAATGTCGTGGCGTTCGAATCGGCCGACGCGTTCTTCGCGCATCCGCGCAAGGCGGGTCCCGGCTGCCTGCTGCTCGACCTGTGGATCCCGGGCCTCGATGGCCTGGGCATGCAGCAGCGCCTCAAGGTCGAGGGAGACGGGCTGCCGATCGTGTTCATCACCGGGCACGGCGACGTCGCTTCCAGCGTGCGTGCCATGAAGGAGGGCGCGTTCGACTTCCTGGAGAAGCCGTTCGACGAGGAGCGGCTGCTCGCGGCGGTGCGGAATGCGTTGGAGCGGAGCCGGGAGCGTTGGGTCGCCGAGGGCGACCGGAATGCGCTCACCCGGCGGCACGCCACGCTGACCGCGCGCGAGCGCGAGGTGATGATCCTGGTCGCGCAGGGCAGGCTCAACAAGCTCATCGCGGCCGAACTCGGCATCAGCGAGAAGACGGTGAAGGCGCATCGAGGCCGCGTGATGGCGAAGATGGGCGTGCGCTCGGTCGCCGACCTCGTCCGCGCGACGCAGCGGCTCGGGATCGCCTGAAGGGGCCGGCTTCGCCCGGGCGCGACCTAGGTCGCATGGGCGGGACGCCGCCCGCCGTGCATCATCGGGCGC
>JADLBN010000140.1 GCA_020847675.1 Burkholderiales bacterium | reverse complement strand
TCGCCCGCGGCGAGCGGCGGCGAGGCCGGCTGCGTCGCCAGCACGTCGCGCAGGTACGCGAGCGCGTGCGCGGGCCCGTCGAGCACGTTCGCGCCGACGCCTGAATCCACCTGCGAGTCGCCCTTGCGGAGCGTTGCCTCGAATGCGGGAAGCAGCGCGGCGATGCGTTCGCGATCGTCCGGCACGACCGGCATCCGCGTCCCGACCACGAGCAGGCCGTGCAGGCCGAAGGCCGCGGTGCAGTCCGGTGCGCGGAAGCGCCAGCCGGGGAAGATCGAGTGGACGATCTCGAAGCCGGCGGCGATCCACGCCACGCTCGCGAGCATCGCGTGGGCGTCGGCACGCGGCGGCGGCGGCGCCGACAGGCCGAACACGATCTCGGGTTCGATGCGCGGCTCGTGCAGGTGCGACACATCGACCGTCGCCGCATCGTGCACCGCGTCGATCACGGTGCGATCCCACAGGTGCGACCACATCGGGCGGTACACGCCGTAGCGCGGCCAGATCGTGCGGTTGGTGAAGCCGATCTTGCGGCCGACCGGACGCCATCCCTGCGCGACGCGCCGCGCGTGCAGCGTTTCGAGCACCCGGTAGGCGCGCTCGACGTCGAAGGCGGCATCGTCGTCGGTGATCGGCGCGATCGCGGCGCCGCCGTCGGCAGCGGCGAGGATGCGCTCGACCGGCCCCGCGTCGTGCTCTTCCGCCGTCATCGCCCGCGAAGGTGGATCACGGTGCCCAGGATCCACAGTCCGGTCGCCGCGATCATGCCCAGGAAGGAAGCGACGAGGGCCATCGGCGTGCCGGTGAGACCGATCGCACCCGAGATCGCCCATCCGACCAGCGCCCCGGCGCCGCCGCAGGCGACGATGGCGAGCACGTAGAGGACGATTCGAAGCATGGGCAGGAACCCGCGAATAATCGGGTTGCCCGGAAGGCGGGCGGTCAAGTATATGTCACGATGCGGCGGGACTCCGCTTCCGGGGGTTCGGGGTCGGTGGCAATACGGAGTCAGAGTCGAGTTTCCCTGCGCCCGACGCTGACCCCATTCGCCCGCCCTTGCCACGCGCCACGATGCCACCCGCCCACCTCGCGAACCTCGGCCGCGTCGCCACGCTCGCCTTCGCGCTCGCGCTGCCGTCCGCGACCGTGTCCGCCGCCCCGGCGCCGAACGCCATCCGTGTCGCGTTCCCGGTCGCGGAGTCGACTTTCGACCCGCAGGCGATCGGCGACAACTACTCGACGCTCGTCGCGATCGCGATCTTCGAGCCGCTCTACACCTACGACTACTTCGCGCGTCCCGCGAAGCTCGTGCCCGCTGCAGCGGACGGCATGCCGCAGGTGAGCGCCGACCTCACGACCTACACGATCCGCGTGAAGAAGGGCCAGCACTTCACCGCCGACCCGGTCTTCGGAGGGAAGCCGCGCGAGCTGACCGCGCAGGACTTCGTCTACAGCTGGAAGCGCCTGCTCGATCCCAAGGTGCGCTCGTACTTCGTCCACATCTTCGAGCATCGCCTCGCCGGTGCCGACGAGGCGCTCGCGAAAGCGCGCGCGAGCGGGAGGCTCGACTACGATGCGCCGATCGAGGGTCTGACCGCGGTCGACCGTTACACGATCCGGGTCCGTTTCACGGAGCCCTACTTCGGCTTCCGGCACTGGCTCACGACGGTCACGATGGCGCCGGTCGCGCGCGAAGTGGTCGAAAAGTACGGCGACGCCTCGAACCGCGTCGCGGAACACCCGGTCGGCACCGGCCCGTACCGGCTCGCCGAGTGGCGGCGCTCGCAGAGAATCGTGCTCGAAGCCAACCCCGGCTGGCGCGACGAGCGCTACCCTGCGCCCACCGATCCGGCGGATGCGGCGATCGCGAAGGGCCTCGCCGGCCGCAAGCTGCCCCTCGTGCCGCGCGTGGAGATCTCGATCATCGAGGAGGCGCAGCCGCGCCTCTTGGCGTTCGACCGGGGCGACCTCGACCTGCTGGAGCTGCCCGGCGATCTGGCGTCCAACGTGCTCGACGGCGACCGACTCAAGCCGGCGTATGCCAAGCGCGGCATCACCCTCGCCCGGTTGCTGGAGCCCGCGCTCAACTTCACCTACTTCAACCTCGACGACCCGGTCGTCGGCGGAATGGCGCCGGAGAAGATCGCGCTGCGCCGCGCGATGATCCTGGGCTACGACCGCGACACCGAGATCCGCGTGCTGCGCAGCGGCCAGTCGGTGCCCGCCACCCAGATCTCGCCGCCCTGGACCGAGGGCTTCGATCCGAAGCGCCCGCCGCTCCAGAAGTTCGACCCCGTCACGGCGCGCGCCCTGCTCGACCGCTACGGCTATCGTGATCGGGACGGCGACGGCTACCGGGAGACACCCGGGGGCACGCCGCTGGTGGTCCGCAAGGCGTCGACACCGTCCGCCGTCGATCGCGCCTCGGACGAATTGTGGAAGAAGAGCATGGACGCGATCGGCATCCGGATGGCGTTCATCAAGCACCCGTGGCCCGAACTCATGAAAATGGCCGAGGGCGGCAAGCTGCCGATGTGGTCGCTGGGCTGGATCGTGGCCACACCCGATCCCGACAGCGCCTATGCCCTGCTCTACAGCCGCCAGATCGGGATGATGAACGATGCGCGGCTCAACCTGCCCGAGTACGACCGGCTCTACGAAGCCTCGCGCAAGCTCGCCGACGGACCGGAGCGCAACGCGCTCTACGCGCAGATGACCGACCTCATGAACGCGTACGGCGTGTGGGAAGTGAGTCCGTCGCGCGTGTCGAACTGGCTCGTGCAGCCGCGCGTGAAGGGCTTCAAGCGCCACCCGTTCCTGCAGCACCGCTGGCAGTACTACGAGGTCGTTCCCTGACAGGCCATTCGGGGTCGGCGGCGCCTTTCGGCGCGCGCCGCGGCCCC
>JADLBN010000139.1 GCA_020847675.1 Burkholderiales bacterium | reverse complement strand
GTGAATGCCGGAGCGCTCACATCGTTGCCGACCTTGGGTGGGGTGCCTGCCACACCCTGCGGTCGGCGCCTCGTGATCATCTCCGGCATTCGCGTCGCGCCCGCGCCCACTTTCGCAGAGCTTCCCTGGCAGGCCGGGGCGGAGCCGCGGCTACATCGGCGGTCCGGCCGCCGCGCCCTCGTGGCGGCGCAGCCGGCGCTCGTAGACCGCGATCACCTGCGCGCCCAGGAGCAGCACGGTGGCCGCGATCTCGAAGGTGAGCAGGACCGCGATCGCCGTGGCGAACGAGCCGTAGACGACGCCGACCTGCGAGATCGTCGCGAAGTACCAGACGAGCAGGTGGCGCGTGAGCTCCCACAGGAGTCCCGCGACGATGCCACCGATCAGCGCGTGCCTCAGGCGCAGCCGGCCGGCGGGCATCACCAGATAGATCGCGGTGAGGAGCAGGATCTCGCCGGCGACGCCGATCAGGTAGACCATCCACACGGACGCGCGGTCGATGGCCCGCACTTCGCCGAAGAGGTGGACTCCGGCGGCGGCGAGCGCCTGCAGCGCGCCCGACACGATCGTGATGGCGACGAGTCCGAAGCCCACGATCACGATGAACGCGTAGGGGATCAGCATCGAGGTGATCCAGCTCCGCTCGCGCTCGCGGCGGCGGTGATGGAAGATCACCGCGAACGACTTCTCGAGGATGCCGAACGCGAGCGAGCTGAAGAACAGGAGCACCAGGACGACCACGCCGGACACCTCGAAGCGGTGGCGCAGGAACGCCGCGAGGTCCTTGACGATCGGCTCGGACTGACCGGGGAGGACGAGATCGAGGTAGCGCACCAGTGTCGCGATCAGCATCGCGGGGTCGAGCACGTGCGAGAGGCCGACCACGAGCAGGATCAGGAGCGGCACGATCGACAGCAGCATGTAGTAGGCGACCGCGCCGGCCAGGAGCAGGCCGTGGTTGTGCGAGAACTCGCGCAGCACCTCGCGCACGAACGGCCACGGGTGGCGCGCGATCTCGACCGCGGGCGACACGTAGCGCCGCAGGCGCGCCGTTCCGCGCACGGCCTTCGCCGGCGCTGCCGCGCCGCCCTGCGCGAAGTCGCGTGCCGGCGTCACCATCCGAAAGGCACGACGCGCGGTCCGAACAGCACGCCGTGCAGCACGGCCACCGCGGCGAACACCGCGAGTCCGCCGGCGACCGCGATCGCATCGTGCGACGCGCGGGGCGCGAAGGCCCTCGTCGCTCCGCGCGCGCTTGCCGAAACGAGGTCGACGATTGCCCAGGCGAGGAAGGCGCCGAACAGCACGGTCCCCGCGAGGTCGCCGTTGGCGACGAGGTGGACGCCCGACCCCAGGATCGTGCCGATGAGCATCGGGTGGCGCAGCGCGCGGCGCAGGCGGCCTTCGAGGTTCGCGGCCGCGAACAGGATCATCGACGCGGCCATCACGAACGGAGCTGCGGCGATCGCGGCGGGGAAGGGCGCGAAGAGCGGCGTGCGCGGCGCGCGGGCGAAACCGGCGACGATCAGCACGAGGCCGACGCCCGCGACAGCCGAGAACGCGAGCCTGTAGCGCGGCCTGCCCCAGCGCGCGAGCAGGGCCTCGCGCCGCGCGGGGAACGCGGGCACGAGGTGCACGCCGAGGAACAGCACGAGTCCTGCGACCAGGATCGCCATCGGGATCGCCTTGCGGGTCGATCCGCTACTTTACTCGACGCACGAACGGAGGTTCACGGCGCGCTTCGCGCCGGCGAGCACATCGCGACCTGCGCCGGTCCGTAGCCTTCGGCGATCCAGCCGGCGGCGACCATCGAATCGCGGAGCGCGCGCGACGCGACGTAGCGGTGGTTCGCGTCGCGCCGGCCGTTCAGCACGCGGTACACCGCGTTCGCGCCCGCCGGACAGGCGCCGGTGTCCGGGTCCGGGAGCGCCATCGCGAACACCTCGGGCGATTCGAGCACCCAGGCACTCGCGAAGAGCACCGACACCAGCGCGCACTCGGCGGGCGACGCCGAGTAGAAGTGGGCGTCGAGTCCGGCCTGCGGAAGGCCGAAGTAGCGGCACACCGGCGTGGCGCCGGCGAACGAGCGCGTTCCGGCGGGAGCGACGGCGAGCGATTCGCCGGTGCGCTGCCATTCGGCGAACAAGCCTGCGTCGAGGGCGGTGATCTCCGCCGGATCCGACGAGAGGAAGTAATGGTCGGACGAGCCGCGGCGGAATTCGACCGCGGTGCGCCCGTCTCCCGGCGCGTTCGATCGCGTGGCGGCCGAGTCCGGGTCGATCATCAGCGAGGACGTGTCGACCGCCTCGAACGACGCGCCGGTCAGGCGTTGCAACTGGTGCAGGTCGTCGTCGCTCCACCGCGGATCGGGCGCACCGGAGATGAACCAGGACGAGCCGTTGTCGGCGAGCATCATGCCGTAGCGCTTCAGCGCCTCGAGGATCGGGCGCACCGATGCGGGAAACGACGTGACGTCGACCGACGCCTTGAGCCGGAACCGTTGTCCCATCGGCGGAACCCGGGCATCGGTCAGGCTCGACGCCTCGTGGCGCGCGGGCCACACGAACTCGCCCCGAGTCTGCGGCGCGGTGAAGCGCAGCGCGTGCGCGATCTCGCCAGAGACCGCTTCCTCGTAGCGCACCAGTCCGGGCAGGATCGGCAGTCCCGCGGCGTCGGCAGAGGTCCAGGTCGCCGGGCGCAGCGCGTTGCCGCGAAGGTCGAAGATCGCGCCCGAACCGGCGCGCCAGGTGCCATCGGCTTCCGGGTACGCGGCGAACAGTTCGTAGAGCCGGCAGGTCGCCGCGTCGACGACCAGCACGTGACGGTCGCCGTCCGAGCCTGCGCCGCCTTCGATCGGCGCACCGGGCGGGATCGGGTAGGGTCCGGGGTCGCTCTCGTCGTCGTACTCGAAGCGGACCGCGACGCCTTTCGTCCCGGGCGGTGCGACGACCCAGGGAATGCCGTTGGGAGCGCCGTTCCAGACCGTGCCGAAGTCCGGGTGCAGCGGTCTTGCGGCTCCGATCGCTGCGACCCAGGCGTCGGACTGCGGGTGCACCGGGAGCGCATCGACGCGTGCGTTCCACACGTTGTTCGCCGGGAACACCGGGCATCCGCCCGCTGAAGGCGGTGCGGCGAGCGACGCCGGTCCGAACGCGAGCGCGGCGACGAACGCCGGGACGGCGGCGAGCCGTGCCGCTGCCGGGGTGCTGCCCATCGGGTCAGTCGTCTTCGGCCTGCCAGGCAACCGAGAACGGGCGGGGCACCGCGTCGAGCGCGGTCACGAGCCGCACGCGCACGAACGACGAAAGTTCGCTGAAGCTCTCGCGCAGGCCCTGGGCGCCGTCGGTCTTCGAGAGCTGGTGGAAACGCGCGCGCCGGGTCGAGGGCCGGGCACGCACGACGAGCGCGATCGGAAGCTCGTCGAGGCGCTGCTCGCGGCTCAGGTAAGACCCGTGGGGCGCAACCGCCGCGATCTCGAGCGGATTGCGCGACCAGTCGCGGTTCACCCGCTCGGCCAGTTCGCAGGCGCGCAGGACGAGCGCCTTGGCCTTCGCGCGCGGCAGCGGTTCGACGATCCGTGCGTTCGCATACTCGGCCAACTTCGGCGTCACCAGGAAGTCGCTCGCCGGTTCCGCCGGTTTCTGCAGGAGTCCGACCGCGCAGAACTCCTCGAGCAGCGCGCGGCCGTCGACCGTGTCGAGCCCGAAGTCCTGGCGCAGGAACGCGCCGCGCACCCGTGCCCGCTCCGGCGGCAGACCGGCCACGCGGGAGACCACGCGGGCGGCCGCAGCCCGAAGCGCAAGGGCGTCGATGCCGAAGTACCGTCGATCGGAAACCAGCGTCCGCTGCTTCATCGGGGAAGTCCGGGTCGGGTCGAACGTCATGACATTAGCATATCTGCCTGCCGGATCGCACGCGGCGCAGCGGTCTCGCGCGTCCGACCTGCGTCATCGGCGCAACGCCGCACCCTCCTTGGGAAACGGCCGTCGCCGGCGTACAGTGGCCGTCGGGCCGATCGCCTGCGGCGTTTCGGGGGATCGCCGCCCGACGAACGCGGAGGCGACATCGAGCGGCGAAAGGCGCGGCCATGTTCCGTTTCAGTCCCCAGGTGATTCCGTTCATGCTGACCGTCGCGGCGATGTTCTACGCGGCTCAGGGTGCGTTCGTGTCGTTCGTGCACCTCTGGTATGGCGATTCGTACCGGCAGGTCGAGTTCGTGATGGACGAGTGGCACGACAACGCCGGCTATCCGTACGTGTCGGGCAAGGTGGCGGGCTCGGACGAGCCGCCGCCCTTCCACCTTCCGGGGAAGCTCGTCGACGGCAGGAAGGTGCTCGAGGAAGCGCCGGGCGTCCCGTTCGAGGCCGGCCGGTCGGTCAAGGTGTGGTACTCGCCCGATGCGCCGCTCGCGAGCTACAACGGCGAGTCGGCCAACGTCGTCCCGGTCGAGGGCTTGCCCGAGCGCCCGGGATGGAAGCGGTTCTTCCTGAGCCTCGCACTCACGAGTGCGGCCGCCGTCATCGGATTCTTCGTCACCGCCTGGGTCGGGACGCGCTGGGCGCGCCGGGTCGAACTGAACTGATCGCCTCAGCCGGCGCGCGCGGCGAGGAGCAGCGCTGGCGAGGCGGGCGCCGCGACCGGGGTCATCGCGATCCGGCGTCGCGTGGTTGCGACAACCCGGACGGGTGCCGTTCCTGCGGGCGCGACTCGAGCTCGCGTGCGCGTTCGATCAGGCGCCGCGCGTTCTGCCACGCCGGCACTTCGACCAGCGACCCGTCGAGTTCGGCGCGAGGCTCGCCCCGGCTTCGCGCCGCCTCGAACGCATCCACGAGCCGCCGTGCGTGCGCGACTTCCGCGGCGGAAGGCGTGAGCACGGTGTTGACGATCGCCGCGTGCGCTGGATCGACGAGGCTCTTCGCCCGGTAGCCCAGTCGCCGCGCCCAGCGCGCATCACGCTCGACGATCGAAGGGGCGCGCCAGGTGCAGGGGGCATCGACCGCGATCACCCCCGCGGCGACGCACTCGACCAGGAACCGCTGGCGGGCGTAGGCGAGTTCGAGCGCGTCGGGGCCGCGCTCCGCGCCGAGGTCCGCCGCGAGATCCTCGGCGGCGAGGAGGCATGCATCCACGCGCGGGCTCGCCTTCGCGATCGCTCCGGCTTGCACGAGTCCGCGCGCGGACTCGACGTTGGGCAGGAGCCGGGTCGATCCGGACGCCAGGCCGAAGGCGCGCTCCAGCCGGGTGACTTCGCCGTCGAGCCGCGCGATGTCCGCGGGCGAACCGACCTTCGGCAGCGCCACGACGTCGGGCGCGCCTCGCATGACCGCCTCCAGGTCCGCCAACCCGTCGCCGTCCAGCGGATTCACCCGCACCGCGACGACCGCGCCGCCGGCTCGCCAGGCCCGATACGTCTCGGCCGCCAGCCTGCGCGCGTGCGCCCGGCGTTCCGGGGGCGTGAAGTCCTCGAGCTCCTGGATCAACACGTCGGCGCCCGATGCGGGCGCTGCCGCGAGCGCGGACTCGTCGCCGCCGGGGACGAACAGCCACGAACGGCAGAGGCGGGCGGGGATCACGGGAGGCTGTCGGCAACGGCCGCCGGCTGCGCCCCGGCCGGAGCGGCGCGAAGCGCGGCGCCGTGGCGCGGCCCGATCATGGCATGATTCGGGGCCACGGAGCCGCCATGCAGAACATCACCGACGCCAGTTTCCGCACCGACGTGCTGGAATCCGACCTCCCGGTCCTCGTGGACTTCTGGGCCCCTTGGTGCGGACCCTGCCGCGCCGTCGCCCCCATCCTCGACGAACTCGACCGCGAATACGCCGGCCGGCTCAAGATCGTGAAGATGAACGTCGACGAGAACGGCGAGATCCCCGGTGCGCTCGGTGTCCGCAGCATCCCGACGCTGGTCGTGTTCCGGGGCGGCAAGGCGGTTCAGGGTGCGGTCGGCGCGCTGAGCCGCCAGCAACTGGTGGACTTCGTCACGCCGCACCTGGACGCGACGGCCGGTTGACGCGCAGGCGTCGCGCGCCGGCCCGGCATCGGCCCCGAGACGCCCGGTGAAGGCCTCGTCCTCGCGGGCCTTCCTGCAGCGGCAACTGCGCTCGCTGGTGAAGCGCGGCGGCGTGTCGGCTGCCGACGCTTCCGGCAGCTACGCGGTGCAGCACCTGCCCGAGTGGATGGCCAAGCGCTCGTTCGACTTCGACCGCTGGCGGCGCCTGTGGGTCGAACGCAATCCGCGCAACGACCGCGCCGACCTCGCGCGTCTGGTCATGTTCCTCGAGAACGTGCGGCAGATCGAAGAGGAAGGGATCGCGGGCAGCGTCGCCGAACTCGGCGTCTACCGGGGAACGACGGCGAAGCTGCTGCACGAACTGTTGCCGGGCCGCCGCCTGTGGCTGTTCGACACCTTCGAGGGCTTCGATTCGCGCGACCTCGCGCACGAACGCAAGGCGGGCGACTTCCGCTTCGACGACACCTCGCTCGAGGCGGTGCTGCGCTACGTCGGCGCCTCGGTGGACGTGCGCGCGTGCAAGGGGCGGTTTCCCGACACCGCGACGTCCGTTCCGCCCGGCGAGACCTTCGCGCTGGTGCACCTCGATGCCGACCTCTACAAGCCGACCGCCGAGGCGCTCGCGTTCTTCTACCCGAAGCTCGTGCCCGGCGGCCTCCTGATCCTGCACGACTACGGCAGCGGGGCCTGGCCCGGCATCGCGCAGGCGGTCGACGCGTTCTTCGCCGACAAGCCCGAGAGCCTCGTGCGCATCCCCGACAAGTCCGGCACGGCGATCCTGCGCCGGTCCAAGCGCGCGGCCATCTGACGCCTGCTCGCGCGAGGCAGCCCGGACGGCGTCGCGCGTCGCCTGCGGCCAGGCCGCGCCGGCAGGCCTTAGAATGCGCGCGGTTCCCGAACGAGAGAAGCCGATGCGCCGACTCACGCTCCCCGGTACGTCGCTCGAAGTCTCCGAGGCCTGCCTCGGCACGATGACCTGGGGCGAGCAGAACAGCGAGGCCGACGCGCACGCGCAGCTCGACCTCGCGGTGGCGCGCGGCGTCAATTTCATCGATACCGCGGAGATGTACCCGGTGCCGGTCAGCGCGGCGACGCAGGGGCGGACCGAGGCGTTCCTCGGCAGCTGGATCGGCAAGCGCGGGCGCGAAGGGCTCGTGATCGCGACCAAGATCGCCGGCCCCGGACGTCGCGACTGGATTCGCAACGGACGGACCGATCTCACGGCAGGGACGATTGCCGAGGCGGTGGGCACGAGCCTCGCGCGCCTGAAGCTCGACTGCATCGACCTCTACCAGATCCACTGGCCGCAGCGCAACGTTCCGCAGTTCGGCGCCACAGGGTTCGATCCCTCGCTGGAACGCGAGGGGCCGTCGATGCGCGAGCAGGTCGAGGGCATGGCGCGCATGATCGACGCCGGGAAGATCCGCCACTGGGGCCTGTCGAACGAGACGGCGTGGGGTGTCTGCGAGTTCCGCCGCATCGCGCGCGAGCTCTCGGTGCCGGGTCCGGTGACGGTGCAGAACAGCGCGAGCCTCGTGTCGCGGGCGGTCGAGGGCGATCTCGCCGAGGCGATCTTCCGCGAGGGCATGTCGGTGCTGCCCTACGGGCCGCTCGCCGGGGGACTCCTGACCGGCAAGTACCGAGGCGGCGCGAAGCCGGCGGGCGCGCGCTACACGCTGTTCGACACCGTGGGCGGGCGCTACCGCAAGCCGCTCGTCGCGGAAGCCTGCGATGCCTACGTCGAGCTCGCGCACGGGCGCGGCCTGACGCCGGTCGAACTCGCGCTCGGCTGGCTGCGGTCGCGCTGGTACGTGAGTTCGATCATCCTCGGAGCCACGACGCTCGCGCAGCTCGACGAGGACATCGCGGCTGCCGGGACCGTTCTCGACGCGGCGACGCTCGCCGACGTCGCGGCGGTCGCGGCGCGCTATCCCAACCCCGCGGGATACTGAGTCGGCCGGGATTCCGGTCCGGCGGCGCGGGCCGGAGTTTGCGGCCGGCGGACGACGGCGAATTGGCTTGACCACGCGCACGCTGTTTCGGGGCGCGGCGTTGCTTCCGGCGGCGACTCGTTGCGCCGGGCCTCTTGACGGCGCCAACGGGCCGGCGCCCAATGTCCGGATTGGTACGACGCCAGGAGGAACCCATGCGCTCGCTGCGGACGATCATTGCCGGGCGGACCCCGGTCACGGCGACGAAGACCGCGACCGTGACCGAGGCGGCGAAGGAGATGAAGCGGCGCGGCGTCGGTTCGGTGCTGGTGCTCGAAGGCACGCGCCTCGTCGGCATTTTCACCGAGCGCGACGCGCTCTACCGCGTCGTCGCCGTCGAGCGCGACCCGGCGGTCACCCGGGTCGGCGACGTGATGACCCCGCAGCCGCAGACGACGCACCCGGACGAACCTTTCGTCCAGGCGCTGCGCACGATGCACGAAGGCCGGTTCCGCCACCTTCCGGTGGTCGAGTTCGGCCGCCCGATCGGCATCGTGACCGTGCGCGACGCGCTCGACGAGGACCTGGCCGAGCTGCGCTTCGAACTCGAGCAGCGCGAAGAGGCGCGCGACTAGCGAAGCCCGGAACGCGGCCGCGGGCGGCCTGCCCCGCTCGCGCGCAGCGGACCCGATCAGCCGCTCCCGGGTGGCCGCGCCGCGACGCCGCGCACGGATCCGCCGGCGCCGAATCATCCTCGCTCGTGGGAAGCCGCGCGACCGCCCATCCAATCCGGCGCGGGGCCCGAGGTCGCCTCGTGCAGTTCGCGGACCAGTTCGTCGAAGGGGCGCTCGGGGGCATGCGTGTAGCGGTCGAGCGCGGCGCGGGCCTCGCCGAAGCGTTCGGCGTCGGAGGGCCAGGCCTCGTCTACGATGCGCACGACGTCGGCATAGGCTCCGGGCGGGATCTCGGTGCCGCACGCGAACAGGCGCGAGGACGACGCGTCCGCCGCGGTGCCTGCGGTCTGGTGGGTGAAGAACATCGGCCGGCCGGTAGCGAGGAAGTCGTAGGCGAGCGCGGACATGTCGCCGACGTAGGCGTCGGCCAGGGCGAGCAAGGGATAGGTGAGGGGACTTCCTCGCACCAGGTGGATGTCGCGTCCGGCCGCGAGGCTGCCCAGCGTGTCGATCACGTCGACGTGGCGCTCGAGGCGAGGGTGAAGCTTCGCGATGAGCCGCCAGCCCTCGGGCAGGCTGCGCGCAAACGGCGCGAAAGCGTCGAAGAACGACGACGAGCCGATCGCGTCCGCCCAAGTCGGCGCGTACAGGATCGTGCGCCCGGCGGGGGGGAGCTCGCCGAGGGGGCCGAGTTGCGCGCGGAAGTGCGCCGCGTGCCTGCGATTCCACGCGGCCCGGAGGTTCCCCGAGACGATCCAGCGGTCGAGGATGCCCGCCGCGCCAAGCTCCGCGAGCTGGTCCTGCCCGTGCTCGCCGTAGAAGACCGCCACGTCCTGGTAGGCTGTCTCGCGGGCCCAGTCCTGCCGCTTTTCCGAGAATCCGTGCGGCACGTAGACGAAGCGCGGCGCGTCGGTGCCGCCGAAGAGTTCGCGAAGGTACCAGCGCTCGAACAACTCCGAGCACAGGAGGACGCGGGGCGCGAGTTCGCGCACGCGGCGGGCGAACGGCTCGAATCGGGAGCTGCCGTCGGTATCCGGCAGCGCGAACCACTCGAGATCGGGATACAGGCCCGCCGCGGCGGCCATCGAGGTCCGGCCGTCGACGCACAGCGGTGCGTTCAGGATGCTGCACCAGGGCGCGAGATGATCGACGTGGTGCGGCAGCCAGGCGAAGGCGAGCACTCCGCGCGCACGAGCGTCAGTCATCGTTCGCGTCTTGCGGGCGTTGCGCCGCGGACCAGCGCGCGTCGGCGCGCGCGAGATCCTCGGGAGTGTCCACCTCGTTCCAGGCGATGCCGTCGAGGCTCGCCGCAGCCACGCGGTGGCCGCCATCGGCCAGCGCCTGCAGCGCGTGCTCGGCGACCGCGGATGCGCCGTGTGCCGATCGCGCCGACCTAACGGCGCGCCGGTAGTCGCCCAGGCATCGTTCTGGTACGTGGGTGAGTCCGATGTAGCCGCCGTCCCAGGCCGGCAGCCGCTTGGAGATGCGGACGATCGCACGGCCGGCGTCGATCGCCACCTTCATTTCGTCCTCTGCGAGTGCGCGCTCGAATTCGCAGAACGCGGTGACGGACGTGCCGATCGAGGCGGCTACCCGCGGCGCGGCTTCGTCGGGCAGGACGTGGTCGCAGTTGGTGAGCAGGAAGGCGTCGCGCAGGTGGGGCAGCGCGGCCTCCACCGACCGCAGGTTGCCTTCCTCGAAGCGCGGATTCTCGACCAGCCGGACTCGCGGCATCGCGAGCGCCTCGAGCCGATCGGCGACGTCGCGCACGCGGTAGCCGCCCACGACGATCGTCTGCGCCGCGCCGAGACTCCGCGCGAACCGCAGCGCGTGCTCGAGCAGCGTCGTGCCTGCGACCTCGACGAGCGCCTTGGGCCGGTCGGCCGTGAGCGCACCGAGGCGCAGACCGAGGCCGGCGGCAAGCACGACGATGTGGGGGAAGTCAGCGGACAGGGGTTGGCCGGCGAGGCGCGAGCCGTTCTGGAATCCGTGGCGGGCAGGATTCTACCCCCTCGCCGGCGGTCGCGCCGCAAGCCGGCGGAGCGCCGCGGGCGGCACGGCCAATGCCGGCCTCGCGGCAGTTGGGTACCATGCGAGGGACCCGACCTGCCGATGCCCACCGCCGCCACCACCGCCCGCACGCTCGCCGAAGCGCTGCCCTACCTTCGCGCCTACCACGGCAAGGCGATCGTCATCCGCTTCGGCGGCCGGGCGATGGCCGACCCCGCCCTGAAGGCCATGTTCGCGCGCGACGTGGCGCTCTTGCGTCTGGTCGGCATGAAGCCGATCGTCGTGCACGGCGGCGGCTGGCGCATCGACGAACTGCTCTCGACGATGGGCTTGCCGTCGCACCGGGAGCAGGGCCTGCGCGTCACCGACGCCCGCACGCTGACCGTCGTCGAAATGGCGCTCGACGAACTGAACCAGGAACGGACCGGCCTCATCAACCAGCACGGCGGGCGCGCCGTGGGGATCAACGGACAGGACGGCCGGTTCATCCGCGCGGTCAAGCGCCGCGTTCCGGCGGCGCCGGGCGGGGCGCCCGTCGACCTGGGCTTCGTCGGCGACGTCGCGTCGATCGACGTCGAACTCGTGAATCTCCTGCTCTCGCGCGAGTTCGTTCCGGTCGTCATGCCGATCGGCGTGGCCGACGACGGGACGGCCTACCACATCCTGTCCGACCGTCTCGCGGGCGAACTCGCGCGCGCCCTCGCCGCAGAGAAGCTGATCCTGATGACCAACGCGCAGGGCGTCGTCGGCCGCGACGGCAGGCTCGCGTGGATCGTCCGCGCGAAGGAAGTGGAGAGCCTGGTCACCGAAGGCCTCGTCGACGGCGAAGTGCGCGAGCGCGCGATCGCGGCGGTCGAGGCCGTGCGCTCGGGCGTGCGCTCGGTGCACATCATCGACGGAGGCGTGCCGAGCGCGCTCCTGCTCGAGGTGCTGACCGCGGACGGCGTGGGCACCGCGATCCGTTCCGACGACGCTCCGGACTTCCTCGAAGACAGCCGCGCCTATCTGTTCGACGCCTAGCGTCGACCCGCGGCCGCGGCGCCGGGACGGGCGGGACGATCCGGCGAGCGGGGAGGGCACGACGCGGTTCGCTACAATGGCGGATTCCGCCCGCCCTCCGCTCCGACATGCGCGTCCACAATTTCAGCGCCGGCCCCGCCGTGCTGCCCGAGTCCGTGCTCCGACAGGCCGCCGCCGAGATGCTCGACTGGCGCGGCAGCGGCATGTCGGTGATGGAGATGAGCCACCGCGGCAAGGAGTTCATCTCGATCGCCGAGAAGGCCGAGGCGGATCTCCGCACGCTGCTCGCGATTCCCGCGAACCACAAGGTGCTGTTCCTGCAGGGCGGGGCGATCGGCGAGAACGCCATCGTCCCGATGAACCTCGTCGGGGGACGGAAGAGCATCGATTTCGTGAACACCGGCGAGTGGTCGAAGAAGTCGATCAAGGAGGCGAAGCGCTACGCGGAGGTCCGCGTGGCCGCGTCGTCGGAGGATCGCGCGTTCAGCTATGTGCCCGCGCGCGAGACCTGGAAGCTCGACCCGTCGGCGGCCTATGTCCACATCTGCACCAACGAGACGATCGGCGGCGTCGAGTACCACTGGACGCCGGACACCGGCGACGTCCCGCTGGTCGCGGACATGTCGTCGCATCTCCTGTCGCGCCCGGTCGACGTCGCGCGCTACGGCGTCATCTACGGCGGCGCGCAGAAGAACCTGGGTCCGGCCGGGCTCACGCTGGTGATCGTGCGCGACGACCTCCTCGACCGCGCGCTGCCGATCTGTCCGTCGGCGTTCCACTGGAAGGAGCAGGCGGCGGCCGACTCGATGCTCAACACGCCGCCGACCTGGGCGATCTACATCGCCGGGCTGGTGTTCGAGTGGCTCATCGCGCAGGGAGGGCTCGCGGCGATCGAACGGAAGAACGTCGCGAAGGCGAAGCTCCTCTACGACGTGCTCGACGCGAGCGGGTTCTACTCGTCGCCGGTGCGGAAGGAGGACCGCTCGCGCATGAACGTTCCGTTCCGCCTTCCCGACGAGAAGCTCGACGCGGCGTTCCTGAAGGGCGCGGAGGAACGCGGCATGGTGCAGCTGAAAGGCCACCGGGCGGTCGGCGGCATGCGCGCGTCGATCTACAACGCGATGCCCGTCGAGGGCGTGCGCGCGCTCGCCGACTACCTGCGGGAATTCGAGCGCAGCCACGGCTGACCCGGTGATGTTCCGAATCCTGACGATCAACGCGATCTCGGCGCAGGGGCTCGGCCGCTTCCCGGCCGGGCGCTACACGGTCGGAAAGGCGCTCGCCGATCCCGATGCGATCCTCGTGCGGTCGCACGACATGCACGCGATGGCGATTCCGGCGAGCGTGAAGGCGATCGGGCGCGCGGGTGCGGGAACCAACAACATCCCGGTCGGCGCGCTGTCGAAGCGTGGCATCCCGGTGTTCAACGCGCCCGGCGCCAACGCGAACGCGGTCAAGGAACTGGTGCTGACCGCGCTCCTGATGGGCGCGCGCAACGTGGTGCCGGCGCTGCGCTACGTCGAGGGCCTGGACCGGAACGCCCCCGACCTCGAGGCGCAGGTCGAGGACGGCAAGAAGCGCTTCGCCGGATTCGAGCTGCCGCAGCGCACGCTCGGCATCGTCGGCCTGGGGGCGATCGGCGGACTCGTCGCCGACGTGGCGATCAAGCTGGGCATGAAGGTCGTGGGCTTCGACCCCGAGATCACCGTCGACGCGGCCTGGCGCCTGCCCGCCTCGGTGCGCAAGGCGCACTCGATCGACGAGGTGCTGAAGTCCGCGGATTTCGTGACGTTGCACGTGCCGCTACTGCCGGTCACCCGCCACCTGGTCGATGCGCGGCGGCTCGCGCTCGCGAAGCCGGGCATGGTGCTGCTCAACTTCTCCCGCGACGCGATCGTGGACGAGCAGGCCGTGCTGGCCGCGCTGCGCGAGCGCCGCCTCAAGTCCTACCTCACCGACTTCCCGAGCGCTGCGCTGATCGGCGAGCCGGGCGTCGTGGCGCTGCCGCACCTCGGCGCCTCGACGGCGGAGGCCGAGGACAACTCGGCCGCGATGGTGGTCGACCAGGTGCGCGAGTTCCTCGAGCACGGGACGGTCGCGAACTCGGTCAACTTCCCGAACGTCGAGATGGAGCGCGAGTCGCCGCACCGGATCGCGATCGCCAACGCCAACGTGCCCAACATGCTCGGCCAGATCAGCTCGACGATGGCGCAGGCCGGGTTGAACATCCACAACATGGTGAACCGCTCGCGCGGCGAGATGGCCTACACGCTGGTCGACACCGACAGCGCGGTCCGCGACGAGACCGTGCGAGGACTCGCGGCCATCGGCGGCGTCCTGTCGGTGCGGCTGGTTCCCGACGCCTGACTCCACGGCCACGACCGATGAGACTCCATTATTCCCCCACCTCGCCGTTCGCGCGCAAGTGCCAGGTATGCGCGCAGGAGCTCGGACTGCGCGAGCGCATCGAACTCGTGCCGGCCGCCGCGCACCCGGTGACGCGAGATCGCGCGCTGGTCGAGCTGAATCCGCTCGGCCAGGTGCCCACGCTCGTGACCGACGACGGCACGGTGCTCTACGACAGCCGCGTGATCTGCGAGTACCTGAACGAAACGGCCGGCGGCGAGCTGATCCCCGCCGAGGCCGGCGCGCGCTGGCCGGTGCTGGTCGAGCAGTCGCTCGCGGACGGCATCTCCGGCGCCGCGCTGCTCACGCGCTACGAGATGGCGGTGCGCCCGGAACCGCAGCGCTGGTCGGGATGGATCGAGGGCCAGCTCGACAAGGTCGCCTGCGGCCTCGCCGATCTCGAGCGGCGCGCGGTCTCGTTCGGAGACCGGGTCGACCTCGGCACGATCGCGTTCGCCTGCGCGCTGGGCTACCTCGACTTCCGCTTCGCCTCGCTCAACTGGCGCGAGCGCCATCCCAATGCCGCAGCGTGGTTCGAGTGGTTCGGCGGCCGCGACGCGATGGTCGCCACCCGGCCGCCGCCGGGCTGATCCGCGAGAGACCGTTCTTCCAGGCGCGTCACCTGTCGCGACCCGCGCCACGATGCGCGGCGACGCAACCGCGACCCCCACGCCGTGCTCGACGTCCTCGCCATCACGTTCCCGTTCTTCGCGCTGGTGCTGGCCGGGTACGCCGCCACGCGCGCCCGGCTGCTGCCGGAGAACGCGATTCCGGGGCTCAACAGCTTCGTGCTCTACTTCGCGCTGCCGGCGATGCTGTTCCGCTTCGGCGCGACGACGCCGATCCTGCGCGACCTCTCGATCGGACTCTTCGTCGTGTACGTGGGATGCGCGTTCGTCCTGGTGGCGTTCACGGTCGCGGTCACGCTCTCCCCGCGCATCGGCTGGAACGACGCGGCGTTCGGTGCGCTGGTGGCGACGTTTCCCAACACCGGCTACATGGGCATCCCGCTGCTGATCGCGCTCATGGGCGAGGCGTCCGCGGGCCCGGCGATGGCGACGATCCTGATGGACCTCGTGTTCACGAGTTCCCTGTGCATCGCGCTGTCTCAGCTCGGAAGCGCGGCCGAGCACGGCTCCGCCGCCGCCGCGCGCTCGGCGCTGCGCGGCGTGCTCGTCAACCCGCTGCCGTGGGCGATCGTGCTGGGCGTCGCGACCTGGCTGTCGGGGATCGCGGTGCCTGAGCCGCTCATGCAGGCGGTGAAGCTCCTCGCGGACGCGGCGTCGCCGGCCGCGCTGTTCACGATCGGCGCGGTGCTGGCGCGCTCGCAGGCGGCCGCGCGCGAGCCGACGCCGGCGGGCGAAGTGATTCCGGTGGTCGCCGTCAAGCTCGTCGTCCATCCGCTGCTCGTGCTGGCGATCGGTCACGCAGCCATCGACCTCGGCGTGCCGCTCGACCGCTACGCGCTCACTGTCATCGTGCTGGTCGCGACGCTGCCTTCGGCCAGCAACGTGGCGATGCTCGCCGAGCGCTTCGGCGCCGACAACGGGCGCATCGCGCGCATCATCCTCGCCACGACGGCGCTCGCGTTCCTCACCTTCTCGGGCGCGGCGGCGCTCCTCGCCCCCGGGCGCTAGCGCGCCCCCTCCGACCCGCGAACGTCAACCTGCGAGGCGAACGATGCAGTGGAAGATGAACGAGAACTCGCTGTTCGCGATCCTGCTGCGTTCGCCGTGGTGGATGAGCGCGGCCATCGCCGCGGCGCTCGCCGGACTGGGACTCGCGCTGCTGCCGGCGCACTGGCGGGCGATGGGTCCGTTCCTCGGCGCACCGTTCGCGGTGATCGCCGTGATCGCGCTCTCGCGACAGGTCCGGGCGCCGTCGGCGAAGAGGGTCGCGGCGACGCTCGACGCGGTGCGCGCGATGTCGTGGCCGGAGTTCGCCGATGCGCTCGACCTCGGTTTTCGGCTCGACGGCTGCGAAGTGACGAGGGTCGCCGAGGCCGGCGCCGACTTCGAGATCGCGAAGGAGGGCCGCCGCACCGTCGTGTCGGCCAAGCGCTGGAAGGTGGCGCGCCTCGGGGTCGAGCCGCTGAAGGAACTGGTCGCGGCGCGGGAAGCGCGCGAGGTGCGCGAAGCCGCGTGCGTGCTCGCTGGCGGGATCACCGACAACGCGCGCGCGTACGCCGTGCAGAAGCGTATCCGGCTGATCGACGGAGCGGAACTCGCGAAGCTCCTGTCCAACGTGCCGCTGGCGGGGCGCAAGGGCGCGGCGCGCTGAGCGCGCAGGACCCTCTGCCGGTCGCCGGGGCCCGGGCCCCGGCGTGCCGGGTCACTCGCCGCAGAGCAGCCGCACGCGGCGCTCGGCGCGGTCGAATGCGTCGTCGGTTTCCGCCTTCAGCAGCTGTTCCTTGGCCTGGATGCACGCGTCCGACTGGCGGATGGCCGCCGGGGATGCGGCGGGCGCGGGCGCCGGCGCGGCCGCGGCGCGTGCGGGCGGCGCGCAGCGGGAGTCGTCGACGAGCCGGATGTTGTTGAACGATCCGCGCTCGATCGCGACGCAGTCGCCGACGCGCTTGCCGGCCTGGTCCGAAACCATCGTGGTCGTGGAGCCACCGCCCAGGAGGACCGTGTACTCCCAGGCCTGGCTCGACCCCATCGCGCCGCCGATCCGGCGGCCGGCCGCCGCGCCGCCGACGCCGCGCAGCGCCTGGTTGCTGCTCGAGCGGTTGCTGCCGGAAACCAGACCGACGGTGCCGCCGACCAGCGCACCACCCACCTGCGCGTTGGAGCTGTCGACGGTCACGCTCCTGACCGCGGTGACGCGTCCGTAGCTGACGCTGGACTGGGCGAAGGCCGGTGCGGCGACGGCGGCGAGCGCGGCGCCCGCGAGCGCCCATCGAATTGCTTGAGGCTTCATGCGATGTTCCTTGCGTGGAATGAATTCGAACGGGCCTGATTGTACGCCCGCCCGCGCGCGCTTCGGCTTCAGGCTCCGGACGTCAGAACGATCCGAACGTCGAGCCGAGCGCAATCACGGCGACCAGCGCGAGAATCGCGCCGACGATCGCGACCATCACGAGGTCGAGATAGCCTTCCTTGTGGGTGACTCCGCACAGGCCGAGCAGCGTGACCACCGCGCCGTTGTGCGGCAGGCTGTCGAGCGTCCCCGCGCCGATGACCGCCACGCGGTGCATCAGCGCCGGATCGATGCCCATCAGCGCGGCGAGCTTGAGGTAGGTCTCGCCCAGCGTGTCGAGCGCGATCGTGAGTCCGCCGGACGCCGAGCCGGTGAGCGCCGAGAGCACGTTGGTCGCGAACGCGAGCGACACCAGCGGTCCGCCCTCGATCTGCAGCACCCAGTCGCGGACCTGGCCGAACGCCGGCATCGCAGCGACGACCGCTCCGAAACCGACGAGACTCGCCACGCTCACGACCGGAAGCACCGAGGCGTGCGCGCCGGTGTCCACGCTCCCGCGAACCGAAGCGATGCGGCCACGGTTGAGCACCACGACGGCGACGATGCCGCAGATCAGAGCGAACAGCACCGACCACACGCCGCTCGCGGCGAAGAGCGCATTCGGGTCGAAGCGCATGCCGGCGATGCGCTCGAAGTCGAGGCGCGGCAGCACGACGAACGACGCGATCAGGTTGACCACGACCACGACGAGCAGCGGAAGGAGGGCGATGAGCGGCGAAGGGCCGTTGATCGCCGGCGCGGCCTCGCCCTCGATCTCGGACGGGTCGAAACCGCTGGCGGCGCTGGCGCGGGCGCGCAGTTCCGGCTCGTGCGTCGCGTCGGGCGGCTCCGGCACCGACGCGCCGCGGCGTCCGAAGCCTTCGCCTGCACGGCGGGCGCGACCCGCCGCGCGTCCGAGCCACCACAGGCCGAAACCGGCCATGACTGCGGATGCGAGGATGCCCAGGCCAGGTGCCGCAAACGGCGTCGTGCCGAAGAACGGCATCGGGATCGCGTTCTGGATCGCGGGCGTTCCCGGCAGCGCGCTCATCGTGAAGGTCATCGTGCCGAGCGCCACCGCGGCGGGCAGCAGCCGGTTGGGAATGTCCGCGGCGCGGAACAGCGCCTGTCCCATCGGCACGATGACGAAGATCGCGACGAACAGGCTCACCCCGCCGTAGGTGACCACGGCGCCGGCGAGCACGACCGCGAGGATCGCCCGCTTCGGCCCGAGCTTCTCGGTCATGAAGCGCGCGATCGTGGTGACCGCGCCGCTGTCGTCCATCAGCTTGCCGAAGATCGCCCCGAGCAGGAACAGCGGGAAGAACTGGCCGATGAAGCCGGCCGCCGACCCCATGAAGGTCAGCGTCCAGTGCGCGAGCAGCGGCTCGGTCGCGAAAGCGGCGGCGACCAGCGCGCCTAGCGGCGCCAGCACCAGCACGCTCCAGCCGCGAAACGACAGCCAGACGAGCACGCCGAGGCCGAGCAGGATGCCGAGGAGACCCATCGTCGTCGCCTCAGATGCCTTCGAGCAGCGCGTCGAAGTCGAGCGTCGAGCGCACGCCGAGATCGCCGCGGTGGGCGCGCAGGAACGCCGATGCCGCGGCACGACCTTCGTCGCGCAGCATCTCGAAGAACGCCCACTCGGCGAGCAGCTTCGACGAGTAGGAGAGCTTCAGCATGATCTCGCTGGCGATCCGGTGCACGCGCATCTTCGCCCACAACCGGCCTTCGAGGCTTCCGGGATCGAGGACGTGGCGGAGCAGGGCACCCGCGCGCAGGTCCTTGAGCAACGTGGCGTTGAACGAGATCTCGTTCAGCCGGTTCTGGATCTCGCGCGGCGTCCGCGGGGTGGTGGACCGCACGATCGGGTTGATCTGCACGAGGATCGTGTCGGACGCCTGGCACTCGCGGATCAGCGGATACATCGACGGGTTGCCCGAGTAGCCGCCGTCCCAGTACGGTTCGCCGTCGATCTCGACCGCCTGGAACATCGTCGGCAGGCAGGCGGAGGCGAGCAGCACGTCGGGCGTGATCTCGTGGTTGCGGAACACCCGCCCCTTGCCGGTGTGCACGTTGGTGGCCGTCACGAAGATCTTGATCGGCGACTCGTTCAGCCGCTCGAAGTCGACGCTGTCGGAGAGGACCTGCGACAGCGGGTTGTTGCCGACCGGCATCGTGTAGGGCGAGAACACCTGCGTCGCGAGTTCCATCGCGACGAACGCGGGCGAGTAGTCGAGCGTCCACGCGCCCGACGCGATCTCGACCGGACCCCGCTTCAGCGGGCTGAACGCTGCCGCGTCGGCCACGCGTTTCCAGAACGCTTCGAGCGCGGCGCGCGCCCCGTTGCGGCCGCCGTGGGCGAGAGCGTCGGCGAGCACTGCCGCGTTCATCGCGCCCGCCGAGGTGCCGGACACGCCGTCGATGCGCAGCGACCGCTCCTCGAGCAGGCGGTCGAGCACGCCCCAGGTGAACGCGCCGTGGGCGCCGCCACCCTGCAGCGCGAGGTCGATCAGCACCTCGCCGTTGGGGCCGGTGCGGGCAGCGCGCCCGCGCGACGTCGGCGCGGAGGCTCTCTTCGAGGATCGGGATTTCGTGGCCATCGTGTGCTCTGGGGGTTGTGCGGGGGGCGTCTCGCGCGGCGGCCGCGTCCAGCGGGACGGGGGTGGCGAAGCGGGGCGCGGGGATCGCGATGCCGGACCGGCGTCACCGCGATTTCGAATTGCGAAGCCCTCCATGATAGCACGGCGCGCATCCGCGGTCTCGTCCGGTTCGACCGGATCGCGTGCCGGTGCCCGCCCCGAACACGCGACTTCGGTGCGGGAGTCGCGGTGCTAGAGTGAGGACTTCCGGAGGCACGCGTCGCGACCGAGGTCCGATCGCCATGCGCCGGGGACGCTCGCTTTCGACCGATCATGGCCCTGCGCCCTTTCGACGCGCTGATCAACGCCCGCATCGCCGCGATGGCGGCGCTCGTCGTCATGCTCGCGGCCGCGATCGCGCCGGCGCGGGCACAGGAGGCCTCCCCGCACGCGATCGACATCCCGCCCTGGTTCGCGCAGAGCTTCCTCGACTTTCGCGAGGAAGTCGCCGACGCAGCACGTGACGGCAAGCGTGTGATGATCTACGTCGGACAGGACGGCTGCCCGTACTGCCGCAAGCTGATGACCGCGAACTTCTCGCAGCGCGACACGGTCGCGAAGACGCGCGCGGGCTTCGTCGCGATCGCGCTCAACCTGTGGGGCGACCGCGAGACGACCTGGGTCGACGGCCGCACGGCGAGCGAGAAGGAACTCGCCCGCCGCCTGGAGGTGCAGTTCACGCCGACGCTCCTGTTCCTCGACGAGCGCGGACAGGTCGTGGCGCGGCTCGACGGCTACTGGCCGCCCCAGCGCTTCGACGCGGTGCTCGATTACGTGGCGTCGAAGCGGGAGAAGACCGAACCGCTGACGGACTGGCTCGCGCGCAATGCGCGCGAGGCCGCGAGTCCGAAGCTCCACGACGAGGCGTTCTTCCTGCCGCCGGACGCAATGCCGCGCAGGAAGGGAAGCAGGCCGCTCGCGGTCCTGTTCGAGACGACCGACTGCACCGCCTGCGACGAGTTGCACCGCGAGGCCTTCCGTCGCGCCGACGTCCTCGCGCAGGTCGCCCGCTTCGACGTGGTGCGCCTGCCGCTCGGCGCGTCGATGCCGATCGTCACGCCGGACGGCCGCGCGACGACCGCGCACGCCTGGGCGCGCGAACTGGGCATCGCCTACACGCCGTCGGTCGTGTTCTTCGACGACGCGGGTGTCGAGGTGTTCCGCATCGGCGCCTACCTTCGTCCGTTCCACTTCGCGTCGTCGTTCGCCTACGTCGCCGACGGAGCCTACCGGACCGATCCGTCGTTCCAGCGCTGGCTGCAGGCGCGCGCGGAACGCATGCGCGCGCGCGGCGAGCGGGTCGATCTGTGGGAATGAACTCCGCAGGCCCCGCGATCGCACTTCGCCACGCGGGCGGACGGCTATCATCGCGCCATGCCCGCTGACGCTCCCGACCGCTTCACCGACCGCAACGTGCTGGGTGGCGCGCTCGAGCCCTGCTCGATGTCGCCGCGGACCGGGTTCTTCCGCGACGGATGCTGCGGCACCGGGCCAGACGACCACGGCCTCCACGTGGTGTGCGCGCGCGTGACCCGCGACTTCCTGCACTTCGCGCGCGCGCAGGGGAACGACCTGATCACGCCCGCGCCCGAGTACCGCTTTCCGGGACTCAAGCCCGGCGACCGCTGGTGCGTGTGCGCGGCGACCTGGCGCCAGGCCTACGAGGCGGGCGTCGCGCCACCGGTGGTGCTCGCGGCGACGCACGAGGAGACGCTCGCGGTGATTCCGTTGTCGGCGCTCAGGGAACTCGCGGTCGACGGCTGATCGCGGAATCGCGACCCACCGAGTGCGCTTCGCCGCCCCGCGCGCATCCGGGGTCCGGCAGACGGGCCTCGGTCAGCGCGTCACCGGGTCGCGCAGCCGCTGCGTGAACCACCACAGGTGGCCTTCGCAGTCGAGCGCCGCGTAGCTGCGGTCGGTCCAGTAGTCCTCGCCGTGGTCGTGCGTCGCCGGCTCCTCGACGATGCGGGCGCCGCGCCCGCGGGCGCGGGCGCAAGAAGCGTCCACGTCGTCGACGAACACCATCATCGCCTGCGTGAACCTGCCGTCGAGCGACGCCGGGCTGCGAAACGAGCGCCTCCAGGACCGCTTCGCCGATGCGCCTTCCCCGCTCACCATCACCAGGCCTTCGCCGAACGAGAGTTCGCTGTGGACGATGCGGCCGTCGTCGTCCTCGACGCGCAGGCGCAGTTCGAAGCCGAACGCTTCGCACAGCCACGCGATGGCCGTGGAGGCGTCGCGGTAGCAGACGCTGCTCGAGATGCGCGGCCAATTCGGCGGTGGGGTCTTCATCGGACGCTCCCGGCGGTGTCGACACGCGCATCATCGCAGCGCGTCCCGATGCGCGCATCCTCCACGGACCGATGCGGTGCGGCTCGCGACCGCGGGCCGGACGCCCGCGGTGCGCGGATCAGGTTCTCGCGCTCCTGCGGCCGGAGCGGGCTTGCGGATCGGTCAGGATCCGGGCGAGGGGGGCCCGCGACGGTGCGCGCGCCACGTCGTACCCGCCGATGCGGGAAAGGACGCGGCGGAACTGGACCGTGTCGGCCGCCCGCGCCAGCGCGTTCAGCGCTTCTCCGGAAGGGCGCGTGGCCGCTGCGGCGACGTAGTAGTGCTCGTCGGCGACCGGGATGAAGTCGAGGTCGTGAGCGCGTGCCGCGGCCTCGATGCCGAAGGCCAGGTCGGCGGTTCCCGAGCGCACCTTCGCGGCGGTCGCCATGTGGGTGACTTCGGCGCTCGCGTAGCCTTCGATCGCCTCGCATGCGACGCCGAGATCCGCAATCAGCGCGTCGAGCAGGAGCCGGGTTCCCGAACCGCGCTCGCGGTTGACGAAGCGAAGGCCCGGCCGTGCGAGGTCGGCGAGCGAGCGGATGCGCTTCGGATTACCGTGCGCCACCATCAGGCCCTGGTGGCGCGACAGCAGGCGCAGGTAACGGTAGTCTCGCCCTTCGAGGCGGCGCCGGTATTCGGGCAGGAGCGCCCCCAGCAGCGACGGCGGGTCGGGAACGTGGAACCCCGCGAGGTCGCACTCGCCGCGGCCGAGGGCATCGAGGCTGTCGAGACCGCCGAGAAAGCGCAGTTCGATGGCGAGATGGCCCGCGAGGCGCTCGTGGAGCTTCAGCACCGCGAGGTCGTGGCTCGCGTGCAGGCGGATCCGGGGCGCGGGCGGCGGCTCGGCCTCGTCGAGATGGCTCGCGAGTTCGAGAGAGATCTGGCCGAACTGCGCGCCGACGCGCGCGTGCAGCCACTCCTCGATGCCGGCGAGCTTCACGCCGAACGCCGTGAGGGTGCAGCCCTGTCCGCGCGTGCGGACGGCGAGCCTGCGGCCGGCGAGAGTCTCCCAGGTCTTGATCAGCGCCAGCGCGCGACGGTGCGACAGTCCCGCTTCCCGCGCCGCATCGCCGAAGGAGCCGTGCTTGCGGATGCGCTGGAGCAGGTCGAGGAGTTCGCGCGGCACCGGGTGCAGCGCATCCCTGCCGAGGCGGATTCCGGGGTCAAGCCGGGCTTTGAGCATGGTCGCAGCGGCGCGCGCGGCGCGCTTCGAAGGCGTCGGGAAAGAGTTCGGCGAAGGTCGCCACCTTGCCGGGATGGTCGATCCGGTAGCCGGGCACGGTCTCGATCGCGCGCCGGAAAGCCGAGCCCCGCAGGAGCGCCACGATCGACTGGACGGGTGCCGTCGCGAGTGCCGAGAGCCTGCAGGCGAGCAGGTAGCGCTCTTCGACGACCGGAATGAAGTCGAGCTTGTAGGCTCGCGCCGCCGGCTCGACGCCGAGCCCTGCGTGGGCCGCGCCGCTCGCGACCGCGGTCGCCACCGCGGCGTGGGTGATCTCGGCCGTGTCGTAGCCGCGGATCGCGCGCGGATCGATGCCCCGGGCGGCAAGGAGCGTGTCGAACAGCACGCGCGTACCCGACCCCGCCTGCCGGTTGACGAAGCGGATCCGCGGTCGCGCGAGATCGTCTAGCGAGCGGATCCGCAGCGGGTTGCCGGACGCGACGATGAGCCCCTGCCTGCGGCGCACCATGCGGATCACGCGCTGCTGCCGCGGCCGGATCCAGCGCGCGTACTGTTCCCAGAACGGCGCGGCCAGCGCCCCGATCGGCACGTGGAATCCGGCGAGATCGCAGGTGCCGCGCGCGAGCGAGGCGAGCGCCTCGACGCTGCCGACGTACCTGAGCGCGATCTCGGCCTGCGCGTGGGCGTGCAGCAGGGCGGGCAGGCGCTCGATCGCGTAGCCGTGGCTCGCGTGCACGCGGACGATCGACGCGTGCGCGCTGCGCGAGCGTCGGATCTCCGCGTTGAGTTCGGCGGCGATGTTCTCGAGCTGCGGGAAGAGACTCGCCTGCGTGCGCTGCTCGACCCACAGCAGCCGTTCACCGAGGCGCGTGAGGCTCGTGCCCTTGCCCTGCTCCATCGCGACGAGATCGCTGCCGAGGATGGCCGCCCATTTCGCGAGCAGTCCCCAGGCGTGACGATACGACAGGCCGACCGCTTTCGCGGCGGCCGTGAGCCGGCCGCTGTCGCGGATCGCCGCGAGGAGCCCGAACAGTTTCGGTTCGAAGTGCTCGCCGTCGGCGCCGTGCAGCACCCAGGCGGGCTTCAGGTGGACGACAGCCATGCGCAGGCGAGTGTACCCGCGCCGCGCAGCGCCGCCGGAGGCTGGCCGGGCAGGTCAACGCGCCTGCGGGTTCCGGCGTTTCGGCTACACTGGATCGACACCCATGCCCGGAGTCCGCATGCCAAGGTCGCTCACTCGCATGGCCCTGATGGTGCTCGCGATGGCCTCGCCGCTCGCGGCGGCCCAGGTCACGCTCTACGCGCAGGAGAGTTTCCGCGGCCGGAACTACCTGATCAACTGGGACACGCCGAACCTCGATCCCTACGGATTCAACGACCGCACCCGGTCGGTGATCATCGACCGCGGCCGCTGGGAGTTCTGCGCGGACGCGTATTTCGGCGGGCGCTGCGCGGTGCTCGCGCCGGGTCAGTACCCGTCGCTCTACGCGATGGGCCTCGAAGGCAGCATCTCGTCGCTGCGGCGTGTCGGCGGCAATGTCGCGGGCGCCTACCCGCCGGCGCCGCCCCCGTCCTACGCGTACTACCCGCGCTACGGCGAACCTACCTACCAGGCGGACGTGATCTCGGTGCGCGAGGTGGTCGGCGCACCCGAGCAGCGCTGCTGGGTCGAGCCGCGTCACGCGAGCGGCGACCAGATCGCCGGCGCGGTGATCGGCGGCATCCTGGGCGGGGTGCTCGGCCACCAGATCGGCGGCGGGCGCGGCAGGGATGTTGCGACGGCCGTGGGAGCGGTCGGCGGCGCCGCCGTGGGATCGAACGTGGCGGGCGCCCATTCGGGCGGTGTCCAGAAGTGCCAGACCGTGCCGGGCTCCGGACAGCCGACCTACTGGGACGTGGTGTACCGGTTCCGCGGGCGCGACTACACCGCGCAACTCTCGTTCCCGCCCGGCCCGACGATCACCGTCAACGGCCGGGGGGAGCCGAGGGTCTAGGACCGCAGGGTCCGCGGGGTCACTTCCCCGCGAGCTGCGCGCGGATCTCGCCGCCCGGATGCGCGGCGCTGTGCACGTTCACGTAGGTCCTGCCCGCCTTGTAGGCCGCGTACTGCTCAGGCGTCATCTTCGCGCCTGCGGGAGCGGAGAACGTGTTGTCGGCGGTCTTCACGAACGGCACGATGACCGGTCCGTTGGCTCCGGCCGCGGCCATGTGGATGTGCGCGGCGGTGGCATTCATGTTGGTCGCCACGATCGAGGCGGACACCATGCCCTCGGGCGTGACGGTGACGTTGCCTGTGCCCGACGCTGCCGTCGACACCGCCGGAACCTCGTGCGCACCGGACAGGGCGACGCTCTGCGTGTGCGACTCCGGCATGCCCATCGACTGGCAGGCGGCGAGGATCGCTGCGGCGCTCGCGGCCAGAAGGACGCTCAGCGAGGAACTCCGGTCGGGACGAATGCGCTTCATCGAGTGTCTCCTCGGGAAATCGTTTGCGGGACTCGCGCCGTACCTGCCGGGGGCGTGGAGTCGTTCTTCCGGCGTGGACACGGTAGCTCCGCCAGCCGGTCCCGTCCCCGTCCAGGGAGTCGCGGCCGCCTGCTCGGTGCTGCGCCAACAGCGTCGGGGCACGTCTCATTCCCGGCTGTCGATCGTGTCAGCGCAGGTCAGGGGACCGACTCCGCTGCCCGTTTCGTCGTCGGGGCCTTCCGGGACCGGCGCCTCCCGCCAGGTCGGTCTCCCGGCCCGACGCGTTTCGCGTTCGCGGCTCCCCTCGGCGGTGTCAGACACGGTGTCAGACACGGTGTCAGACACCGGCTAGCCGAACAGGTCCTTCAGCAGGAACTGCTCGAGGCGGTCGTTGTCCTCGGGGCGCGCGGAGAGCGTGATGTCGCGCCCGAGGCGCTCCGAGCGCCACACGAAGTCCCCGCGCTCGGTCTCGCGGATGATCTCGACCATGCGCTTCACGATCGCGATGTCGATGGTGGGATTGGCGCCCTTGCGGACCTCGAACCGCTGCGGGATCGTGCGCCGTACGTCCCGGTTCCAGCCGTAGAAGCGGAACTCCGCGAAGTCGTAGCTCTTGAGCGTGACCTGGAACAGGCCGCCTCCGCTCTTCGGGTCGCCCGCGAACGGGCGCGGCGCGTTGAGGCTCGCGAGGTTGCGCTGGAGCGCACGATCGCGGCGCGCGGCGTCGCTCTCGACGGCGGGAGCCGACTCGCCGCGCTCGGCGCGGCGGGCCGCGATGTACGCGGCCAGATCGGTCTCCACCGGAGGGGAGGGCGGGGGTTCCGCGCGGCGTTCGGGCGGGAGAGACGGCCTGGGCTCCACCCGTGCTTCCGGAATCGGCGCGGGAAGCGGCACCGGCGCGGGTTCAGGGGACCGGAAGACTTCGGGGGAGCGCTGCGGCGGCAGGGCGGCGCGCGGAGGAGGCGGGCGGCGAGGTTCCGGCAGGGGGCGCGGCGCGGGTGTCGGGCGGACGGCGTCGGCGGAAGGAGCCAAGGCCTCGAAGGGCGGCTGCGGGGGCCTCGCCCGCGGCGCCAGCGACACGCTGATCGGCGCCGACACCGGTCCGTCGATCGCGCCGGGCGTGAGGGCGTTCTTCGCCAGTTGCGGGACGAGCAGGAACAGCGCCGCGGCGTGGAGCAGGGCCGACAACGCGACCGCGACGTCGAGCCGGCGCTGTCCCTCATCGCCGGTTCGCAGGTCGTACCAGGGTCGCGTAAATTGCATGGATCGGACGGCGGCGTCCTCCGGCGTGCGTTCGGCGGCCGGGAGGCGGTCCGCGAGGATACCGCGCGGGCGCCGGAGTCCGGATCCGATGCGCTATCCTGTCCGCTCCGGCCCGCGCGCTTCGTTGGAGGTGCACGCGGGGTGCCGGGTTCCCCCTTCGACGGAGGCAGCGTGACGACCTCGATGTACCAGATGAGCCTTCCGCGCTTCGTGCACATGCTGCGCAACCTGTCCGCGATCCTCGACAAGGCGCAGGCGTACTCGGACGCGAAGAAGCTCGACCCGGCGGTGCTGCCGTCGGCGCGGCTGTATCCCGACATGCTTCCGCTGTCCGCCCAGGTCAGGATCGCCTGCGACACCGCGAACGGCTTCGCGTCCCGGCTGTCCGGCGTCGCGGCGCCGACGTTCGACGAGGACCGGACGATCGCGGACCTCAAGGCGCGCGTCGAGCGGTCGATCGCCTACCTCGGTTCGATCGCGGCGGGGCAGATCGACGGCACCGAGGACAAGGAAACCGTCGTGAAAGTCGCCGGCAAGGACGTCACCTACAAGGGCCGGCAGTACCTGCTTGCGCGCGCGATCCCGAACTTCCACTTCCACGTGGCGACCGCCTACGGCATCCTGCGCCACAACGGGCTGGAGATCGGCAAGAGCGACTACCTCGGGAACACGCTGTCGGGGTAGTCCCGGGCCGCGCCGGCGACCGGCCGGGCCCCGGCCGCCGGCGCAAGTCGCCCGGAGTCGTTCAGCCGCGAGGACCCGGAATCCGGACGTGGCAGCGATCGACAAGCTCATCGTCACCAACACGCTCGCGCTCCGCGCGAAGTACGGTGCGACCGGCTGGCGCCGGATCCGCGCCGCGGTCGGACGCCTCGTCGAGGCCGATCGGCGGCGGGGGCTCGCCTCGAAGCTCCTGCCGATCGATCACGCGAGCGCCATGCGCGCGGTCGGCGGGAGGGCGGCTCCCGATCCGCTCGACCACCGGGGCGCGAAAGACGCGATCGACGCGGCCTTCCGCGCGCACGCGCCGGCGTACCTTCTCGTGCTCGGCGCGCCCGACGTGGTGCCGCACCAGCCGATCGCCAATCCCGCGCTCGCGCCCCCGTACGACCCGGACATCGTTGCCTGGAGCGATCTGCCTTACGCGTGCAGCGGCCGCTACGCCACCGACATCGCACGCTTCACCGGTCCCACACGCGTCGTCGGCCGGCTCCCGGACCTGCGCGGCGCGCACCGGACCGCGCAGGCGTCGTTCCTCGTGAGACTGCTCGACGCCGCCGCGCGGCACGCGAGCCGCCCCGCCGGGGACTACGCCGCTGCGTTCGCGCTCACGGCCAGGGTCTGGCGCAGGTCGAGCGAGCGCAGCCTGTTCGACGTCTTCGGCGCGCACCGCGCGCTGCGGACCTCGCCGCCGTCCGGACCGCGGTTGTCCGCTCGCGCGCTCTCGCCGCTCGCGCACTTCGTCAACTGCCACGGCAGCGAAGGCTCGCCGGAGTTCCAGGGGCAGGCGGGAGAAGGAAAGCGTGCGCGGTACCCGGTCGCGATGACGAGCCGCGGCATCGCCGGAAAGGTCCGTTCCGGCACGGTGGCGGCAGCCGAGTGCTGCTACGGCGCGCAGATCTACGCGCCCGAACTGATCGGCACCGACCGCCCGATCTGCCAGGAGTACCTCGCGCAGGGAGCGTCCGGCTTCTTCGGCAGCACGACGATCGCGTACGGCGACGACGCGGAGAACGACACGGCCGCCGACCTGATGGTCCGCCTGTTCCTGCTCCACGCGCTCGGCGGTGATTCGATCGGCCACGCCGCGCTGCACGCCCGGCAGGACTTCGTCGGCAGGCGCGTCGACCTCGACCCGATCGATCTCAAGACGCTCGCGCAGTTCGTGCTGCTGGGCGACCCGTCGATTCGCCCGGTCGCGACGAGGTCGAGCGAGGCGGTCCCGCGCGAGCCGCGACGCGATCGCCCACGCCCGCACGGGAGCGCGCACCTCGACGCGCTTTCGCCACGCGCCGAACGCGAGCGGCGCCGGGAGCGGCGAGCGCACCTCGAGGCGCAGGGCCGGTTCCTGCAGATGACGCGCGCCACGGCGACACACGCGACCGTGCCCGTCGTCCCGCCCGCGCTGAAGCGGATCCTCGCCGACGCGGCGAAGCGCGCCGGCATGGCGAAGGCCCGGTTTCGCGCCTATGCGGTGCAGTCTCCGGTCGAGCCGGGAACGACCGGGAACGCGCGCCGTTTCGCAGGCAAGGCGCTCGGTGGGCGCCGCTACTTCGTCGCGATGGAGAAACCGCGCGGCGCCCCCGGTGGCCCGCACGCCGTTGCCGTCGTCGTCAAGGCTGTGCGCGGCCGTGTCGTCGACGTGCGAACCTTGCGCCAGCGCTGATGGCGATGGCCGGCGGCGAGCGCAGCGCGGACGACGCGCCGAAGCGTGTGACCGGCGTCACCGGCCGGGTCTCGCGCGGCCCCTTCGGCACCGGCAGCAAGAGCGAGCACGACGCCGTGTGGATCGACACCGGCGCGGCGCGCTACGTTCTGCGGCGCAAGGGCGGACCGGCGATGGGCGATCCGGCGCTCGAGCGCTATCTCGGCTGCACGGTACGCTGCGACGGGGTGCTGCTCTCGCACACGCTGGTCGCGAACGCCATCGAGGTCGTCGGATAACGGTGACCCCGGGGCGGCGTCGCTCCCGGTGCTCTGGCGTTCTGTCCGGATCGTCAACCCCGTTGCGGCCCGGAAACCCGACGGTCCGTCAGGTTCGGGCCCTTTGGCGCGACAATGGCGTATCGCCCACCCCTCCGGGAGTGTC
Source organism: Burkholderiales bacterium (assembly GCA_020847675.1). GTDB lineage: Bacteria > Pseudomonadota > Gammaproteobacteria > Burkholderiales > Casimicrobiaceae > VBCG01. Next base: position 4,573 of record JADLBN010000139.1, on the reverse strand, counting down.
CATGCTTCGCCAGATCCGGACCCTCGTCGTCGGCCTCGCGGCCACTGCGGCCGCTTCGGCAGCGCCGCTGCCGGCGCCGAAACACGACGCCGATCCCCGCGCCACGACGTCAGGAAACGAAACCGCCGTGTTCGCCGGCGGCTGCTTCTGGGGGGTGGAGGCGATCTTCCGCCACATGAACGGTGTGACTCGCGCGGTGTCCGGTTACGCGGGCGGCAGGACGCCCGATCCGAGCTACGAGATGGTGTCGACCGGTCGCACCGGGCACGCCGAGTCGGTCGAGGTGACGTTCGATCCCAAGGTCGTGAGCTACGGGCAGCTCCTGCGCGTGTTCTTCTCGGTCGCGCACGACCCGACCGAGTTGAACCGCCAGGGTCCCGACGTCGGCACCCAGTACCGGTCGGCGATCTACTACCGGAACGACGAGCAGAAGCGCATCGCCAGCGCGTACATCGCGCAGCTCGACGGGGCGAAGGTCTTTCCGGTGAAGATCGTCACCGAGGTCGCGCCGCTCGCGAAGTTCTATCCGGCGGAGGCCTACCACCAGGACTACCTCGCGCGCCACCCGACGCAGCCGTACATCGTCTACAACGACCTGCCCAAGCTCGAAGCGCTCAAGAAGCAGTTCCCGTCGCTGGTCGCGCCGAAGCCGCTGGCGAACTGACCGCCGCGCGCGTCAGGCGAGATCGTCGCCCGCCTCGCGCAGGCGCACGAGCGCGTGGAGCGCGCGGTTCACCGGCGTCGCGATGCCGAGCGCCGCGCCGCGCTCCGCGACGTAGCCGTTCAGCACGCCGATCTCGGTGCGCTTGCCGCGGACGATGTCCTGCGCGGTCGACGAGTGCTGCGACGCCATCGTCTCGGCGGTGCGCCAGACCGACGCGATCATCGCCGCCTCGTCGATCGCGACGCCGGACACCCGCGCGACCGCGAGCGCCTCGCGCACCGAAGCCTCCATGAGTTCGCGGATCGCCGGTTCGGCCGCCATGCGCCCGTAGCGCGCGCGGCCGAGCGCCGACACGGCGTTGAAGGCGCAGTTGATGATGAGCTTGCGCCACAGCGCCGCGTCGATGTCGTCGACGACCGGGCAGGGCACGCCCGCGCGCTCGAACATCGCGGCGACTTCGCGCGCACGCGCCTGCGCGCCGGCACGCCCGTTCCCGCTTCGCCCGACACCGAGTTCGAGCTCGCCGCGTCCGGCGTGGCGCACGACCCCGGGGCCGTCCATCGACGTTCCGACCCAGACTACCGAAGCGAGCACCACCTGGTCGAGCGCATCGGCCAGCACGTCCGCGTTGGCGACGCCGTTCTGCAGGCTGACGACGACGGCGTCCGGAGCGAGGTGCGGGCGCATCGCCAGCGCGGCAGCGCGAGTGTCCGGCGCCTTGACGCAGACCAGCACGACCTGCGCGGAGCCGATGGCGCCGACTTCCGTCGACGCGTCGACCCGGGCGATATCGCGCCGGTCGGAGCGCAGGATCGCGAGGCCGTTGCGCCGGATCGCGTCGACGTGCGGCGAGCGCCCGATGAGCGTGACCGGCACGCCGGAGAGCGCGAGCATCCCGCCGTAGAAGCCGCCGACGGCCCCGGCGCCCATCACGGCGACGCGGTGCGGGGCGTTGTTCGCAGAAGGGCGTGATGGCGGCATCGACGGCTACGTGGTGCTTCGGGGAGCCATTGTGGCACGCTGCAACGGGGAATCAGCGACGCGGCCGCGGGAACGGCCGGCCGCTACCCGCTCCCGGGCAGGCCCGCCTCGCCGTGCTACTTGCAGGACAATCCCGCCGCCGCGTCCTTCGCCGGCAGCGTGACGTCGAAGTCGAGCGTGAACGACGTGCTCCCGCGCGCGGCGACGATGCGGCCGGACAGACGCTCGCCGGGCGCTACGGTTCCCGCGAGTTTCTCGACGCGGAAATCCCTCGGCGCGTCGAACACGTTCTGGATGCCCGCGAGCGCGGACTTCGCGTGGTTCGTGTTGACGTCGATCGATCGCAGTTTCGCGGGCGCCGCGGTCTCCCCGCCGCCTCCCGGACAGAACATCGCGATCAGCATCGTGCGCTTGCGCCCGCCCTTGCTGTCGCCTGCGTACGACGAAGTCTGGAACGACGCGACCTCGTCGGGCGCGATCGCCTCGTCGTTGAACCACATCGCGACACTGTGCGCGTCCTGCATGAGCGAGACCGCGCAAGTCGCGAGCGCGAACTTCTCGCCGCCCATCGAGCCCGACGCGCTGCAGCGGTCCGGCGCGGCAGCCTTCGCCGGTGCCGCGACCGCCACCGCAGCGACCTTCGTGACGCCGGGCTCGCCGGTCTTCCACGCGCTCGCCGCCTCGTCGCCCGCCTTGCGTTGTGCCGGCGTGAGGGTCGCCGCGACCGCGTCGCGGTCCGCGGCGAAGTCGGCGATGCCGCTCCTTGCCGCCAGCGCGAAGTTGGCGTACGCGAGCACCGGATCCTTCGCAACGACGACGCCATCGCGGTAGGCGGCGCCGAGTTTCGCGAGCGCCTGCGCGAGGCCCTGTGCGGCGGACTTCCGGAACCAGCCGATCGCGGCGGGAAGGTCCTCGCGAACCCCGGCGCCCTTCGCGTAGGCGAGTCCGAGGTTGAATTGGGCCGACGCATTGCCGAGGTCCGCGGCCTTGCGGAACCAGGTCGCGGCCTCCTTGTCGTCGCGCGGCACGTCCTCGCCGATCGAATGGAGTTCGCCCAGTTGCTCCATCGCGGCGACGTGGCCCTTCGACGCTGCCTTGCGGTACCACGCGATCGCCTGCGCTACATCCTTCGGGTAGCCGGCGCCGAATTCGTACATGCGCCCGACGCGGTACTGCGCCTCGGCGTTGCCGGCGTCCGCGAGGGGACGCAGTTCCTTGGCGGCGCGCGCGTAGTCGCGCTGGCGCAGGGCATCGAGCCCCTCGTTCAGTCCGGCGTGCGCGAACCCGGCGAGCGCGAGGGCCGCGAGGCAACCGGCGAGCAGTCGAACGGCAACGGGCATCACGGCGGGTCCGGGCAGGGAAGCGACGCGCAAGTCTGCGCCCGGTCGCCCCGGATCGTCGACTGCGCGCCGGGGGACCGGCAACGCGAAGATTCGCCCGCGGACCCCGGCGCGGAAGCGCGGGGAGGGCGTCGGGCCGCGCGCCTACGCCTTCCTGTGCACGAAGACGTGCGTCGCGCGCTCCCCGGCCACGGTGCGCTCGACTTCGTAGCCCAGCGCGTCGAGGTCGAGGCCGGCGAAGACGGCTTCGCCGCGGCCCAGCAGCACCGGCCCGACCGCGAAATGCGCCTCGTCGACCAGCCGTGCCCGGAAGGCGGCGCGCAGCGTCGCGACGCCGCCGCCGAGCCGGACGTCTCGCCCGCCCGAAGCCTCGCGAGCCCGGTCGAGTGCCTCGCCCAAGCCGCCGGTCACGAAGTGGAACGTCGTGCCTCCCGCCATGGGCAGCAGCGCGCGCGCATGGTGCGTCAGCACGAACACCGGCACGTGGTAGGGCGGCTCGTCGCCCCACCAGCCCTTCCAGCGGTCGTCGGGCCAGGGACCGCGGATCGGTCCGAACATGTTGCGGCCGAGGATCCACGCCCCGATGCCGTCGAATCCGCGCTCGACCATCGCGTCGTCCACGCCGGTCTCGCCGCCGTCCTGCCCGAAGACCCTCGCACGCATCGTCCGCGTCGGGAAGGCCCACGCCATGATCTCGGGCCCGCGCAGGCCGAGCGGTTGTTCGAGGCTCTGGTCGGGACCGGCGCCGAAACCGTCCTGCGACAGCGAGAACGAGCGGACGAGGAGGCGGGACACGGGGCGTGGACCGGGAACGGGAATCCCTCGGGGCGCAGGCGACGCCGAGGGTCGATCCAGGGCGATCGGTCTGTGGCGTACACGAACCTTACGCCCCGCCGCGGGCGAACGTAAGGACCGCGGGCACGTCGTGCCCGGATGCGGCGCCGGTCCGGTGCTGCGGCTGTCCGTTCGCCGAGCGGCGATCCGGGTGATTCTTCCGCACGGGGGCCTCCGGTCCTTGCGGCTGGACGCCCGCGGTGATTACGATGATTCCTTCGAGGGGGCCCGCGCCAACGCGCCGGCCGCTCCCGTCGCCGCGAGGGGAAGGCGATGCACTGGCCGAGGAAAGGTGATCGCGGGCCGGAACTCCGGACGTCGCCCCGTCCGGTCGCGCGGATTCGTGTCCCGCCGCCAACGCAAGACGCGCCCGGTCCTGCCCGTCGCGCGTGCCGCAGTCCGGGCGCAGCCGCGTCCGTCCGTCAACCCGATTCCGGGAGACAGCCATGAAGCCGTTGCCCGTCGCCATCGCCGTCGCGGTGCTGCTCGCGCTCCTCTGGTGGTTCTGGCCCCGGGGTGCGCCTCAGCCTCCGGCGGCGGCCGATTCCGCGAAGGCACTGGTCGCATCGACGCCAGCGCCGGCCGCCGAACCCGCGCCCGCACCGAAAGTCGAACCGCCTCCGCCTCCGCCTCCGCCCCCGCCGCTCACGGCGACGATCCATTTCGCGTTCGACCGCTCCGCTCTCGAAGCGGGCGACCTACCCGCGCTCGACGCGTTCGTCGCGAAGCTGAAGGAGCGCAACTACTCGAGCGT
>JADLBN010000138.1 GCA_020847675.1 Burkholderiales bacterium | reverse complement strand
CTGCTTTCGCCCCCCCCTCGATCGCGCCTCGGGAAGGACCCGCGCCTAGGTTCGGCAGCGCCGGATTGCCTGCGCGCGATCATCCGCGCAGGCGCAGGAAGTTGAGTTCCTGGCGCATGACCTTGTCGATGTTCGCGGCGACGGTCTCGCTCATCGCGTCGACGACCTTCTCGTTCGCGAAGGCGTCGGGCGGCGCGAACGTGAAAAGCTCGTTGATCGAGAACCGGCTTCGGTCGCTCTTTCGCCGCCTGCTGTACCCGAAGCGGAAGCGACCTCCGAACGTCTCGCCCGTTGGTTTGAGCACGCCCTTGCCGCCGTACGCGCCGCGCGCGAACACCCCGACATGGCCCGAGGCCATGCGTGCAATGAAGGCGTGCGGGATCAGGAAGCGCCGACCCTTGACCCTCACGGTGACGCCGCGCTTCGTTTGCCGCGACTGGAAGTGCCACATGGGCAACCCCGAACCCCGAACCTCCAAGGACGCTACGACCTCGCCATCCCGAGCGAGCTTGACTCTGGCGTATTGCTCGAACGTCCTGGGACCGATCCCGTACTCCCGGGAGACCACCCGAAAGCCTGCGGTCTGTGCCCTCTCGATCAGCCGGTTCGCGGTGCGTGATCCAGCCTTGAGAACGTCGGCCCGGATGTCATCGAAAGCGCGCTCGACGCCTTGGGTGTCGACCTTGAGTTGCAGGCGCATGGTGTCGGCTGGCGATCCGCGAGTGTGAAACGAAAAACGCCCCGCGGCGTGAGCCATCGGAGCGTTTGCTTCGGGCGATGCCCGCCCTCCCATCTGGGCGGCGCAGCGGATCATCCCGGCTTTCTCGACTTGTGGGCGCGATTGTGCCCGCATGGTCTAGCCCCTGTCAAGCGCCGCCATCGGCGCCGCGTCTCCGAGATCCAACGCCTTGCGGACGTAGGCCCGGGCTCGGTCCCGCCGGATGACCGCGGGCAGGGCGAGCGCGGCGACGAGGAGCTCCTGCGCGCGGTCTAGGTGCCGCGGGAAGTGCGCGCCCTCGGGGCTTGCTGCCCCGCCTACCTCGCGCGCCCGGGAGACGCACGTCCCCGGCGACAGCCGGCGGACGTACCAGGCGCGCAACAGCGCGTGGTAGAAGAGCGGCAGCAGGACGACGGCCGACTCGATGATCTGCGCGTCTTCGTGGTCTGGCTCGATCAGCGCCTGCGGCGCGCCGAGAGCGTGCCATTGCTGCGGCGAGCGATACCGCCCCTCGATCGACTCGGTCCCCCGTGCTCCACCGAACGAGCGGCCGGAGATCGCGGCTCCCCAATTCTCAAGCCGCAGATCGAGCGCGCCGGTTTCGTCGGCCGCGGTCATCCCTCGCCCCCCGTGAACGTGACTCCGCGCTCCGCGCCCCAAGCTTCAAGGAACGCGATCAGGTCTGATGCTTCCTGCCTCGTCGCGCCGGCGATGCTCCCGTTCGCGACGACGACGACCTGGCCGTCCCGGGTCATCCGCTGCTCGCCGCGGTGCAAGGCCACGAGGAAGCGCCGCCACGACGCGCCGCTCGCGTGGCCGCCTCCGGGAAACTCAACCTGCGATGCGACGTCGTCGGCGAGCGCGCAAAGCCGGCGGCGCGGCGCGTCAGTCATCGCCGGCTCGCGGACCCGGATCCGCACGTCGAGCCCGAGCGGGACACGCGCGAGGTCGAGCCCACCGAGGAACGATAGGCACGCGCGGCGCGAGTCCGGGCCGGTCACGATGAAGTCGCGGGAGCGGCTCACGTGGTCGCAAAAAGCGGTGCCGTGGACTTGCTGGCTGCCGCGAGGTTGCGCACGGCCTGCTCGTAGTAGCTCGTTTTGAGTTCGACGCCAACGAAGCGGCGCGCCATTTCGATCGCGACGTAGCCCTCGCTGCCGATGCCGGCGAAGGGCGACAGCACGACGTCGCCCGGGTTCGTCCACAACTCAATCCCGCGGCGTATTACCTCAAGCTGCAATGGGCAGATGTGGCGCTCGTCGTCGTGCTCGCGCGCGCTCCTGAATTGCAACGTGTCGTTCGGGTCGATGTCCGTCCATACCGGCGAGGCGATCTTCTGCCACTTGTCGACGGGATAGTCCTCGCCGTGCTTCACGCGGCCCTCGGCCTCACCCGGCGCCCTCATGGTCACGAGGTAGTCAGGAATGCCCTGCCGGCACATGCTCGCGTTCTCGCGCACGCTCTTGTGCAGGAGGCCGAGCGCCTTGGTCCGCTGCATTGCTGTGACCGGGTCTTTCCAGATAACGACCTCGGAGTGATGGACGAACCCCTGCGCGGTGAAAGCCCGGATCAGGTCGCCACGGAAGTCCTTGAGCCCGATCACGCCATCGCGGACCTTGGAGGTCGGCAGCAACATGCAGTGGAACGACACGAGTCGGCCGGGGCGGATCAGCCGGCGCAGCTCCTCGATCACGAACGCGAAGTGCGCGAAGAATTCCGCGTCGTCGCGGCAGTTCCCGAGGTCGCGCGGGCTGTTCGAGTAGGTGTAGAGCGACGAGAAAGGCGGCGAGAAGATCGAGTAATCGACGCTCGACGCTGGCAGGCCGCGCATGACCTCGACGCAGTCGCCTTGGTAGAGCGCCCACAGCTCGCCCGTGGATTGTTCGATGCAGTTCATGTGCCTGTTCGGAGGAAGGCCGGCGCCTGGATCGGCCGACTCGGGTTGTACGGATTGCGCTCGCGCGTCACGCCGAGCACGTTTTCGCGGACGAACGATGCGGTTTCAGCGGACAGCGCTGCACCCATCGCGAGCGCGTCCGCCTCCTTACGTTTCAGGTTTGCGACGACCGCGCCCTCCAAGTCGGACGCGAAGATGTGAACGTCGACCGGCCGTTTCTGCCCGAAGCGCCAGCATCGACGGACAGCCTGGTAGTACGCCTCGAAGCTGTCCGTCACGCCGACGAAGGCCATGCGGGCGCAGTGCTGCCAGTTGAGCCCGAACCCGGCGATCGACGGCTTCGTGACGAGGACGCGGATCTCGCCGCGCGCGAACGCCGTCAGTCGGGCTTCCTTTTCCTCGATCGTGTCGGAGCCGCGAATCTCGACCGCGCCCGGGATCGCCTTGCGCAGCGCATCGCCCTCCGCGTTCAAGTCGCACCAGATGATCCACGGCTCGCGCGGCTCGGCCGCGACCTTGCGCGCGCACGCTGTCACACGCTCGTCGAGGCTCGCCCTTCGCGCGTCCCTGCGCTCCGAAAGCGTCTGCGCCTCGGCAGCAAACAGCTCGCCCGGCTTCGCCTGTCCCGTCTCTATGATGTGCTCGTGGATCGAGAGCTTCGGTAGCCGATAGTTCGCGTCATCGTGGCCGAGGTCAGCCGGCGACTGGATCATCGCGCCCCACGATGCGACCCAGCGCCAGAATTCATGCCTTGCGTGGCCTTTGAGCCGCCATGTTTGCGTGTCGCCTCCGTCGTGGACGAAGAATTCCGAGAGCATTTCGGTGCGCGATCGCACCCCGAGGAATTCGGCGTGCGTGCCGAGTTCCGTCCAGTCGTTCGGCGCCGGCGTGGCCGTCGCGCAGAGCTTGAAGTCCGTCCGCTCGAACGCTTCCAGCAACAGGGCGAACGTCCGCGCGTCGTGATGCTTGATGATCGACGACTCGTCTAGGACGACCCCGCCGAAGGCCGACGGATCGAGCCGGTGCAGGCGCTCGTAATTGCACACGTTCACGCCGTCGACGACCGACGCCTGCTCGCGGACGTGCCGGACCTCGACTCCGATCCTGCGTCCTTCCTCGACCGTCTGCTCCGCGACCGCGAGAGGCGCGAGCACGATCGTCGGACGCCCGGTCTTCGCGACAACCGCGTGCGCCCAGGCCAGGTGCATCCGCGTCTTCCCGAGGCCGGTCGATGCAAAGATCGCCGCCCGGCCACGGCGCAGGGCCCACTCCGCAAGCTCCCGCTGATGCGGGAACAGCGGATAGCCCGACAGGTCGCACACGATGCCGGTCGGCGTGTGCTCGACGGTCTTCGCGGTCAGGAAGTCGCGATAGCTCACGGCGCCGCCTCCATCCCCCGCGGCATCGCGATGATGTCCCGCTGGTGCGGCTTCAGGATCGGGTTGATCTCTCCGACTTGCACCGCGTGGCCTAGCTCCTGCGAGAATTGGAACTTCGCAGCAAGAAAATCGTTGTACGATTCGATCACGGTTGATTCTCCATTCTTGGCGCGCATCAATACCTCGACCCGCGCACGATGCGCGCGCCCGGCGTGTCCACGTGGACGTAGTCCGGCTCGACCTTGAACACCGCGCCGAACGCTTGCGCTATGCGCGCCGTCTTGTCGGCCTTCCCGCCGCCGATCTTGCGCGACCGCGCAGGGATGTTCACTCGAACGCGAGGCGCGAACACGCCCGTGATGGCGTCATCGGTGCGCTGCCGACGCTTCG
>JADLBN010000137.1 GCA_020847675.1 Burkholderiales bacterium | reverse complement strand
GGCCGGCATCAAGCAGGTATTCCGGTCCAGCAGCCAGTTCGCGCTGGGGGTCTATCGCACCCAGCTCTTCAACCCGGACGACATGCCCAACGTCGAAAAGGTGCAGGCGGGCTACAAGGTCCAGCCGTTGTCGGCATTCCTCAAGCGACCGTCGCCTGCGGCGGCGCCGGCGATCGATTTCCCGAAGATCGACAAGCAGCTGGTGAAGACCAACTTCTTCGATTACCTGGGCTTTGCGCTGCAGTTCGCGCCGCCCGGTCCCGAGGAGGAGGCGATCCGTGCCAGGCTCGCCGGCATCGGCATCGGGCCCGGCAAGAAGGTCGACCTCAAGTCCCTCCCCGCTGAGCAACAGGCCGCCGTCGTGGCCGCGATGAAGGCAGGCGACGAGCAGATCAAGAAATACCTCGAGTCCGGGGTAAAGCGGTTCAACGGGTGGGGCATCTTCTCCCCGTTCGGCGACCGCGCCTTTTACAACGGCGATTGGCTCAAGCGCGCCGCGGGTGCCGCAGCCGGCGTGCTGGGCAACGATGGCGTCGAGGCCATGTATCCGTTCACCCGGAACCTGGCCAACGGCGATGTACTCGACGGCAACAAGCACAAGTACACGCTGACCTTCGCCAAGGGCCAGTTGCCGCCAGTCAACGCGTTCTGGTCGATCACGATGTACGACGGCAAGACCCAGCTGCTGATCAAGAACCCGATCAACCGCTACCTCGTCAACTCGCCGATGCTGTCGACGATGAAGAAGAACGCGGACGGCTCGCTCACGCTGCACATCCAGAAGGATTCACCGGGCAGGGACAAGGAGTCGAACTGGCTGCCCGCACCCGACGGACCGATCTACATGGTGATGCGCCTGTACTGGCCGAAGACCGAGGCGCCCTCGATCCTGCCCCCGGGCGCGGGCACCTGGAAACCGCCGGGGGTGAAGCAAGCGCAATAGTCCCGGGGTTGGCCATTTCCGGCCGGGACACCGGATGCCCTCCCGCACCGTCGATGTACCGGTCCCGTTTGGTGGGGCCGGCACACCCTGCGGCGGTTCCGCGATGCCGGGCAGGAGGTGCGCGCGGCGCGGCCGCGGTGCGGCGGCTCAGGTGCGTCGTTGAGGCCCGGCTTCGCGCTTCGAGTCGCCTGCGAGGGTCGCGCGCGCGGACCGGGGCATCCAGTCGGAAACGGCTGCTTGCAAGGTGTCGCGAGCGCAAGACCGTGTTCCACTGCCGGGCCCGCGCGGCGCACGGGCGTGCGCGAGCGTGCCGACGACCGGACCGCCGCCGATCGGCGCGCAGCCGTGTTCGCTGAGATGGGGCATGGGAGCGATACGGAGGACCCCGCCGATGCGGAGTCCTCCGCGATCCTGCGTGCCGGTCAGTTGAGGCGCGTGGCCCGCACCGATGGCTCGTAGCTCACGAGCACCGTCTCGACGGTCGGCTTCGCCTTCGCAAAGACCGCGGCCGGCGAGGATGTCATCGGCAGCAAGGTAGCGGCGGCGAGTGTCGCGGTCGACAGCGCCACGGCGAGCAGGGCGAAGGCCGCGCGCTCCAGCGAAGAGGTCAGCATGAACATGGCAGGCTCCGGTTCGGGTGAGTGTGCTGCAAATCGTTGTTGTGGTTCTTGGATGCGGAGTCTGTCGCAACCGGATTCACCCCGCGAGACGATCGCGACGAACCGGCCCGGACGCCGGACGAAACGCCGGGCCGCAGGATGAACGGGTCGTTCAGGGAGCGCGGAACGAGCGGGGACGCCGTGGCACCGCAGGCGCATCGCGGGATCGACACACCGGCCGGCAGCATCGGGCGCCCCCCGGAAGAGCCTGCCGGTGAGCCGCCGCCGATCCCCGGTCCGCGATTGACGCTATGCGGAATCCGGGCGACAATTCAAGGCTTTGGCGAGCTAGCTCAGCTGGTTAGAGCAGAGGAATCATAATCCTTTGGTCCGGGGTTCGAGTCCCTGGCTCGCCACCAATCCCGAAGGCCCGCCCAGCGCGGGCCTTCGCCTTTTCTGCCCCACCTCCTCATCGTCCAAGCCCGCCGTCACCGGTGGCAACGCCCGGTGGCGACTGCGGAATCTTCCCGTCACAAACTGTTGCATACAACCGGGACACCGCTCAGACTGCGGGCGATGCGGGCGCCCGGCAAAGGCGGTTCCGGGGATCCGCGACCGCACCGGTCCACGTCTCGAGGGGGAGCGCACCATGCTGGCACGTTCGACATACTCGATCCTGCTCACCGGCTTGGCGCTTGCGGCGTGCGCACCCATGCCGCCGCAGGCACCGCTCGACACCAAGGCGTGGACGCGCTGCGCGACCGACCGTCCTGGCGCGCGCTGCGACGTGCAGGTCGTGGAGGACTCGTCGGGGCCCTACAGCTGCGCGCTCGGCCGATTCCGCGTCGAGCCCGACGCGCTCGAGCTCACCGGAAGGCGGCCGGTCAACATCCAGTGGGCGGTGCCGCGCGGCTACGGCTTCTGCGACGGAGACGGCGTCACGCTGAAGTCGGGATTCGAGAAGGCGCAACGCGACGTGTTCGAATCCTTCGGCAGCGACGACAAGTCCGGCGCGCGCAAGGAACTCATGCCCGAGGCGCAGTGCCGCCCGTTCCGCAACTGGCGCTGGGCCAACACCGACCCGGGCAGCACGCACGCCTACGAGATCCGCTTCTCGGACCGCAACGGCAGGACCTGCACGATCGATCCGTGGATCAGAAACGGGTGATCGAGATGTTCCAGTCCACCAAGGGGAGAGTGAGATGAAGCAGTTCGCGATGGCTTGTGTGATAGGACTTGCATCACTGGCTGGCGGCCACGCAATGGGACAGGCAAAGACCATCCCGGCCGACGTCTCCTGCGACCCGCCCGACGCCGACGGAATTGCCAAACGCTGCAAGATCGATGTCGACGTAGACTTCCAGATTGCCGGAACGTGCCGTGTCGTCGTTCCCAACTACATCATCCTGAAGAACAAGAAGAAGGCAGTGCTCGTCTGGGATCTACCAGCCGGATACCGTTTCTGTGCGGCGCTGGGCGACGGGGTCTTTCTCGTCGACAAAGACCAAGTCGGGGACGAGCAGTTCGATGACTTCGGCGTGCCGGACGCAGGCACGGGTCGGCCGGATTTCAAGGAATGCCGAAACCGGTTTCGTATCCTCGCCCTGAACTCCAAACACAGCGGCCCCAGGATTGAATACGCCTATCGACTCCAGTTCAGACGGATGTCGGACAATCTGGTATGCACTGCCGATCCGTTCATCCGCAACGGCTGACCCCTCCCGCGCTCACGAACCGGGATTGAGCCACGCGCGCGCCTCGCCGAGGCCCTGCTCCCAGGAAAGCGCGCGCCCGGCGTACTCGGCGCGCGCAAACGCGGATTCGCCCAGCCTCGCGCGCGCGCGCGCGATCAGCGGCAGCAGGAACGCCTCGTCGGCAGGATCGCGCTGGAGACCGGTGTCGTCGACCTGCGCCTGCGCGGCGCCGAAGAAACGCACTGCGCGTTCCCAGTCCTCGCGCCACACCCCATAGCCGGCCGACACGTCGAGCGCGCACTGGCCGACCTGCTTCGACCCGGTCTCCGTCGCGATCGCGACAACCTCGCGAAGCATCTCGCCGGCCCGATCGCCAATGCCGCGGCCGATCGACACCATCGCCAGATTGAGCAACCCGATCGCCACGCTCTCGCGGTCGCCGATCTCGCGCGCGAGCGCCACCGCGCGGTCGTAGAGCGGCTCCGCGGGCTCGAACAGGCCCTCGACACGGTGGATCTGCGCGAGCCCGTTGAGCGCCGCGGCCAGTTCGCGCTTGTCGCCCTGCTCGCGCGCGCGATCGACCCCCTCCGCGAGATACTCGCGCGCGGTCGCGAGATCGCCACGCCCGAACGCCGCCATGCCGAGCGGCTGCAGTACGCGCGCGACCATTTCCTGGTCGCCGCGCTCGCGCGCGATCGTGAGGCACTCCTCCAGATGCGGCTGCGCTTCGGCGTAGCGACCCGTGAAGCAGAGCTGCTGGCCGACATCGAACAGCGTGCGGCCGCGCGCACGCGTGTGTCCCTGCGCGTCGGGGCGTCCGAGAGCGTCGAGACTGATGCGCAGCGCCATTCCCGGCTGGCCGCGGATGAACAGGTAGGTCACCGACGCGTGGGCGAGCCGAAGACCCAGCTCACCACCCCCGGGCGCGGCGGCGGCCCAGGCGTAGGCGTCGACCAGGTTCTCGCGCTCGGTGTCGAAGCGCGCGAGCGCAATGCGCTGCTCCGGACCGTTGAGCGCGGGCCGCGCGGCCTCGGCAAAGCGGACGTAGTACTCGAGGTGCCGCGAGCGCACCTCCGGTCCTTCGCCGGACGCGTCCCGCTTCTCGCGCGCGTATTCGCGCACCGACTCGAGCAGCCGATAGCGCGCGCCGTCCGCGTCCATCGCGACCAGCGACTTGTCGACGAGGTGGGTGAGCAGATCGAGGACGTCGGCCTCGGCCAGCGCACCGCCCGCACCGACCGCTTCCGCCGCCTCCAGCGTGCAGCCACCCGCGAAAACGGACAGGCGCGCGAGCAGGATTCTCTCCTGCTCGGTGAGGAGGTCGAAACTCCAGTCGATCAGCGCGCGCAGCGTCTGCTGCCGCGGCAGGGCGGTCTGGTCGCCGCCCGACAACAACCGGAAGCGATCCGACAATCGCGCATCGATCGCCTCCACCGTCAGCGCACGCACGCGCGCGGCCGCGAGTTCGATCGCCAGCGGGATGCCGTCGAGCCGCCGGCAGATGTCCACGATCGCGCGCGCGTTCGCGGCCGTGGCGTGGAAGTTCGCGTTCGCGGCCGTGGCACGATCGACGAACAGCCGCGACGCCTCGTAATGCCGGAGCAGGTCGGGCGTCGCCTGCGCGCGCGCGTCCGGCACGGCGAGCGCGGGCACCGGATAGGTCGTTTCCCCGGAGACGCGCAGCGGCTCCCGGCTCGCCGCCAGGATCCTGAGCTGGGCGCCCGCGCGCAACAGGTGGCTCGCGAGGTCGGCGCAGGCGGAGAGCAGGTGCTCGCAGTTGTCGAGGACGATCAGCAGACGCTTGTCCTTCGCGAAGTGGACGAGCGCCTCGGTGTAGGTCGTGCCCGGTTCTTCCGCCACGCCGAGCGCCGTCGCCACGGTCTGCGGCACGAGTCGCGCGTCGGACAGCGGCGCGAGATCGACGAACCACACGCCGTTCGCATACTCGTCCATCACCTCGGCGGCCGTGTGGAGCGCGAGGCGCGTCTTGCCGATGCCGCCGGCGCCGATCAGCGTGAGCAGGCGCGTCGTCGTGAGCAGGCGCTTCACTTCGGCCAGTTCGCGCTCGCGTCCCACGAGCGTGGTCACCTGCTGCGGCAGGTTGTTGGGGGTCGCTTCCAGCGAACGCAGCGCCGGGAAGTCGTGGCGCAGCTTCGGGTGCAGGATCTGGAAGACGTGCTCCGGACTCGTCAAGTCGCGCAGGCGCACGAGGCCGAGATCGCGCAGCGTCACCGAGGGCGGCAGCCGTTCCGCGACCAGCGCGACGACCGACTGCGACAGCAGGACCTGTCCGCCGTGCGCGACGCTCATGATGCGTGCCGCGCGGTTGACCGCGCTGCCGAAGAAGTCGCCGTCGCGCCGCTCGACCGCGCCGCAGTTGAGTCCGCTGCGCACGCGCAGCGCGAGCGCGCCTTCCGGCGGCGGCTCGGCCATCGCAAGCTGGAGGTCCACGATCGCCGCGACCGCGTCGGCGGGATCGTCGAACGCCGCATGCACGCCGTCGCCCAGCATCTTCACCACCGTGCCGCGATGGCGTTCGACATTGCCGCGCACCAGCGCGTCGTGGCGCGCGAGCGCGGGGCGCATGCGATCGGCGTCCGTCTCCCAGAGGCGGCTCGAGCCCTCGATGTCGGTGAACAGGAACGTGACGAGGCCGGCGGGGGCGGCCATGGCGATCCGGGGCTCCTGGGACAACCTGTACGCGCGGTCGCGCGCAGAGTACACGTTGAAGTATACGAAATGCAGGGCCGCGGGCGGCGTCGGGTCGGGGCCCGGCGTCGGGATGCCCGGAGATGGCGGGAGGGGCCACCGAGCGGATCAGCGACCCAGCGGGATGCCCGGAAACGGCGGGAGCGGCCGCCCTGGTTCGAGGCGGTCTGGTCGCGGATCTGGCAGCGGGATGCCCGGAAACGGCGGGAGCGGCCGCCCGGGACCATCGACAGCGGGCACCTGCCGCGCAGCGGAATGCGCTGGAAGGGTGGGAGGAATCGCGCGGACGCCGGACCGCCGCCGGCGCACACGCCGAACGGTCAGCCGGACCGAGCGCTGGAACCCGTCGGACCGCGGCGCGGCCCTAGTCCGCCTGCATCTGCGCGACCAGCGTCACCGGCGACGGACGTCGCGGTGGTTCCGCGCGCGGGGCCGGAATGACGCGCGGACGCCCGGATGCCGCCGTCCCCGGAGTTTCCGCACGCTCCGGCGGTGTTGTGCTCGCGCCTGCCGGCATCGAATCGGCCGTGGCGGATGGCGCGCGCGCCGGTCGGACGAGGTCGCCGGAAGACCCGGCCACCGGAACATAAGGCGAACTCGATGACGCCTTCACGTCGTAGCCGCGCTGCTGCGGCACAGCCGGGTAGGGCGCGCCTGCCGGATACGTCCGGGTGCCCGATAGCGCATCCGGTTGCGGCGCGAACGACTGCGGCGCCCCGGACTGCGGCGGCGCCTGTTGCGGCAGCGGCGCGTTGCCCGGCCCCGGCAGCACCTGCGTCCAGTTGACCGCGCAGGTCGTCACGTCCGGATAGAACGCCTGCGTGGCCGAGCAGAACAGCCGAACCATCGGCGAGCCCGCGGAGCCGGTTGGAGGCGCCGACGCAGGCGGCGGCTCACGCCGGACGATCTGGCCCGAGGGCATCGGCGTATCCCAGGCGGAGGCCGTCGGCGTCACGACGGTCGTGACGGGAGCGACGACCGCGGTCGTGCCCCACCACGGCCAGGTCGAGCCGACCGCGACGCCCCAGGTCGGACCCCACCAGCCAGTGCCCCACGCCGGACCCCACCAACCGCCCCAGGGTCCCCACCACCCTGCGTTCCATCCCCACCCGCCGCGCCAGCCCCAGCCGCCGCAGTTCCAGCATCCGCCTCGCCAGCCACCGTTCCAGGAGCCGCCGGCGTGCCAAGAACCGCCCCGCCAGCCGGTGTTTTGCCAGCCGCCGTTCCACGAACCGCCGCCGTGCCAGCCGTTCGAGCCGCCGCTCCAGGAACCGCCGTTCCATGAACCTCCGCGGGAGCCGCTCCACGAGCCGCCTCCGCCGTTCCAGGACCCGCCTCCGCCGCTCCAGCTACCGTGGCCGCCGCCCCAGGATCCGCCACCGCCGCCCCAGGATCCGCCGCCCCCTCGGCCGCCACCACCGCCGTGACCACCGCCTCCCCCGCCGCCGCCACCTCCTCCGCGAGCGTCGGCGACGCCGGCTACCGCGAGCAAAAAGGCTGCGGCGAGGACGGTCGGTACGAGGGCTTTGCGCATGGTGCCTCCGGAGATTCGGCTTCTGGCGAAACCGGAATCGGGCCCATCGGATAGTCCGCAGTCCGGGTCACGAACCGGGGCGAGATCCATTCTGCTCCACTCGGGCGCCAAGTCCAGAACGGCTCGGGCGGGATCGGCGTTGACCTGTTTGCACTCCCGACTTCCGCGAGCGGTTCGAAGGCGCCAAGGGTCCGGCACGATTCCCGCCATCGCAGCGGGGGCGGCCGAGGGGAATCGGCTCCCTTCCGTTGCGCCGCAGGAGTAACTTTGCCGAAGGCGAACCGGTACCCGCGCGTTTCCGCCGGGATGTCGACGGGCTCGCCCGTGATCGAGGAGAGACAACATGGATACGTCCGCGCATCGCGTATCGCTCCGGGTCCTGCTCGGGGTGCTCGCCACCGCGTTCACACTCGCGTCCGCGCCGGCCCGGGGGACTTCGACGGCCCACGACATCTCCGATTCGTGGTGGAACCCGGCCGAATCGGGCTGGGGCGTGCAGTTCGTCCAGCAGCACGAGACCGTGTTCGCCACCCTGTACGTCTATCGACCGGACAAGTCGCGTGATTTCTACGTGGCCGTCCTCGGTCCCACCAGCCCGTTCGCGTGGACCGGAACGGTGTACCGGACGACGGGCCCATGGTTCGGCGGTCCGTTCAACCCCGCCGAGGTCGCCGAAACCGCCGTGGGCTCGATGACGTTCACGCTGAAGTCGTTCTACTACGCAGAACTCGCTTACGTGATCGACGGCGTGCCGGTGACGAAGACCATCGAGCGGATGTCGTTCGCCAACGACCAGATGGGAGGCAACTACTTCGGCGCGGCGACGGCGACGACCCTGTCGGGTCCCTGCGCCTCGACCGGACCGGTGCCGGTCGTCGTCCAGTTCGTCCACACGGGCGGCGCATCGTTCACCGGCCAGGTCGCAACGCCCGCGTCGACCTGCACGATGAACGGAACCTACTCGCAGCGCGGGAGATACGGCGACGTGTTCGGCTCGTACACCTGCACCAACGGCGAGACCGGCAACGTCTCGCTCACCGACATCGCGGTGGGCTCGGCGGCGGTCACGTTCCACTACCGGTTCAACGGTACCGGCCCCGGCTACTCGTGCGAGTACGAGGGAGACTTCGGGGGCGCGCGGGGATAGCGCCGGCGTCTCTGCGCGGGTCGCGGCTCGCCGACGAGGGCCCGCTCCGCCTGGCCGAGCGTCTTGCGGAACAGCTCCTGTCAGCGATTCGACTTCACTCCCTGCATTGCGGACACGTCGCCCAGTGGATCGTTCAACGCGCCGGCGAGGGGGAGCTGCGGCGGCGGGAGCGCCTCCTTGGCTTCCTTGAGCCAGTCGTCCCGGTACTGCGGCTTGAGCTCGCGCTCGACGAACGGTGCGAGCCCCGCCTTCAGGAGGTCCATCGCCTTGCCGACGCGTTGGTGGTTGGTGATGGCCATCTCGCCTATCCTCCGTTCGGTGCCGAGGCTTCGATGTCGGCCTCGATCCGACGAACCATTCTCGCGACCGCTTCCGTCATGTTGGTCGGCACCAGCACCACCGTCGGATGGGTGTTCTTGAACACACGGAACAGCTCGTCGGCAAATGCCTGGCCGATCTCCGACACCCCGTCGAAATCGAGCACTACATGACGAAACCGCTCGAACCGGTTGTATAGCCGCTTCGCCTGCGAGCGTGAGACGAGCTTCTCGCCTTCGTACTGCGCGAGCTTCACCGGTACAACGGTCCGATCGAAACGGAACTCATCGGGCGCGGCGAACTCCGCGAAGATGTCGTTCAGGATCCGTGCACTGTCGTTCGCGAGCCGCATCAGGACAAGCGTGCCTGGCGCATCCTGCGGACGCTCGAAGAGGACATCAGGTGGATGGCCGTCGTGCATGAAGTGGAGTCGGCCCGATCGAATATCGAAGACATCGAAGGCGCGGGACGTGAAGAAGATGCCCTCGCCGGTGTGCTTCGCCGGATCCGTAGTGAGCTTGCCCTTTGCGAGTTCCAGGATCGACTCGCGGGGGTCGTACAGGTTGAACGCGCGCTGGATCTTCAGGAAGATCCCTTCGCCGTCGTCGGCGACCCATCCGTCCGCATCGAGGGCGTTCCGCTGAATCCCGACGTGAACTTGTTCCGACCCGGAATGATCGATCGCGTTGTTCACCATTTCCGTCACGCCGTAGTGCCAGATGTCGCGCACGCTCTGGGGAAGGTCCGCCACGATCGGCGCGAACACTTCGTTCCAGACGACGTCTTCACGCAGTCCCGCGCGCGGGTAGCTTCGTGCAGCCTCCTGAATTGCCGCGAGGCGATAGACGCGTGCGCGGGTTTGTCCCGTTGCGACGAGCTTCCCGTCGCGCACCAAGCTTTGCAGGTGACCGTGCGCCGCCTGCCTGGAAATGCCGAACTCGGTCGAGAGGCGACCTGCGATACCGCTTGCGCCATCGCGGGCAAGCTCAAGCGCTCGGTGCCGGACAACCGTTTTGTCAATCATGGAGCCGTGATTTGTAAACCTCCAAGCCCTGCATTGTAAACCCTGTTCGGTGGATTGTAAACCCTTCGAGTTAAGCATTTTCAAAGGGTTAGCTCACTCCTGGGCGAGCGCTCCCAATCGAGCCAAGAAAGAGGCGCCGTCACCCGCTGCGCCTTGGTTGCGATCCCGACGCGACGCCCGCCGCTTTGCCGTGGACGTCGCAGCACCCCCGCGCCGCCCGAGCGCTGCCATCCATGCGCGGGAGCCGAAGCAACCGGCGATCAGGTCCGGTACAGCAAGATCGAGATCGAGCGACGGCCAGTGCAGTCCGTAGCCGCTGCCTTCGACGCGAACGGTCCGGATCACCGCGGCGGGCGCGCCGGCCAACCCTTGCCGCTTCGCGACGGGAATGCTCCATCCGATTCCCGAAACCAGTTCGATTCGCAAGCGCTTGGAGCGTGCGTCGCAGTCGACGCTCTTCGCGAGGTCGCCTCTCCGCCGCAGCGTCCTACCGGCTGCGATGGCGTGGGCTAGTTGCTCGACCTTCGGCATTGCGCCCGACATCATCGCCCCTTGTGCACGCGCACCTTGCGCGCGCCTGCTGCGGCCGGCTTCTTTCGGATTCCGTACCCGGCCTTTGGCTCTCGCGCCACGTGCGCCGGCGCAGGCTCGTCCTCCGGCAACGGCGGCACGTCGCGCACCTTCTTCAGGATCTCCCGCGCACGCGAGACGTCGGCGCGGCCCGCGCGCTCCTCGAAGTACGCCGCGGTCTTCAACGCCGAGACCTTCTCGGCGATCGCCATGACGAAGAACTGGTTCATCGACACGCTCTCGTCCTCGGCGCACTGCTTCGCGTAGTCGAAGAGCGAGTTCGGGATCCTCAGCGCGTAGTTGCTCATGGTTCACCTTCCAGTCGTGCCAGCAGGTCCTGCGGGCGCCAGAGCGGAAGGCCGAATCGGCGCGCGGCCTTCTCGAAATCGTCCCGGTTGAACGTCACGAGCGCGTCGGCCCGGCCGTTCAGCGTGGTCTCCAGCACCATCTCGTCCTTGGGATCCCTCAACTGCGGCCGCCAGGTGAACCGCAGCTCGACGGGGTCGACGTTGACGGCCCATGCATCCAGCAGGACATCCATCTGCTCGCCGGACAAGCCATGCACCGCCGCCGCATCCTCGCGCGTCAGCGTCGCTTCGTACTCCAGCCACAGCGGAACCGACGCGCAGGCGACGAACCCACCCCGAAGCCACCGCGACAGCACCCGGAACGACGCCCCGTTCCGGCTCCGAAGGCCCGCGACCAGGACATTTGTGTCGAGCGTGACTCGCACAGGAGTCATATCGCCTATGATATGATATTGCTCGCGACCCGGTCAATCCCCCTCCGGCGTCTCGACGGTCAGATCAACGTGGTCTGTACCGCCTGCACCGGTGCCGCCTGCGCGAGCCGCGTGATCCCGGGCCAGCTCTGGACGAGCGCGTTGTAGCCGAGCGCGTCCGACGCGCGCTTCTTGCGCTCGCAGATCGTGTAGAGGCGGCAGGCGAGCTCGCGCGCAGTTTCCGCCCTGGCGCCCAGCTTCGCGACGAGCGCCGCGGCGCCCGCTTCGCCGCCCTTGGCGAGCGCGCGCACCAGTTGGTGCACGCACTCCCACGCGGTCAGGCGCGAATCCGACGCCTGATTCCACCAGAGGTCCGACGCGTCCGTCGAAAACGACGTCGCTCTGGCCGCGCCGACCCAGCATGCGGCGCGGCGACCACGAGTACGCAAAGCGCCGCGCTGAGCCGGCGTTCAATGCTTCCGATTGCTGCCATCGCGCCCCCTCTCCATGAGTAGGCCCGTTGAAACCGGGCAGCGTTGCGGCGAGACCAACTCCAGTCACGCCGTCCCGAAGAAGAACTGCCAATCCTCGACGTCGAGCGGCACGCGGACCTCGGAATTCGCGCCGAGCAGCGCGAGCCAGCCCTTGTACTGGCCGGCGAGATCGGTGTGCGAGCGCAGCTTCCCGTGGCATTCGTCGAGCTGCGTGCGCAGGTCGTCGCGGATGGTGATGCGGTTGGCGCGCTCCCAGTCCTGCGCCTTCGGGGTCTGTTAGCCGAGGACGATCTTCTCGTCGATCTCGATGCCTTCGGTGCGGATGCGGCCGAGGACCTCCTCGCGCTTGCCGCGCCAGAACGCGAGGCGCGCTTCGTGGTGCGCGATCTTCGCCTGCGCAGCCTCGGCCAGCCGCGCGGCGGTGTAGTCGAACGTCCAGTCGTTTCGCTTCATCGGGCTCCCTTCCTTCGTTGACGAAGGGGCCATCGTAGCGGAGCGTGTGGCTCAAGGCGCGAGCCTGCGAGTCATGTCGCGGGGGACCCCTTCGCTGGAAGGCCGAGGCGCGTTCGTTGCCGGGCGTCGGCCTGAAGGCCGGCCCACGAAGACGAAGTTGCACCGTCAGCGAACGACGGCATCGCACGCGCACCCGCGAGCTCGCGGCTTCCCGGCGGCTTGCGCGCCGCCGGGAAGCGGCTGCTGGCAGGTCAGCCCGACGCTATCGGAGCGTCCTGCGTCGCATGCAACGGCAGGTCCGTTGCGAGCCAAACGTCGAGCGCAAGCTCCACTGCCACCTTCACGCCGGGATCGGATGCGCGAGCCCCGAAACGATGGCGGATCGCGCGCGCCTCGTGCCGCGCGAACACCGGCGCGTTGCCGGCACCGCCATTCCACTCGACGAGCGCCACGAGGAACGCGGCCACGACTTCGCCTTCCGAAGCCGAAGCATCGGCGAGCGCGGAGAGTTGCTCGACCACGTGGTCAGGCACTCCGAGCATGCGCAACCCGTCGAACGTCGTCGGCCAGGCGGCGGCGGCGATAGCCTGCAAGCTTTCGAGCAAAGCGCGCATCGACGATTCGAAAACAGGGTCGAGTCCGTCGCCTCCCCGGGCCGGCGATCCGGCCGGAGCCAATGTGTCGAAGTCTGGCAACAGGTTCGCGGATTCGCGCGTGAACAGCGCCATGGCCTTGGCGGGAATGCGCATCCGCGCGGAGGGCATGTCCAGCTCGGCAAAATCTACGGGTTGGGCCGAATGGATTACGAGCGAACCAACACCGTGCCACCCCGCCGCGTGCATCTGCGCGACCTGCGCGAGCTGCGGCGGGTCCATCGCCTTCTCGCCTTCCGCGCGTTCGTGCGTGACGAGGAGGGTGGTCCGCGCGGTGAGCAGACCGTACTCGAGCGCGAGGCGGAGCTTGTCCTCCTCGCTCGCCGATTCGATGCGGCGCGCGGCCGCGATGCGGGCGAGCGTGCGATCTTCGACGATCTCGCCACCGAGGTGAGAGGTGGCCGTCAGCGGCGGCTCTCCGGACTTCGCGTGGAGCGCGAGCGCGATCGCGCCTTCGGGCGCGCGGTCGAAGCCCGCGAAAGCGTGGATCGTTTCCCCGCCGAACAGCCCCGACGGCAGCGGCGTCGCCCACGCCGGCGCTACCGGCCAGCTCACGTCGGCGCGATCGACGCGCGGCGCGCGCAGCCGCGAGAACATGCGCAGGATCGCCGCTTCGGCATTCTCGTTGGGCGCGACGAACTCGCACGCGCCGCCGGTCGCTTCGGCGAGCCGGCGCAGCACGCCCTCCGCCGGCGCGCTGCCGATGCCGACCACGAACACGCGCTGCCTCGCGCCGCGCGCCTCGGCGATCAGGTGGTCGGCGTCCCAGACTTCGCCGTCGGTGAGCAGGAGCACGTCCGCCGCGCCGTCGCGCCCGCCGATCGCGAACACCTGCTGCAGCGCGCCGGTCATCTCGGTGCCGCCGAGATCGGCTTCGGTTCGTCCGACGCGCTCGGCCGCCGCGCGGACGTTGACCTCGCTTCCCGGCACGAACCCTTCGGTCTCGTGCACGACCTGGCTCCCGAAGCGAGAGTACGAGAAGCGGTCGGCCGGCTCGAGGCTCGCGAGGATGCGGTGCAGCGCGCGCCGCGCGGCGTCGATGCTGTCGCCGTTCATCGAACCCGAGCAGTCGACCAGGAGCTTGACCGCGAGCGGGCGCTCGGTCGCTTCGCGCGGGAGGTCGGCGCAGAAACTCGCGAGCGCGACGAACCGTTCGCCGTCGCGCGCGACGACCGCGAGCGACTTGCCCGCGAGCCCCGACACCGCGAGCACGAAGTCGCGGTCGAGGAACGCGCCGCGCGCGAGGCCGACGTGCATGCCGTTCGCGGTCGCGACCAACGCGAGCGGGTGCGACGGCGAGGCGATCGTTCCGCCGGCGATCTCGCCTTCGAGGTCGATCGAGAGCGAGAACGGATAGGCGACCGCGAGATCGTTCGCCGGTACCTGGTGCGGCTGGAGGCCCGCATCCTGCGGGTCACCGTAACGCGGGGCGATCACCGTCGGCACCGCGAGCCGCACGCTTCCGTGCTCGAAGCGCAGCAGTTGCGCGTAACGGTAGCGGATCGTCGCCTTCTCGCCCGCCATCAGGTTGCCGAGGTTGAGCGTGCACAGGCCGTCGCCCGCGCGCTCCAGCATGATCGCGGTGTCGCCCTCGTCGATCGCCTTCTCGTAGTCGCGCTCGGCCTCCCGCTTCTCGACCACCGTCGCGACGAGCTTCCTGCCGTTCAGCACGACGTCGAGGTCGAGCAGCACGGCCTCGCTCGGCAGCGGAAACGTGTAGACCGCCTCGACGTTGGTCTCGTGCGGGTTGCGGTAGCGCTGCTCGACGTCGAGCTCGAACAGGAGGCCGCGCACGCGGCCCTTCGCAGCGACGCCTTCGAGCGTCATGGTCTCGCCGGTCGTCGACCGGAGCATCGCGGGTTGGTCTCTCATCGCTGTCCTTCCTTCTTCCTGATGTCGTCGTAGAGCGCCATCACGCCGGTGAAGAGCGCGCGCGTCGCCTCGGGCGAGAGCCCGGCGCGCCCCGGCTCGATCGTGAGCTCGAGTCCGTCCGCGATCACGAGATGGCTCCACACTTCCACCGTCCCCGCCGCGCGCGGCCGCGGGGGAACGGGCGGCGCCGCACCGGTCAGGAGCTCGCGGATCCGTTCGAGCGAGACGCCGGCCTCGCTCCATTTGCGGATCGTGAGCAACTGCTCGACGTGACGGGTGCCGTATCGCGCCGCGCGCGTTTCGCCCTCGGGCCGGTCGACGAGGCCCAACTGGATGTAGTAG
>JADLBN010000136.1 GCA_020847675.1 Burkholderiales bacterium | reverse complement strand
GCGTCTACGCGACGCCGAAGCTCCTCTACGACGTCGAGATGGCCTGCCGCGACCTCCTCCTGAAGCACCTGGATGCCGGCCGCGACTCGGTCGGCACCCGCGTCGAGCTCGACCACACGGGCGCGACCCTCCTCGGCATGTGGGTCGAGATCACCGTCACGCTCACCTCGGTGAACGGCAACGCCGTCAGCTTCGACTTCACCGCGCGCGACGCGGTCGAGGACGTCGCGCGCGGCCGGCACAACCGGTTCATCGTCGGCATCGAGAAGACCGCGCAGCGGCTCATGGCGAAGCGTGCGAAGGCGGGTGGATGATCGATGCACGATCGTCCCTGGTGACCCACCCGGGCAACGGTTCCTTTCGGCGGCCTCGCCTCAGGACGAGTCGCCCGGCGGTAGGGTCGAGATCATGGACCAGCCCGGCGTCGGCGCCGCCGGCGTCGCGCACCGTCGTGAAGCCGCGCATCAGCATCCCGTGCAGGATGTCCTTCGCCTGTGCCGTCACCAGCGAATGCGGCAGCAGCGACAGCCGGAACAGGTCGGGGATCGTCGCCGTGACGTGGACGTGGGCGTCGATGAGGCCGGGGAGCAGCGTGCGCCCGGCGAGATCGACCACGCGCGAAGCGCCGTCGTCCGGTCCGCCGGCAGGTCGCACCCATGCGATCCGTTCGCCTTCGATCGCGACACTGACGTGCGGCTGCAACTTTCCGGTTGCGCTGTCGAAGAGCGTCGCGTTGCGGAGGACCAGGGATAGCGGCATTCGTGATGGAGGCGAAGGCGCCCGCGCCGAGCGCCGCTCGGCCTAGAAGCGGAAGACGCGCTGCGCGTTGCGCCCCCGGACCTTGTCGCGCGCCCCGTCCGGCAGCGCGTCGACCCGCGCGAGGCACCCGGGCATGTCGCCGATCGTGTGCGGGTAGTCGGAGCCGTACATCACGTTGTCGGCACCGAACACCTTCACGCACAGCGCGAGCACCTCCGGCGCGAACACGACCGAGTCCGCCAGAATGCCGGAGAGGTATTCCGACGGCCGGTGGGCGATCTTCTCCCTGCACGCCGGGATGTTGTCGTAGCACTGGTCCATCCGGGATACGAGGTAGGGGAGCGCGCCGCCGCCGTGCGCGGCGATGATGCGCAGGTTGCGATAGCGGTCGAAGAATCCGTCGTAGATCATGCGCGCGACCGCGAGCGAGGTGTCGAAGGTGAAGCCGATCGACGCCGTCAGCTGGAAGCGCGACATGTCCATGTCGGCGACGCCCGGCGGCGCGGTCGGATGGATGAGCACCGGCATCGAACGTGCGTCGATCGCATCCCAGATCGGCACGAACGCAGGATCGGTGAGCGACAGGCCGCCGACGTTGGCGAGCACCATCACGCCGGACGCGCCCTTGCCGGCGCACCGCTCCAGCTCGCGCAGCGCAAGCTCCGGGTACTGCCAGGGCAGCGATGCGAACCAGCGCAGCCGCGAGGGATGTGCGACCTGGGCGGCCGCCATGTCGTCGTTCATGATGCGCGCAGCCTGCAGGCTCACCTCCGGGCCACCCCAGTAGCAGTTGGGACAGCTCAGCGACACCACGCAGATGTCGACCCCGCACTTGTCCATCGTCTCGAGCCGCTGGTCGTAGTCGAACATCGGCGGCACCGGCGTCATGAACGGCGCACCGTCGAGGTGGATCGCGCGCAAACCGCCGCTGACCTGCTTGACCGTGTAACGCGGACCGCCGTGCTGCTGCAGCAGCGAGAACCACTGCTCGGTGAGGCAATGGGTGTGTACGTCGATGACCGGGCTTGCCACTTCGCGTCTCCTCCAAACGATGGATCGATCGCGCGGCCGCCTCTGCGGCACGCGCTGCTTCTCCGCTGCCGGCTCGTCAGTCGACCTTCGCGCCGGAGTCCTTGACCGCCTTCCTCCAGCGGGGCTGCTCGTCCCTGATGAGCGCCGCGAACTGCTCGGGCGTCTGTGCAGCCATCGGCTCCATCCCGAACTTCGTGAGCTGCGCCTTGAAATCGGGGCTCGCCTCGATCTTCTGCAGTTCTGCCCCGAGGCGGTTGACGATCTCCTTCGGCGTGCCGGCAGGCGCCACGATCCCCTGCCACGCCTGCCAGTCGAAACCCGGCACGGTCGCGGAGATCGGCGGCACCGCAGGCATCAGCGTGGATTGGCTCGCTGCCGACGTGCCGAGCGGCGTGACCTTGCCGGCGTTGATGTTCGGAACCGCGATCGTGTAATCGGCGAACATCAGCTGCACCTGTCCTCCCAGCAGGTCGGTCAGCGCAGCCGGCGTCCCCTTGTACGGAACGTGCTGCATGTTGAGGCCGACCTGGGTCTTGAGGTCCTCCATGAACAGGTGGTGCGGACTGCCGTTGCCGACCGAGGCGTAATTGACCTTTCCGGGATTGGCCTTGACGAACTCGATCATCTCCTTCATGGACTTCGCCGGAAAGGACGTGTTGGCGATGAGGAAGAAGTTCACCGTGCCGACCGCGGAGATCGGCGCGAAGTCCTTGACCGGGTCGATCGGCGACGACCGGTACAGCGCGGGGCTGATGCCGAGCGTGGTGCTCGTCGCCATCAGCAGCGTGTAGCCGTCCGGCGGAGACTTCGCCACGAACTCGGCGCCGACCAGCGTTCCGGCTCCCGGCTTGTTCTCGATGACCACGGGCTGCCCGAGGGCGCTTGCCAGTCGCTCGCCGATTGCGCGCGCGAGCGTGTCGGTGAGCGCCGCCGGCGGATAGGGAACGACGAGCTTGATCGGACGAGTGGGGAACGTCCCCTGCGCGAACGCGAGGGGCGTGGCAAGCGAGAGCAGTGCGACGGCCACGATGCGAGCGATGCGCATTGGCGGACTCCGATGTTGGGGCTCGAGGCGGCAAGTGTACGAGACCGCGCAACGCGCCGCAAACTCCCGCGCTCGGCAATGAGTCGAGATCGAGCCATTCGGTGATCGCCGGTGGCGACGGATCGAGCTCCGCTCCGCCGGAAACGAAGGTGAGCGCCGCTGCCTGCATCGCGGCCGGAACCTTCCGATGG
>JADLBN010000135.1 GCA_020847675.1 Burkholderiales bacterium | reverse complement strand
CGGGTTTCGGGCAATTCGGGAAACCCGACTCCGACCCCGAATTGCCCGAAACCCGACTCCGACCCCCTCGAGGTGTCGGAAGCGGCACGCACTCGCCGCAACAACGCCTAACCGCACAGGTCGAAGGTGACGTGGCCCTGTCCGGCCATGGCTACCCGTTCGAGGTCGGCCGAGGAGCGCTCCTGGGCGCCCCGCAGCGTCAGCGAACTGCCGCGCTCGGCCGCCTGCTGGGCGAGCGCGATCAGGTCCGCCAGCGGCAGGGAGGCGTGGACGACGACGCCTGCGCCGAGCCGCATGAGCGACTGGGCGACGCGGACGTCCCGGGTGTTGCGGCCGGCCTGGGCTTCCCGCGGCGGCTGGGTGTCGGTATCGAGGTTCATGGGATAAAGTTAGCACAGAGCGTGCCCGTGGACGGGCAGCGAGCGACCAAGACCCCATGGAACTGTCGAGCAGCCGGTTCGTTCCGGCCCCCCCGCAGCGCGTCTGGGACGCCCTCAACGACCCGGAAACCCTCAAGGCCTGCATCCCGGGCTGCGAGTCTTTCGAGGCGCAGGCCGACGGTTCCTGGGCCGCGACCGTCGCCGCGAAGGTCGGCCCGGTCTCCGCCCGGTTCCGCGGCCGGATCGAACTCGCCGACGTCAACCCGCCGGCGGGCTACACACTCCGGTTCCAGGGGCAGGGAGGCGCCGCGGGATTCGCCAACGGCGAGGCGAAGGTAGGCCTTGCACCGGCCGAGGGCGGCACCACGTTGAACTACAGCGCGTCCGCCCAGATCGGGGGCAAGCTGGCGCAGGTCGGTTCCCGGCTGGTCGACGGCGCCGCGGCGAAGCTCGCGGACGATTTCTTCGCGCGCTTCGTCGAGCGACTCGCGCCGCCCGCCGCGGTCGCGGCCCCGGCTCCGGCTCCCGTACCGGCTCCGGCGCCGGGCGCAGGTGGCGCCAGATGGATTCGCTTCGCGGCGCTGGCGGCGATCGTCGCGCTCATCGCGTGGCTCGCGTTCCGGGGCGGTTTCCGGCCCTGAAGGAGACAAGGATGGAAAGCGTCGACCTCGAATGCCTGAAGCGCAGCGCCGAGTGGGTGGAGGCCGGCCGCCGCGTCCTGCTCGTCACCGTGGTGAAGACCTGGGGCAGTTCGCCGCGCCCGCCGGGCGCGATGCTCGCGATTCGCGACGACGGGCACGTCGTCGGCTCGGTGTCCGGTGGCTGCATCGAGGACGACCTGATCGACCGCGTGCGCCGCGAAGGCATGAAGGCGACGTCCTGCGAGTCGGTGACCTACGGCATCTCGGCCGACGAGGCGCGCCGCTTCGGCCTGCCCTGTGGCGGCACGATCCAGCTCGTGCTCGAGCCGCTCACGCGCGAGTCGGGCATCCTCGCGCTGCTGCGCGAGATCGAGGCCGGCCACCTGGTCTCGCGCCGCCTCGAACTCGCGAGCGGCTTCGCCACGCTGCACCCGGCGCGCGCGAACGACGGGCTCGCGTTCGACGGCAAGGTGCTCGTCACCATCCACGGACCGCGCTACCGGATGCTCGTCATCGGCGCTTCGCAGCTCTCGAAGTACCTCGCGTCGATCGCGGTCGGTCTCGACTACCAGGTCACGGTGTGCGATCCGCGCGAGGAGTACACCGAGACCTGGGACATTCCCGGCGTCGCGCTGGTGCG
This sequence comes from Burkholderiales bacterium, assembly GCA_020847675.1. GTDB lineage: Bacteria > Pseudomonadota > Gammaproteobacteria > Burkholderiales > Casimicrobiaceae > VBCG01. The sequence continues at coordinate 12,573 of JADLBN010000135.1, read as the reverse complement.
CACGATGCCCGACGACACCGCGAAGGCAATGAGACTCGACGAGCGCTGCGCAGTCGTCGCGCTCACCCACGATCCGAAGCTCGACGATCTCGCGCTGATGGAGGCGCTGAAGTCGGACGCGTTCTACATCGGCGCCCTGGGTTCGCGCGCGAACAACGAGAAGCGCCGCGAGCGGCTGATCGAGTTCGACCTGACGCCGGCGCAGGTCGCGCGCCTGCACGGCCCCATCGGCCTCTTCATCGGCAGCCGGACGCCACCGGAGATCGCGATCTCGATCCTCGCGGAGATCACGGCGGTGAAGAACGGCGTGCCCGAGGACGTGCGCATCAACGTCGCGATCGCCAAGGCGAACCAGGCGGCGACCGCGGCGTGCTCGGTCGCTCAGGGCGCCTGATCCGGGCCTCGGCGCACGCGGCCGGACCCGACCAGGCGCGGCGGGTTCATGAGTTCCGCCACCTCGCGCTCGTCGAGACCTTCGAGCAGCACCTCGCGCATCGCCTGCGGGCTGAACCGGTAGTAATCGCCCGGATAGTCGTGGATCACGAGCGTCGGCGTCGACGCCAGAGCGCCGGGCGCGACGCGGCGAAGCGCGCGGCCGAGCACCGGCACGCGCGCCGCGCGCTTCACGAACGATGACGATCGGGCGTAGCCAGGCACGCCGATCGCGATCAGCGCCCCGGGCCGCGCGACGCGCCGCATCTCTCCAAGCGTCAGCCAGAAGCGCGGGTCGTGCTCGAGCACCGAATTCGAGATCACGGTGTCGAACGACGCATCGTCGAACATCGTCAGCGCATTCGCATTCGCCCCGACGATGCGGAAGCCGTCGAAGCTTGCGTCGCCCGCGAGGTTGACGCCCACGCGAGTTCTCGCGTCGCGAAGCGACGGCAGGCAGAGGAGCGTGGACGCCGACGGCATCGCGCCGATTTCCAGCACGTCACCGCCCGCGCCGCGCTCGCGGCACAGGCGGTCGAACGCGGCGAAGACCCGGGGATGCACCGTCAGTCGGCGGCGAGCGCGACGGTTCGAGGAGTCGCGCCGAGCCGCACGCTCTCGACCACGTCGAAGAGGCGCGGAAACCAGGCGGCGACCGAGTAGTGGCGCTCCACGTACGGGCGCGCGGTCGCGCCGATCGTCCGGCGGAGATCGGGATCGCGCAACCGGGCGATGGCGCCGGCCCAGGCATCGCGGTCGGTCGCCGCGATGCCGCGGCCGCCGCCCAGGAGGCTCGGGTTGATGCCGATCGGCGTGGCAATCGACGGCAGCCCGGCTGCCATGTACTGCAGGAGCTTGCAGCCGCACTTGAGGCGCTGGAACTCGTCGTCCACGAGCGGCATGATGCCGACGTCGAAGTGGTCGGCGATGCGCGCTTCCGTCGCGGGCGACCATTCGACGTGACGCCAGCGCAGACGGCGGTCGGGCATCTCGCGGCGCGGCTTCGAGACGACGACCAGTTCGAAGCCGAGTTCGGCCTGGAGGTCGGCGAACATCGCGGCGTGCGCGTGCAGCGTTTCGCGGATCGAGCGGTCGGAGCCGAGCCAACCCAGGCGGAGCGGCCGCCCCGCGGCCGGATCCGGAGGCGGCGGAATCGCATCGGTGTCGACGACCGTCGGCACCACGCTCACGCGGTCGGTGAACTTCCTCGCGACCGCCGCGAGATGCTCGTTGCCCGCCGTGACCCAGGCGGCACCCTCGCAGGCGCGAGCGAAGTGCTCCCGCTTGCGGCCGAGGTGGATCGCATCGTCGAAGTCGAAGACCGTGCGCGGGTTGCGGCGGGCGAGTTCGCGCTCCCAGGCCGGATCGCCTTCGAGCAGGTCGCGGCTGACGAACGCCACGTCGAAACCGGCGGCGTCGGCGAGATCGTTCAGGCGGCGCCTGCGCCGGAGGGCAAAACGCAGGCGCTGGTGGACCGTTCGGGCCGGCCGCCATGCGATCGGGCTGTCCCGGGGTTGCTCGGGGCTCTGCGGACGCAGCGCGACGTCCCAACCGGCGCGCTCGAAGCTCGGGATGAACTGACCGATGCGAAAGCGCGCGGCCGGATGGTCGACACCGTGGGTGTAAGCGACGAGGCGTCTTGCGCTCATGCTCCCGACCGCTCCGCGCGGAGCAGACCGGCGAGGCCTTCATCGAGGCCGATCTGCGCGCGCCAGCCGAGCACGCGCGCGGCCTTGCTCACGTCGGCGCGGGCGTCCGGCACCTCGTGCTCCCGGCGCACCCCCGAACAGACGATCTCGACGGCGCGACCGGAGAGGCTCGCCACCCTGGCCGCGAGTTCACCCAGCGATCGGCTGGTTCCCGTGCCCACGTTGAACACCGCGTACGACCGCTCGGAGCGGGCCAGCGCGAGAGCGACCGCGTGCGCGACGTCGTCGACGTGCACGAAGTCCCGCCGGGGCTCGCGGGCGGCGAGTTCGATGCGTCCTCCGAGCGCGCCCGCGACCACCGCCGGAACGACGAACTCGCGGCGCTGCCCCGGCCCGTAGGCGTTGAAGATCCGGAGGACGTCCGTCGCGACACCGTGGTCGCGGTGATAGCCGCGGCACAGGAGTTCGGAGTGCCAGCGGCTCGCCGTGTAGGGCGAGTGCGGGCGCGCCGGCGCCTCCTCGGACACCGGCACCGGCGGAGCGGTGCCGTAGACGTAGGTGCTGGCGAGCACCAGGCGTGCGCCGGTGTTCCGCGCGAGTTCGAGCAGGTTGAGCGTCACCAGGAAGTGGTCGCGGTAGAACGTCGCGGGGCTGCTCCAGGATTCGGGTACCGATGCACGGCACGCCGCGTGGACGATCGCGTCGAAGGCTCCGAGGCCCGCGACGGCGCGTGGGTCGATGAGGTCGACTCCCGTCGCCCGCGCCGCGATCGAGACGTCCACGCCGTCGTTCCGCAGGCGGCGCGCGACCGCCGACCCGATGAAACCGGTGCCACCGGCAACGAGCACGCTTGCCGTCCTGCGGATCACGCCGGCTTCCTCGGGTCGGTGCGCCGGGTCAGGGCATCGCGGTAGGCCGCGACGACACCGTCCGCATTGCGCTCGGCGTCATTCGCGATCGCGAGTGCACGGGCGGGCGCACCCATGCGCTGCCTCGTCCCCGGCGTGATCGCCTGCTCCAGCGACTGCGCGAGAGCGGCGACGTCGTCGGCGTGGTCGATCACGAAGCCGTCGCGCCCGTGCGTGAAGTGCTCGGCCACGCCGTTGTGGCGGGTCGTCACGACCGGCAGGCCGCAGGCGCAGGCCTCCAGCGCGGTGAGGCTCCCGGCGTCGTAGTAGGTCGGCAGCGCGAACGCGTCCGCCGCCGCGTAGCAGGAGATCGGATCGGCGATGTCACCAAGGTGCGAGTAGGCGCTCCCGAGGCCGAGCGAAGCGATGTCCGCGCGCAACGCGGCATCGGGTTCCCCGCCGATCGCGACGATGCGGAGTCGAACGCCTCCGCGGATCATCTTCGCCCCCGCGCGGAGCAGAGGTCCGAGTCCCTTGAGCCGGGGATTGTAGGCGGAGAACAGGATGACCGCGGTCGCCGGGTCGACGTCGAGTGCCGCGCGCGCCGGCGATCGCAGTTCCGCGCAGCGACCGGGATCGAAGCGATCGACGTCGATGCCGTTGGACACGCGACGGATGCGTTCGTCCGCGACGCCGTGCAACGCGGCGAGGTCCCGCGCGACCATCGACGAGCAGGCGATCACGAGGCCGTCGCTTCCGCGGTACTGCCGGCGTTCGAGTTCGCGCACCTCGCGCCGCCAGCGCCACAGCGCCGGGCGCGCGCGCCGACGCCAGCGCTGGAGGGCGGGCAGGCTCGCGAAGGCGCGGCGGTGGTTCGCCATGCGTGCGCCGGCGAGCGGCTGCAGCACATCGTAGGTCCAGCCGACCCCGGTGTCGTGCACGACATCGGCGCCCAGGGCGGGCAGCGCCCGTTCGACCGCGCGCGCACGGTTCAGGCGCCCGGCAGGCGCCTCGACGAGGTGCAGGCGGCCGAAGCGATGGGCGGGTGCGGCGCGGAACGCCACGACGTGCGCCTCGTGGCCGCGCCGCTCGAGCCGCGGAACGAGTTGCGCGACGTAGCGCTCGAGGCCCCCGCCCTCGGGGTTCCAGGTGTCGCAGACGAGCGCGATCTTCACGCCGTGTCTCGCAGTTGCGCTTCAGCCGGCGCGGATCCTGCGGAGCCGGCGGAAGGGTCCGGTCGACCGCCGATCGCGCGCGCGACCGCCGCGAACACGGATTCGACGTCGAGTTGCTCCATGCAGGCGTGGTGTCCGAGCGGGCACTCGCGACGCTGGCAGGGCCGGCAATCCATCGGGACCGCCAGCCGGACTTCGCCGTCGTGGCGCGTGTCCGTCAAAGCCGGGTCGGTCGGGCCGAACAGCGCGACCACCGGCACGCCGAACGCGGCGCCGAGGTGGCGGGGACCGCTGTCGGTCGACACGAGGCAGCGCGAGCGCTTCACGCAGGCCTTCGACAGGCCGATGGAGGGCCGTGGATCGGCAATGCTTGCAACACGCGAATGCGCGGCGGCTTCCGCGATTCGCGCAGCGCTCTCCCGCTCGGCCGGACCGGCGAGAACGACGACCGGAAGTCCGAGATCACGGGCAATGCGCGAAGCGAGCGCGGCGCAGTGCCGCTCGGGCCATCGTTTGGCAGGCCCGTAGCGTCCGCTCGAATTCAGCACTACGGGGCGTTCGCCCCCTGCCAGACCGAGGCTCGCCCAGGCCCGGTCGGCGAGCGCTTCCTCGGCGGGGGTGGTCGCGAGTTCCATCCGCGCAGAGTCGACGTCGCATCCGGCGGCGCGTGCGATCGACCGGTAGGCATCGAGCGTGGAAACTCGGGGGCCGGCGCCGCCCGCCGGATTTCGCTGGAGCCGCTCGGTGAGGAGCCATCCGCGCCGGTTGGCGACGTAGCCGGCGCGCTGGGGAACTCCGCCCAGGCGCGCAGCGAGCGCAGAAGCGAAGTCGTTCGTCAGGTGGATCGAGAGATCGAATCCGGCCCTGCGCAGGCGCCGCGCGAAAGCGCGCCAGTCGACCCCGGGCGCCGCGTCCGCGCCCTCGCGCAACCAGATCTCGTCGAACCAGTTCGTGCCCGCCAACAACGCGGCGATCGGCCACTGCATGATGCCGACGAGCTTTCCTGCGGGCCCGGCGTGGTGGCGCAGCGCTCGCAGCGTCGGCGTCGCCATCACCGCGTCGCCGATCCAGTTCGGCATGAAGACCGCGATGCTTCGGCTCATGACGGGTCCGCCGCGCGCGCGGGGTGGGCACGGAGACTCTCCAGAACCGCTTGAGCGACCGGATCCACGCCGATCGCATCCATGTAGCCTGCGCCGTCGGCGCGGCGGTAGGCGTGGTGATCGGGCGGCTTCATGGCCTGCACGACGCGATGGCCATCGCCCCAGGGACCGGTGTGCTCCGGCAGCGTTGGTCCGAACAGCGCGACGACCGGGGTTCCGAGTGCCGCTGCCGCGTGCATCGGACCCGAGTCGCAACTCACCATCAGGCGCGCGCGGCCGAAGAGGCACAGCGCCTCTCCGAGCGACAGGCGTCCGGCGAGCGAGACGGCGTGCTCCGGCGCGATCCGCACGATGCTGGCGGCGAGTCCGGCTTCCTCGGGGCCACCGGTGACGATCATCCGCTCCCCGGTGTGCGTGGCGATGCGCGACGCGAGGCTCGCGGCCTTCGCGACAGGCCAGCTCTTGGAAGCCCAGCGCGAGATCGGATTGAGCAGCACGAAATCCCGGCGCGGGAGCCGCTCGTGGTCGAGGATCGCGTCGAGCCTGGTCTCGTCCGCCGCGGAGGTCCGCAGCGACGGCGAAAGGTCGGCAGCGGCGACGCCGAGGCGCTCGCAGGTGCTTGCGATCACGCGGACCGCGTGCCGGGTCCGGTCCGGCGGCACCGAGAACGCCCAGCCGGGACGGGTGTGCCCGTGACCGGCTTTCATTCGGGCGCCGGACAGGTACACCCAGCCGCAACTGCGCCGCAACCCTTGCAGGTCGAGTGCGAGGTCGAAGGGACCGTTCGCGCGGCGATCGACGGCGAGCTGACGATGGATCGCGCACGCTTCGCGGATCGGAGAGCCCGAGCGCGCGGGCGACTCGAACACGCCGTCGACGTCGGGACAGGCGGTGGCGACCGGCACCCATCGCCGCTCGACGGCGAGCCTCAGGTCCGTCTCGGGGAACGCGCGCCTCATCGCGCGCAGCGCGGTCGTTGCGAGCACGATGTCGCCGAACGACGAGAGCTTGACCACGAGGATTCGCCGAGGTGGCGCGGCCCGGGTCCAACGCTCAGGCGGCATGGGCCGTCCGTTCGCGGCGCGCGTCGAGGCGCCGGCGCAGCGCGTCGGAGAGGATCACGACCTCTCCCCGGAACCCGCGGAGGGCGAGGTCGATGAGGTCGAGTTCGACCTCGGGATCGTGGACGGACGCGTAGTCGTTGCGCGTCTGCGGTTCGCCCGGGTAACGGCCTGCCGGGTGCGAGAACAGGTCGATGCCGGCGATCACGAGCCGCTCGGGCGCGAGCAGGGCGGCGGTCAGGATCGCCAGCGCACCGTTGGTCGGTCGCGCCGGCCAGCGCGATTCCGCGGCCAGCGGCGTGAGACGCTCGACCGTGAAATAGGTCATCGGCACGGGACCGCAGGAAGTCAGCCTTCGCAGCAGCATCGCGTGCTCGTGGCGCACGCTCCACAGGCCGAAGATGCTCGGGGGCACGTGGCGAAAGGTCCGTGGATCTCCGACGAACACGATGTCGGGTCGGTCGAGGAACCGCCGGGCCTGCCAGCGCCAGTTCACGCGGATCAGACAGTCGTGCGCGTAGCCGTCGAGGCGCGGATCCTCCGACGATGGGCCGTTTCCGAGGCACAGGATGCTCCGTGGACCGCGGAGGCGTTGCCGCAGCGCATCCAGGTCGTCGATGCGGCGGCGCATGAACAACGGCGCGAAGGCGCGCCACGCAGCGCTCTCGCCGATACGCTCGCGCGCCGTCGGTCGTTGCCAGGTGACGGGGGATTCCTGCCGACGTTCAGGCATCGGTGGCAGCCGCCCGGCGAGCGATGCGATCGTCGACGAGCCGATCCGTACACCCCGCAGATCGACGATTGGAACGCCGGCGGCACGAACCCGCGCGGCGAGCGCCGGCGGGAACGATTCGCCGTCGCGGAGCAGCAGCGCGCACGGCTTCATGCGTCGTATGAATCGCGCGATGCCGATGCCGCGAGGCAAGGTCGTCACGAGGTCGTTGGGGTGCCGCCAGCGCAACGCGTCGGCGGAAGCCTGATTGCAGGCCGTCAGCACGAGGGCGACGTCGGCGCGGCCGTCGAGCAACGCACGAAACAACTCGCCGTCGGTCTCGTGCGACGCGCCATGGAACCAGATCGACGCGCCGGCCATTCGGACCGTGACCCCGAGATCGTCCAGGAGCCGCCGGAGTGCCGGACGTGGCGGACAGTCCGGATCGTTCCCGGGCGAGGACTCCGGCGTGCGGCACTGTGCGGACTGCGCAGGCTCCGGCATGATTCATTCTAACTCCGCGGGCGGCGCTATCCGTCGCCCGGCCGCTCTCCATCGCGCACGCATGGACACCTCGACCCCACCCGTCTCGCTCGAGCACGTCCGCGACGCCCTCGCGCCGTTCGGCCCACCGGTGATGGTGTGCAACAAGTCGCACTCCGGGAGCCGGCTCCTCGCCGCGCTGCTCGCCGAAGGCGGCGTGTTCATGGGCGCGCATCGCAACGAGTCGGAAGACTCGCTCGACGTGCTCGAGCTGGTCGAGCACCTCGTCGGGCGACACTATCCGGACTATGCCCCACTGTGGACGGACGGCAGCGACGCGCGCGAGACCGCTCGGGTCGCGCTGGAGTGCTTCCGGCGGCATCTCGAAGGCTGCGGTCCGCGCGGAGGACGGCCGTGGTGCTGGAAGCTCTGCGAGAGCGGGTACGCGCTGCCGCTGTTCGCGCGCCTGTTTCCCGGGTTGCGCGTGATCCACCTGATCCGGGACGGTCGCGACGTCGCGTTCTGCGACCACCGCGGTCCCGACAATGCGTTCTGGCGCAAGGTCCACTTCGACACCGACCGCATCGCCGCCTGGCGCGGCATGCGGCTCGACGGACCCGCGTACCGGCGGCGCGCCCACCTCTACAACGCGGCGCACTGGAGCAACGCAGTGCGCGTTGCGCGTGCGTACGGGGCGATGCTGGGAGAGCGTTACCTCGAAGTTCGCTACGAGGATCTGTGCCGCGACTTCGCGGCGACCGCCGCGCGCGTGCTCGCCTTCGCCGGCGCGACCGACGCCGCAGGCGCGATCGCGCGCGTCGCGCCGCGCGTGAGCGCGGCATCGATCGGCAAGCATCGTCTCGAACCGGCGCGGAAGGTCCGCGAGGCGGTCGCGATCGCGAAGCGCGAACTCCTGGCGTTCGGCTACCTCGAACGAGATCCTGAGCGGCCGCGGGCCTCGCTCCTGTACTCGTCGCTGGCCGACCGGCTGGCCGATCCGGTGGACCGGGGCGTGCTGTTTTCGTCGTGGCGGAGGCGGTTGCGCCGGTCTTGAGCGCCGGTGGGCCGATCCGGCTCGAGGGAAAGTCGAGCCCTGCTTTCCCGCGTGTGCTAGTGTGTACCGCGCATGATCCAGCACTCAGGGGAGCATGAGATGCCGCGTCGATGCGGGTGGATGCTGGTGCTTTGCGGTGCCGCTTTCGCAGGGCTTTCCCCGGTCGTCCTTGGCGGCGTGGACGAGTGGACGACGACGGGCCCGCGCGACGGCTGGCCGTTCGCTGTGGCCGACCCGCTGAGGGCGAAGCACCTGTTCGTCGGGAAGTCCGGCAGCGAGGCGCTCTATGCCTCGACCGACGGCGGAGGCACCTTCACGCGCGTCCTCTCGCTGCCGCCGCAGACGCTGCCGCAATACCCTTACTCGGTACCGGTCGCTCCTGGCGCGCTTGCGACCGACCCGAGCCGTTCCGACGAGGTCTGGCTCGGCGCATCCGACGGCAGCGTGCGTCGGACCGCCAACGGTGGGCAGGATTGGTCGATCGTCCGCACCGGATCGGCTTTCGGCTCGCAGTGGAACCGTCTGGTCGTCGCGCCGTGGGGGACGGGTGAAGTGCTCGGGATCAACGCCGGCGCGCTCCAGCGCAAACGGGCGTCGGACGCGGATTTCACGGTGGGTCCGCCGGCCTGGGATGTGGCGGCGCGTGCGGATCGTGCGGGAGAGTGGCTGCTCGTGGCGCCGCAGGGCGTCTCGAAATCGACCGACGCGGGAGCGACCTGGTCGCCGGTGCCCGGCGCACCGACGTTCGCGTGCGGCGCGGTCCTCGCAGCCTCGCCCGTCGACCCGACGCGATTCTTCGCGCTCGGACGCTTCGGCGCGAGCGACACCGGCGCGCGAATCTACCGCAGCGACGATGCTGGCGCGACGTGGGCGCCCGGTGCATTGCTTGCGACGCAGGGCTGCGCGGCGACGCTTGCGCCGGATCCGGTCGCACGCGACCGGGTCGTCGCGTTGCTGACCTCCGACGACGGCCTTTCGACCACGCTCGTCCGCTCGATGGACGCCGGCGCCACGTTCGCACCGGTCGACGTTCCGGGAGGCGCCGGACGCTCGTTCACGGTCGACGCGGACGGCACGCTTTGCCTCACCAACTCGATCGGCCTCCTCTGCAGCGCATCCGGCGGCGGGCCGTGGCGCGCGATCGAGACCGACCTTCCCGGCGAGGCGGCCGACGATTTGCGTATCGCGCGCGGGCAGCCCGGATACGTCATGGTTCCCGGGCGGTCGAAGGCGTTCGGCGAGGCGGGGTGGCGCTCGATTTCAGCCGGGCCGTTCGGCTACCAGGGGCTCGGTGTGACCGGCGTCGGCGACGAGGGCCGCTTTCTCGCCGTCATCGACGAGGCGCTCGCCGAGTCGTTCGACGGTGGATCGACGTGGCGGATCCTGAGGGGCCTGCCCTCCCTGGTCGGCATGGAATGCAAGGGCCTGGCGGTCGCGCCCGGCGATTCCGCGCGGCTGATCCGCTTCAGCGACTTCGAGATCCTCTCGTCCTTGATCAACCCGGGATGCCTCGGCGTCTCGCGCGACGGCGGAGCGACGTTCGAGGACCTCGCCTCGACGCCGTTCAACCAGGGGGGTGGCGGGGCGCTGCGCGTGGCGTTCGATCCGCAGGACGCGAACCTCGCCTGGCTATTGGGCGAGCCGCGGGCCGGGAGCGCCGGAGGATTCTTCCGGTCGTCCGACGGCGGGTCGACCTGGTCCCCGGTCGCGGGCGCGAACGGAACGTGGATCGTCATCGATCCCGCCGACGGTCGTCGGATGCTGGTCGGGCCGCCGATTTCGTACTCCGAAGATCGGGGCGCCACATGGGTGCCGGTGAACGGCAGTCATTCGTTCGCGTGGGGCGCGGATGTCGACTGGACCACGGACCCGCCGCAGGTCTACGCAGCGACGAGTGCCGGTATCTGGACTGCTGCGTGGAAGTCGAGCGCGTCGCAGCCGGTTGCGGGCAGCGAGGATTTGGTCGCGTTCGACGTCAGGGTCGCCGCACCGAGAGGCGTTGCCCAGCGCGCGACGGTGTATGCGGCGACCACCACGGGCGTGTGGGAGCTCACGCGCTCATCGGGACTTCCGTTCGTTCCGGTCTTCCGCTTCTTCAACAAGCAGACCGGCGCGCATTTCTACACGGCGAGCGCGGACGAACGCGACTTCGTCATCGCGACCTGGCCGCAGTTCGCCTACGAAGGCGAGAAGTTTCGCTTGCTCGCCGCGCCCGCCGCGGGCGCCGTTCCGGTCTTTCGCTTCTTCAACACGCAGACCGGCGTGCACTTCTACACCGACGACGAGGCGGAGAAGGACCATGTGATGGCGACCTGGCCGCAGTTCGTCTTCGAGGGCACGGCGTTCTACGCGTTCCGCGCAGATCCCGGCACCGCGCGCGTGCACCGATTCTTCAACACCGCGACCGGCGCGCACTTCTACACGACCTCCGGCGACGAAGCCTTCACCGTCGTCCACAACTGGCCGCAGTTCGTCGACGAGGGGCTGCGGTGGGCGGTCTATCCGGTCGCGGCGCACTGAGCGGAGAGGTTCGGGTCAGCCTCGCTTTCCAGGGGCGGAAGGCCGGCCGGCCCCGAATCCGAAGCTCGAATCTCAATGGAAATCGCGCGACCTCGTCGGCAGCGATCCCAGGAGCGGCGTGAGGTCGACGAGCTTCCCGGCGATCAGGTGCACGACCTCGCCCTCGCGCTCGACCTTGCCGTAGACCGCCATCAGTCGTGAACCCAGGAGTTCGCGGCGCTGCCGGTCGGAGAGGTCGCGCCACACGATCACGTTGGTCGAGCCGGTCTCGTCCTCGAGCGTGACGAACACGACGCCGCTCGTCGTGTCGGGGCGCTGCCGGCCGACCACGATGCCGGCGGTGCGCGCAAGACGCCCATGCGGCGTGCGCAACACGTCGGCGGAGGTCGAGAGCCTGCGTTTCGCGAGTTCGCGGCGCAGGAGCGCGACCGGGTGGCGCCCGAGCGTGAGGCCGATCGTTCGATAGTCGGCCACCACGTCCTCGTCTTCGGTGGGCGCGGGCAGGTCGGGTGCGGCCTCGTCGAAGGAGCTGCCGGCGAGGAGGGCGGGCAGCTTCTCGACGCCGGCGACGTCCCACACCGCGGCATGGCGATGACCGGCGAGCGAGGCGAGGGCGCCGGCGTCCGCGAGCGCTTCGAGGTCACGACGGTCGAGGCGGGCGCGGTGCGCGAGGTCGGCCACGCTCGACAACGCGCGCTCGTGCCGCGCTGCTTCCAGGCGACGCGCGCCTCGCTCCGAGAGCCCGCTCACCATCCGCAGGCCTAGACGCAGCGCGGGAAAAGCAGGGTCAGGTCTGACCCTACTTTCCCCGAACTCCAGCGAGCAATCCCATCCGCTTGCGATCACGTCGGGCCCGCGCACCTCGACGCCGTGGCGGCGCGCGTCGGCGACGAGCTGCGCGGGCGCGTAGAAGCCCATCGGCAGCGAATTCAGGATCGACGCGGTGAACGCAGCCGGGTGGTAGCGCTTGAGCCATGCCGACGTGTAGACGATGAGCGAGAACGACGCCGAGTGCGATTCCGGGAAACCGTACTCGCCGAAGCCCAGAATCTGCTGGTAGATCTGCCGGGCGAACGCTTCCGGGTAGCCGCGCCTGCCCATGCCCTCGATCAGCCGATCCTCGAACTTCTCGAGACCGCCCTTGCGCCGCCACGCCGCCATCGAACGGCGCAGTTGATCCGCCTCGCCCGGCGTGAAGCCCGCCGCGACGATCGCGAGCTGCATCACCTGCTCCTGGAAGATCGGGATGCCGAGCGTGCGCTCCAGCACCGCCTTCACGGCAGGACTCGGGTAGGTCACCGGCTCCTTGCCCTGCCGGCGCTTGAGGTAAGGGTGCACCATGCCGCCCTGGATCGGACCGGGGCGCACGATCGCGACTTCGATCACGAGATCGTAGAAGCACGCCGGCTTCAAGCGCGGCAGCATCGACATCTGCGCGCGCGACTCGATCTGGAACACGCCGACCGTATCGGCGCGCTGGATCATCGCGTAGACCTCGGGGTCCTCGCGCGGGATGTCCTGCACGCTGCGCGGTGT
>JADLBN010000134.1 GCA_020847675.1 Burkholderiales bacterium | reverse complement strand
GAGGGGCTGGCCGCGTTGCAATGTGGCGCCTTCCACATCACCACCGCCGGAGTGCCCTATTTCAACACCACCCCGATCGGCCGGGCGGTCACCGGCACGATGCTGGTGGCGGCGATGAAGGACGACAACGTCAATATCTGGGGTGACGGCAGCACCTACAAGGGGAACGACATCGAGCGGTTCTACCGCTATGGGCTGCTGGTCAATCCCGAACTGAAGATTTACAAGCCATGGCTCGACCAGCGCTTCATCGATGAGCTGGGCGGCCGGGCCGAGATGTCCGAGTACATGAGCCAGTCCGGATTCGACTACAAGATGTCGGCCGAAAAAGCCTACTCGACCGATTCCAACATGCTCGGCGCCACCCACGAGGCCAAGGATCTGGAGCGGCTCGACAGCAACGTCACCATCGTCAACCCGATCATGGGGGTGCCCTTCTGGCGGGAAGATGTGAAGATCCCGTACGAGGAGGTTCGCATCACCTTCGAGAACGGGTTGCCGGTTGCCCTCAACGGGCAGACATTCGCCGATCAGGTGGCGCTGATGGCCGAGGCGAACGCGATCGGCGGCCGCCACGGGCTCGGGATGAGCGACCAGATCGAGAACCGGATCATCGAGTCGAAAAGCCGCGGCATCTACGAAGCGCCCGGCATGGCGCTCCTTTTCATCGCCTACGAGCGCCTGCTGACCGGCATCCACAACGAGGACACGATCGAGCAGTACCGCGACCACGGTCGGCGCCTCGGACGGCTCCTCTACCAGGGCCGCTGGTTCGACCCTCAGGCGATGATGCTGCGCGAAACCGCGCAGCGCTGGGTCGCGCGCGCGGTGACCGGCGAGGTGACGGTCGAACTGCGCCGCGGCAACGACTACTCGATCCTCAATACCGAGAGCCCGAACCTCACCTACAAGCCCGAGCGCCTGACGATGGAGAAGGGCGACGAGGTGTTCTTCACGCCGGCCGACCGCATCGGCCAGTTGACGATGCGCAACCTCGACATCGTCGACACGCGCGGGACGCTCGAGGTGTACGCGAAGACCGGCTTGATCGCACCGTCGCCGGCGTCGGGGTTGCCGTTGCTGGGCGAGGATAAAGGCGGCGATGGGCGGTAGGCGATAGGCGATGGGAGGGCGCGCGTTTCCTGTCGCCCATAGCCTGTTGCCCGTCACCGCCGTTGGAAGTCCAGGGCCTGCCGGATGATGGCGCGCATCGTCATCGCCGACCGGACGAATCGTTACGACGGACGCGACATCGCGCTCCGCCCGCTCGGCGGCACCGAGACTTCGGTGATCCAACTGGCCGAAGCGCTGGCCCGGCTCGGACACGGCGTGACGGCGCTGACCCACTGCGACGGCGATATCGAGCACAAAGGAGTTGGGTGGCGGCCGCTTGCGACCGCGCGAACGGCAGGCGCGGACCTGTTCGTCGCGGTTCAGCATCCGGATTTGTTCGACCACTCGCGTCGCGCGCGACGGCGCGCGTTGTGGCTGGTCTGGCCGCCGTTCAACGTGCAACGGCGCTTTCAGGCGCTGCGCATGTGGTGGCTCCGGCCGCGCGTCGTCTTCTCGAGCGAGTTTCAGGTGCGCACCTACGGACGGCTCCTGCCGCGCCCGAGGCCCCTGGACGTCCTGCCGCTGGCCCTGCCCGACGGTGTGCGGGGCATGCCGCGGCTCGAGCGTCCGCCGCCTCCGCGCGCGGTATTCGCGTCGAACCCGCAGCGGAACCTGAAGTGGCTGATCGACGTGTGGTCGCGCCTCATCCTGCCCTGCGTGCCGGGCGCGGAACTGCACATCCACGGCATCCGCGACTACGCCCACCGGTACGGCGAGTCGTGGCAGGAAACGCGCAAACGCCTCGGCCAGTTCATTCCGGACGGATATCCGGATGCGGCGCTTCGATCGCTGAAAGCCCATCCTCCGCTGCCGCGCGAGGACCTGTGGCGGGCGATGCGCTCCGCGCGGGTGATGCTCTACGGCGGACACCGCGCCGAAGCGTTCTGCCTGGCGGTCGCGGAAGCTCAGGCGCTCGGTGTGCCGGCCGTGGTGCGGCCGATCGCCGTCCTGCCGGAACGCGTGCGGCACGGCGAGACGGGATTCGTCGAGGGCGACGAAGCAGCCTTCGCCGCGCGCGCCGTGCAACTCATGACCGACGACTCGCTATGGCGCGCCCAGCACGAAGCGTCCCTGCGGCATCAGCAGGGCTGGAGCTGGGACGACATGGCCCGCGAATGGGTGAGGCGGGTCATCGATCCGCGGATGCAGCATCCACGCCGGGTTTTGCGCGCCTGAAACGGCGGGCCACTGCAAAACTTCGGGTTATGGGCCATAGGTCATGGGCGATGGGAAACGCGCGCCCGCCCACCGCCCACCGCCCACCGCCTCAATCCACCTTGATCCCGAGCCGCTTCACCACCGGCGTCCAGCGCTCCGCTTCGCTGCGGATGAGCGCGCCGAAGTCGGCGGGCGTCCCGCCGATCAGGTCGAAGCCGAAGCCGTTCATCGTCTTCACGATGCCCGGATCCCTGAGGATCGCGCCGACCTCGGCGTTGATCTTCTGCACCACCGCGGGCGGCGTCGCGGCCGGCACGACCAGCCCGTTCCACGCGAGCGCCTCGAAGCCCGGGTAGGTCTCGGCGATCGCCGGCAGGTCGGGGAGCAGCGGAAAGCGCTTGGGCGTGGTGACCGCGATCGCGCGGAGCTTGCCCGCCTTCACCTGCGCCTGCAGCGGCTGCATCACCGCGAAGATCATCTGCGTCTCGCCCTGCACGGTGGCGAGCACCGCGGGCGGCGAGCCGTTGAACGGCACGTGGACGCCGGCGACTCCGGCCATCGACAGCAGCAACTCGGCGTTCAGGTGCGACGAACTGCCGTTGCCGACCGAGGCGAAGTTGAGCTTGCCGGGATTGGCCTTCGCCCACGCGACCAGTTCGGGCACGGTCGTCACCGGAAGATTCGCGTTGACCGCGAGCACGTTGGGCTGGCTCGACGTGATGATGACCGGCGCGAGGTCCTTCTGCACGTCGTAGGGCACCTTGTTGATCAGCGGCCCGGTCGCGAGCGGGCCGTTGAATCCGAGCAGCATCACGCTGCCGTCGGCGGGGCCGCGCGCGACCTCCGCCGTCGCGCCGGTGCCTCCCGCAGCAGGCTTGTTCTCGACGATGACCGTCTGGCCGAACTTGTCCTTGAGCTTGTCGCCGATCGCGCGCGCGAGCACGTCGAGCGAACTGCCCGCGGGCGCGGGCACGAGGATGTGCACCGGCTTGTCGGGCCACGACTGCGCCGTGGCGCCGGTCGCGGCGAACACGGCAGCGAAGGCGAGGGCGAACGAGGCGAGGATACGCAATCGCATGGTTCTCTTCTCCGGGGAGGGGTCGGATCAGGCCGAACAGTGGCAGACCGCCTCGACGTTGTGGCCGTCGGGGTCGAGCACGAAGGCACCGTAGTAGTCGGGGTGGTAGTGCGGACGCAGGCCCGGTGCGCCGTGGTCGACGCCGCCCGCTTCGATCGCGGCACGATGGAACGCGTCGACCTCGAGTCGCGAGACGGCCGCGAACGCGAGATGGGTGCGCGGGGACGTCTGCGCCGCCGTGCCCTCGGCGATCCAGAAGCCCGGGTGCTCGCGGCCGAAGCCGATGACGGTCTCGAAGCGCATGCGCTCGGTGATGCCGAGCGGCGCGAGCGCGGCGGCGTAGAACGCGCGCGAGCGCTCGAGGTTGGAGACGGTCACTCCCACGTGGTCGAACATGCCCTGCCTCCTTCAGTCGATGCGTCCGCAGACGAGAAACTCCAGCAGCGCCTTCTGCGCGTGCAGGCGGTTCTCGGCCTCGTCCCAGACCACGCTCTGCGGTCCGTCGATCACCTCGGCGGCGACTTCCTCGCCGCGGTGCGCCGGCAGGCAGTGCATGAACAGCGCATCGGGCCGTGCAACGCGCATCATCGCGTCGTTCACCTGCCAGTCGGCGAAGGCGCGGCGCCGCGCGTCGTTCTCGGCCTCGAAGCCCATGCTGGTCCACACGTCGGTGGTGACGAGATCTGCGCCGCGGCAGGCGTCCATCGGATCGGCGAAGGTCTCGCAACGGCTCGCGACCCCCGAGGGCAGCGCGCCGCGGTCGACCTCGTAGCCGACCGGCGAGCTCACGTGGAGGCGGAAGTCGAGCACGTCCGCGGCCTGCAGCCAGCTCGTCAGCATGTTGTTCGCGTCGCCGATCCACGCCACGGTACGCCCGCGGATCGCTCCGCGATGCTCGATGAACGTGTAGACGTCGGCGAGGATCTGGCACGGGTGGTGCTCGTTGGTGAGGCCGTTGATCACCGGCACGCGCGAGTGCGCGGCGAAGCGCTCGAGGATGTCCTGGCCGAAGGTGCGGATCATCACCACGTCCACCATCCGGCTGATCACGCGCGCGACGTCCTCGATCGGCTCGCCGCGCGAGAGCTGCGTGTCGTGGCGATTGAGGTTGATCGCGATGCCGCCCAACTGGTTCATCCCGGCCTCGAACGACACGCGGGTGCGCGTCGAGGCCTTCTCGAACACCATCGCGAGCGTGCGGTCCCGGAGCGGCTGGTAGAGCTCGTAGCGCTTGAACCGGTCCTTGATCCAGCGCGTGCGGGCGAACAGGTGCCCGAACTCGTCGGCCGAGAAGTCGGAGAACTGCAGGAAATGGCGGACCGGAACCGGGGACATGCGGGGATCGTGGCGCGCAACGCCCCCCGGGGGAAGCGCGACTTCGGCTGTTAAAACAGGATCCTAGCACGCTCGCCACCCCTCTTGACGCACGTCAACGCCCCCTTCTTCGCCGACCGGTAGCCTCGCCCACCATGACGCTGCCGGCAACTTTTGTCACCGACCTCCCCCCGCTCGTCCTCAAGGGCCGACCCCTGTGGCCCATCGTGCAGGGCGGCATGGGGGTCGGCGTTTCCGCGCACCGGCTCGCGGGCAGCGTTGCGGCGCTCGGCGCCGTCGGGACGATCGCCTCGGTCGACCTGCGTCGCCACCACGACGACCTGATGGCGGTGAGCCGCAACGCGGTGAAGGACGTCGTCGATCGCGCGAACGTCGAGGCGCTCGACCGCGAGATCCGCGCCGCGAAGGAGGTCGCGCAGGGTCGCGGCGTGATCGCCGTCAACGTCATGCGCGCCCTCTCCGAGTACCCGGCCTACGTGCGCCGCGCGTGCGAGAGCGGCGCGGACGCGATCGTCGCCGGAGCGGGACTCCCGCTCGACCTCCCTGAACTCACGTCCGGCTATCCGGGCATCGCGCTGATTCCGATCCTGTCCGACGCGCGGGGCGTGGCGCTGGTGGTTCGCAAATGGGCGCGCAAGGGCCGGCTCCCCGATGCGATCGTGATCGAGCATCCGCGCTTCGCCGGGGGCCATCTGGGCGCCGCAAGGATCGACGACCTCGCCGACGCGCGTTTCGACTTCGAGCGCGTGATACCCGACGTGCTCGCGTTCTTTCGAGCCGAGGGCATCCCCGAGCGCTCGATACCGCTGATTCCGGCCGGGGGCATCAACACGCACGAACGGGTCCGCGGGCTCATCGGCATGGGGGCTTCCGCGGTGCAGCTCGGCACCGCGTTCGCCGTCACCGAGGAGGGCGATGCGGCTCCTGCGTTCAAGCACGTCCTTGCGGGTGCCGGGCCGGAGGACATCGTCGAGTTCATGAGCGTGTCGGGGCTGCCCGCGCGCGCGGTGCGCACACCCTGGCTCGACCGCTATCTCGCGATGCTGCCGAAGCTCACCGAGGTGGCGCGCAAGAAGCCGCGCTGCTCGCTCAAGTTCGACTGCCTGATCCAGTGCGGGCTGCGCGACGGCATCGCGAAGATCGGCCAGTTCTGCATCGACACCCAGCTCGCCGCTGCGCTCAAGGGCGACCTCGCGAAGGGCCTCTTCTTCCGCGGCGGAGCGGCGCTGCCGTTCGGCTCCGAGATCCGTCCGGTCCGCGATCTCATCGAGTACCTGCTCACCGGCGTCCGGCGCGCGGCGGTCGCGGCCTGATCGGGGCGGCGGCACGATTCACGCGCCCGAACACGGGAGCGCGCGCCGCTGCGGGCGGCGTTCCGGAAGCAGGTC
>JADLBN010000133.1 GCA_020847675.1 Burkholderiales bacterium | reverse complement strand
CTCCGTGCGCGAAAGCGCGGATCGGCGGCCTTCGCGGACTTCGTCGTCGCGGGCAGCGGGCGGATCGGCTGCGCCCACAGGACGGCGCGATCTTCCCTCAGCGCCTTGGCGATGCGCGCCGCGCCGGCGTCGTCGACCGGCCCCGCGAGGCCCAGTTCGATCGCACCGGTCCGCGTGGTCCCGGTGAACGTGAACGGAGCGCCCGCGATGCGTTCCAGCTTCGCGAGCATCGCATCCGGCAGCGTGCCGCGCGGCGCGACCGACGGGTGGAGCATCACGCGCAACCCGTCGATCGCTGCCGCCGACGCGGGTACGGCCGACCCGACGGTGGCGAGCGCGGCGAGTGCAACGAGCGTGCGTCGAAGCGGGTGCGACGCTCGCGAGGCGGTCGTGTTCATGCGGGACTCCGTCGGTCGGGGCAGGCGGCGCGTGGCCGATCGGGATTTCGCTGCAAGATCGGTGCCACGTCGCAAGACGCGGCGCGCTCCCGGGGATGGTAGCGAAACGGCCGAGCCGTGTCGCGGGTCAGCCGGTCTTCGAGGCGATTTCGCGCAGCATGGCGGCGCGGAAAGGCGACAGCGTCTGCACCATCTGGGCGAACACGCGGGGGTTCGCGGCGATCACCTGTCCGCCGTGCAGGTAGTCGCCCTCGCCGGTGAGGTCGCCGATCAGTCCGCCCGCCTCGAGGACGAGGAGGCTCCCGGCGGCCACGTCCCAGGGGTTGAGGCCCACCTCGAAGAAGCCGTCGTAGCAGCCGGCGGCGACGTAGGCGAGGTCGAGTGCCGCGGCGCCCGGGCGGCGCAGTCCCGCCGTCTGGGTCACCATCTCCCGCATCATCGCGAGGTAGGTCTCGAGGTAGCTCCCGTCGCGGAACGGGAACCCGGTGCCGATCAGGCAGTCGCGCAGGTGCTGACGTTTGCTGACGCGGATGCGGCGGTCGTTCAGGAAGGCGCCGCGGCCGCGCGAGGCGGTGAAGAGGTCGTTCCGGACCGGATCGTAGATGACGCCCTGCGTCACCACGCCGCGGTGCATCAACCCGATCGACACGCAGTACTGCGGGAAGCCGTGCAGGAAGTTGGTCGTTCCGTCGAGCGGGTCGATCACCCACACGTGGTCCGCCTGCTCGTTCTTCCCCTTGGCGGTGCCCTCCTCGGCGAGGATGGCGTGGTCGGGATAGGCGCCGAGCAGCGTCTGAACGATCGCAGCCTCGGCGGCGTGGTCGATCTCGCTCACGAAGTCCTTGGGCCCTTTCGAACTGACCTTGAGCAGGTCGAGGTCGCGGGCCCCGCGGTTGATGATGTTGCCGGCGCGGCGTGCCGCCTTGACGGCGGTCGTGAGCATCGGGTGCATGGGGGAAAGGTCCCGGCGCCGCACGCTGGAAACGGAAGCGGCAATCCCCGTTATTCTACGCGCGTCCGCCCGCCTCCCATGGAAGACGCACCCGCACCCACGCTCGCCCGCCTCGCGGTCGTGCTCGTCGCGACGAGTCATCCGGGCAACGTCGGTGCGTCCGCGCGCGCGATGCTCGCGATGGGGCTCGATCGTCTCGTGCTGGTGTCGCCGGGGCGCTTTCCCGATCCGGAAGCGACCGCGCGGGCGGCCGGCGCGAACGACGTGCTGGAGCGCGCCCGGATCGCCGGCACGCTGGATGCGGCGCTCGACGGCGTGGCGTGCTCGATCGGCTTCACCGCGCGTCCGCGCGAGTTCGCGGGAACCGTGCTGTCGGCGCGCGAGGCCGCGGGATTCGCCGTCGCGTCGCTTCGCGCCGGGCGGAAAGCCGCTTTCGTGTTCGGCAACGAGATGTCGGGCCTGTCGAACGACGAACTCGCCCGCTGCACGGCGGTCGCGACGATCGCCGCGAACCCGGCGATGAGTTCGCTCAACCTCGCCGCCGCGGTGCAGGTCGCCGTCTACGAGGCGCGCGTCGCCGCGCACGGAGACGAGGCGTGGCGGGCTCCGCGATTCGCGCCGGCGACGCACGAGGCGATCGAGGGGCTCGTCGCGCACGCCGAGCGCACCTTCGTCGCGATGCGCTTCCTGCATCCCGGGATGCCGCGCCGGCTGATGCCGCGGCTGCGGCGGCTGTTCGCGCGCGCGGGCCTCGAACGCGAGGAGGTCAACATCCTGCGCGGCATCCTCGCGCGCGTCGACCAGTTGATCGGGAAGGCGCGGTGAACCCCGCGGCGCGAAAGTGGCGTCTCCCGTGGCGCGCGGGCGCGCCGGTCGGCGACCGTCCTCCGGGCGACACGCGTTGCCGCAACTGCGGAGTCGATGCGCCCGGCGCGTTCTGTCCTTCGTGCGGCCAGGAGACGCGGCTCGCGCTGCCGCGCGCGACGCAGTTCCTACGCGAGGCCGCGGGCCGCTATGTGGCGTTCGACGGAAAGATGTGGCGCACGCTGGCGCTGCTGCTGGCCCGCCCCGGATTCCTGACGCGCGAGTACCTCGCCGGGCGGCGCGTGCGCTACGTGCGGCCCGCGCGGCTGGTGCTGGTCCTCGCGATCGTGCTGTTCGCGGCGATCCGCCTCACCAGCGACGACCTGACCGTCGTGACCACCGGCCGTTCGCAAGCGGTATCTTCGAGTACGCCCGCGGCCGGAAGTCCGTCCGACACGGCGCCGGCGCCGCCGGGGGCCGACGGGCCCCAGCCGCCGAAGCCGGGTCCCGCGGCGTCGCTGGCCGAGCGGAGCGTGGAGCGCGCGGCGATCGCGTTCGACGGCGAGCCGCTGCGCATCGACGCCGGCGGCGCGTCGATCAACGTCGACGAGGATCTCGACATCACCGTCGCGGGCGTCGAGTCCGCGTTCGGGCGCCGCCTCGCGCAGCGCGTCGCGAGCTTCAACCGGCTCGAACGCGACGAGAAGATCCACGTGGTGGTCGCGGGCATGCTGCGCTTCGGACCCTACGCACTGGTCGCGATGCTTCCGGCGTTCGCGCTGCTGATGCAGGTGCTGTATTTCGGCCGCGCCGGACGTCATCCGGAACGGCCGCGGCGCTACGCCGAGCACCTCGTGTTCGGTGCGCACAACCACGCATTCGTGGCGCTGGCAGGCACGATCGCGGTACTCGTCTCACGGGGGCCGGTCACGGCGCTGGTGACCGTCTGGGCCGCGGTGTACCTCGTGGCGTCGATGCGCGCGGTGTACCGGGGAAGCTGGATGGGCGTGCTTGCGCGCGCGGCGGTCGCGTCGGTGCTCTACGCGGTGCTGTTCTCGCTCGCTGTCGCGGCGCTCGTCGTCGCCGCGGTGCTCTTCCGGTAGCCCATTCGGGGTCAGAGTCGGGTCTGCCCCCGAATCTGCTCCCGGGTTCGCGCGTCAGCACCGCGCCCCGAGCCACGCGAGCACGTCGCGCGTGACCTCGTCGCGCACGTCGTCGAGCAGCAGGTGGTGGTAGGCGCCCGGATAGGTCTTCAGCGTCTTGTCGCGCGCTCCGGCAATCGCGTGGAGCGCGATCGTGCCGTCGGCGGGCACGATGCGGTCGGCGAGGCCGTGCATCAGGAGCAGCGGCAGTTCGAGGTCGTCGGCGCGGCGCATCACGCGCTCGATGCCTTCGAGCACCGCGCGCGCGAGTCCCGGCGTGATCCTGCCGAGCTGCAGGCGCGGATCGTCGAGATAGGCGGACAGCTCGCGTGGATCGCGCGCGATGCCTGACAGGTCCAATCCCGGATCGAGCCGCAGGCGCGGCGCGAGTGCGAAGAGCAGCGGAAGCAGTCGCCGGGCGAGACCGCGGGCGCCGCTCGCGTCGAGCGCCGGCGCCCCGGCGATGATGCCGGCGAGACACTCGTGCGGCTCGAACGCGGCCGTCAGCGCGAGGAGTCCTCCGAGGCTCCCGCCCATGACGAACACCGGGCGGCCGCCGGCTTCGTCGGCGGCGAGCGCGACGACGTGCGCCAGGTCCTGGGTGAGGTCCGCCAAGTCGCGTGCGTACAGGCGCGGACCCTGCGACTCGCCGTGTCCCCGCAGGTCGAACGCCAGCACCGCGAACCCCTCCGCGGCCAGCGCCCCGTAGAAGGGCGGGTAGGGGCGCGCGCGGCGGTGTTCGCCCAGACCGTGCACGAACACGAGCGCAGCTCGCGTCCGGGCGGACGGCAGCCAGCGCTCGGCCGCGAGTTGGATCGGCGTGCCGGACCGGAGCGGAACGGACGTGGTTCGGAGGGTCATGCCGGCTCGGTTGCGCGACAAGCGCCGCTTCGGGATCGAAGATCGGACTGCGGCGGCCGCGACGCGAAGGATATCGGTCCGGCGGAAGCCCGGCGAACTCGGAGATCCGTATCTTCGGTGGCGGCGTCGAAGGTGTCGAAGGTGGGTGAAGCGTCCGCCCGGCGAAATCGGAGAACCGCATCTCCGGTGGCCGCGAGTTCGGGTCGGTCTTCGCGTGGGTCCCGCCTGACCCCGGCCGTTCGAGTGGCCGCTGATCCGGATCAAGGCGGGGGGTCGGGGCCGCGACAATAGTTGAGCAAATCAATCGGAAATGCCACAATCGCGGCATGTTCGACCGGCTGAAGGAAGACATCGCCGTCGTGTTCGACCGCGACCCCGCGGCGCGCACGCGCTGGGAG
>JADLBN010000132.1 GCA_020847675.1 Burkholderiales bacterium | reverse complement strand
CGAGCCGCTTCGCGCGCATGGGCGAGAAATCGAACTTCTGGGCGATGGGCGACACCGGCCCCTGCGGCCCGTGCAGCGAGATCTTCTACGACCACGGCCCCGCGATAGCCGGCGGCCCGCCAGGCTCGCCCGACGAGGACGGCGACCGCTACACCGAGATCTGGAATCTCGTCTTCATGCAATTCGACCGTGCGCCGGATGGCACGATGACACCGCTGCCGAAACCCTCGGTCGATACCGGCGCGGGTCTCGAACGCCTGTCTGCCGTGATGCAGGGCGTGCACAACAACTACGAGATCGACCTCTTCAGGAACCTCGTGGCGGCGGCGGCAAAGCTCGCCGGCACGGCAGATCACGCGCAGAGCTCCCTGCGCGTGATCGCCGACCACATCCGCGCGTGCTCGTTTCTCATCGTCGACGGCGTCACGCCCTCGAACGAGGGGCGCGGCTACGTGCTGCGCCGTATCGTGCGGCGTGCGATCCGCCACGGCTACAAGCTCGGCATCAAGGACGTGTTCTTCTGGAAGCTGGTCGCGCCGCTCGAGAAGGAGATGGGCGCGGCATACCCGGAGCTGACGAAAGCGCGCGCGCAGGTCGAGCGCGTGCTCAGGCTGGAAGAGGAGCAGTTTGCGCGCACCCTCGAGACCGGCATGGTGTTGCTCGAGGCCGCGATCGCGAAGCTCGGCGCTGCAAGGGTGATCGATGGCGAGACGGTGTTCCGTCTCTACGATACCTACGGCTTCCCGGCGGATCTCACCGCCGACATTGCGCGCGAGCGCGGCCTCTCGATCGACCAGTCGGGCTTCGAAGCGGCGATGGACGCGCAACGCGAACGCGCGCGCGCGGCGAGCAAATTTGGTGTCGACCTGCGCAGCGGCACGAAGATCGACGTCACGTCCGAGTTCCTGGGCTACGAGGGTGTGGCCGATCGCGGCAAGGTCGTCGCGATGCTGAAGGACGGCGCCGAGGTCACCGCGCTCGCGACGGGTGAGCGTGGCGAGATCGTGCTCGATCGCACGCCGTTCTACGCCGAGTCGGGCGGGCAGGTTGGCGACACGGGCGTACTTGCGGGCACGGCCGCGCGCTTTGTCGTCAGCGACGCACAGAAGCGCGGCGCGGCCATCTCGCACGCAGGCGTGCTCGAATCGGGCACGATCCGGATCGGCGATGTGCTCACGGCCGAAGTCGACGCGGATCGCCGGCAGGCGATCCGCCTGAACCACACTGCTACCCACCTGCTGCACGCCGCGCTGCGCCAGCGGCTTGGCACTCACGTGCAGCAGAAGGGTTCACTGGTCGCGCCCGACCGGTTGCGCTTCGACTTCGCGCATTTCCAGGCCGTCACGCCGGGGGAACTGCGCGACATCGAACAGCTCGTGAACGCGCAGATTCGCGGCAACGCTGCCGCCGACACCCGCGTGATGGCCTACGACGACGCGGTGGCTTCGGGCGCGATGGCGCTCTTCGGCGAGAAATATGACAGCCACGTGCGGGTGCTGAAGCTCGGCGAGTTCTCGACCGAGCTGTGCGGCGGCACCCATGCGGCGCGCACCGGCGATATCGGCCTCTTCAAGATCGTGAGCGAAGGTGGCGTCGCCGCCGGCGTGCGCCGCATCGAGGCCATCACGGGTGCCGCCGCGGTCGAATTCGTGGAAGCGGGCGACGACCTGCTGCGCGAACTTGCGGGGCTCGTGCGGGGCACCCGCGACGACGTCGGTGAGAAGCTGCGCGCCACCCTCGATCGCGTGCGCGAGCTGGAAAAGGAAGTGCGCGGGCTCAAGGACAGGCTCGCCTCGGGGCAGGGCACCGACCTCGCCGCCGGCGCGGTCGATGTGGGTGGTGTGAAGGTCGTCGCCACACAGATCGATGGTGCCGATGCCGGCGCGCTGCGCAGCGCGGTCGACCAGCTGAAGGATCGCCTGAAGTCCGCAATCATCGTGCTCGCCTCGGTGGAAAGCCCCGCCAGGGTGGTGCTCGTCGCAGGCGTCACTGCGGATCAGACCAGGCTTGTGAAGGCGGGCGAACTCGTCGGCGCGGTGGCAGCGAAAGTCGGCGGGAAAGGCGGCGGACGCCCCGACTTCGCGCAGGCGGGGGGCTCGAATCCCGCGGCGCTGCCGGAAGCACTGCGCGGCGTCGCCGATTTCGTCCGGGCGAAGCTCGGCGCATAACGGCGCCAGCCCGTGGCGCTGATCGTCCAGAAGTACGGCGGCACCTCGGTCGGCTCGCTCGAGCTGATCCACAAGGTCGCCGCGCGCGTCGCCGCCGTGCGTGAGCGCGGAGACCGGGTCGTCGTGGCGGTCTCGGCGATGGGCGATGCCACCGACCGCCTCGTCGACATGGCGCGCGCGCTGTGCGCGACGCCTGATCCGCGGGAAATGGATGCCCTGCTCGCAACGGGCGAGCAGGTTTCGATCGCGCTGCTCGCGATGGCCCTGCGGGCGCGCGGCGTGGCGGCGCGCTCATTCACGGGTGCCCAGGTGCGGGTCTGCACGACGAGCGCGCACGGTCGTGCCCGCATCGAGGAAGTCGAAACAGTTGCGCTCCTGATGGCACTCGACGCGGGCGTCGTGCCGGTGGTCGCGGGTTTTCAGGGCGTTGACGCGACGGGCGCGATCACCACGATCGGTCGTGGCGGCTCCGACACGACGGCCGTCGCACTCGCGGTCGCGCTGAAGGCGGACGAATGCCAGATTCTCACCGACGTCGACGGCGTGTACACCACTGATCCGCGCATGGTGCCGGAGGCACGCCGGCTCGAACGATTGTCGTTCGACGAGATGCTCGAACTTGCGGGGCAGGGCTCGCGGGTGTTGCACCTGCGGGCGGTGGAGTTCGCCGCGAAGTACGGCGTCACGTTGCGCGTCGCCGCGAGCCACGGTGATGGCCCAGGAACCTTGATCGACCGGGAGGACCCGCGTGTGGAAGCACCCGTAGTTTCAGGCATCGCGTTCAATCGCGATGAGGCGCAGATCGTGGTGAGCGGCGTGCCGAATACGCCCGAAACGCCCCACCGCCTGCTCGCGCCCGTCGCTGACGCCGGCATCGAGATCGACATGATCGTGCTTG
>JADLBN010000131.1 GCA_020847675.1 Burkholderiales bacterium | reverse complement strand
GGCTGTGGCTCGCCGGACGCGCGCTCATGTTCACGCCGTGGACGATGACGGCGGCCGTGGTGAGCGCGGCGTTCCCGGTCGCCGCGGCCGTGGCGCTCGCGGTGCCGTTCGCGCGCAGCCGCGACCGGCGCAACTACTTCTTCGTGGGTCTTCTCGTCGCGATCGGCGCGGTCGAGTTCGCCGTCCACCTCGCGATGCGCGGCGCGATTCGCTGGCCCGCGGTCGCCGGGCTGCAGGTCGGGCTCGACCTCGTGCTGTTCATCATGGCGGCGATGAGCGGGCGCGTGATCGCGATGTTCACCAACAACGCGATTCCCGGTGCGGGCGCGACGCGCCTGCCCGCGGTCGAGCGCTTCGCGATGGGATCGCTGATCGCGCTGATCGCCGTCGATCTCCTGCCGACGCCGCCGGCCATCGTCGCACTCGTCGCCGCGGCGGCCGCGATCGCCCACGCCGTCCGGCTCGCGCTGTGGCGTCCGTGGCGCACGCTGCGCACACCGCTGGTCTGGATCCTGCACCTCGCCTACGCCTGGATCGTGCTCCACCTCGCGATGCGGGCCGTGGCCGGATTCGGCTGGGTTCCCGCTACGCTTGCGACGCACGCGCTCACCGTCGGCGCGATCGGCGGCCTGACCATGGGCATGATGACCCGCACCGCGCGCGGTCACACCGGGCTGCCGCTGGTGGCTGGCCGGGGCGAGGTCGTCTGCTACGTGCTGGTGTCGGCCGCGGCGGTGCTGCGCGTGTTCGGCGCGATGCTCGCGCCGTCGCACTATGTCGCGACGGTCGTCGCGTCGGGACTCCTCTGGGCGGCGGCCTACGGTGCCTACGCGGTGCTCTACGCGCCGCTGCTCGTGCGCCCGCGCGTGGACGGGAAGCCGGGATAGCCAGACCGAGGCTGCCGCGATTCAGCGCGACAGCCTGCGCGCGACGGCCGGCCCCAGCACGTTGACCGCGAGCCCCGCGAGCACGAGCAGCACGCCCGCGGCCTGCACGATCGACAGCCGCTCGCCCAGCAGGATCGCGCCGGAGGCGAGTCCGGAGACCGGCACCAGCAGCGCGAACGGCGAGACGACGGTCATCGGGTAGTGGTGCAGCAGGCGGTTCCAGGCACCGAAACCGAACAGCGTGGCGCCCCACGCCATCACCAGGAGGCACGCCCACGTGAGCCACGAGGCGTGGGCGAGCGCCGCGAAGGCGCCCGCGCCTCCTTCGAACGCGAACGAGACGAGCGCGAGCGGAATCGGTGGCACGAGGCTCGACCAGACGACGAGCGAAAAGCCGTCGACCTGGTGGTCGGCGCCGGCCCGCTTCGCGATCAGGTTGCCCGCCGCCCACGCGAACGCGGCGACGAGGATCGCCACGAACCCGGCGAAGGTGCCGGTCGCGCCTTCGGCGATCTTGTAGGCGCCCAGCACCACGACGCCGGCCGCGGCGACGATGGCGCCGAGCGCATCCCGGCGCTGCAGGCGGTCGCCGGCGAACGCAATGGCGAGGCCGATGGTGAAGAACACCTGGGTCTGCATCACCAGCGACGAGAGGCCCGCAGGCATCCCGAGGTGCATGCCGAGGAACATGAGCCCGAACTGCACGACGCCGATGACGAAGCCGTAGGCGAAGAGCCCGCGCCACGGCATGTCCGGCCGCCGGACGAAGAACACCGCCGGCACCGCAGCCAGCAGGAACCTCGCGGCGGCCAGCATGAACGGCGGCACCTCGACGAGCGCCACCTTGATCGGCACGAAGGTGAAGCCCCAGACCGCGGTCACCGCGAGGATCAGCGCGAGGTGGGCGGGCGAGAGGGAGCGGTTCAAGCAGGGCGCGGCCGGTGGCCGCAAGGCGGAAGGGGCGTTCCGGCGGCCGCCGCCGCTGGAATTTGCGTTTCATCCGCGGCCGGCGGACAATCGCGATCCTACCGCAGTACCCCTTTCCGCTTCCCGACCTTCCGCGATGCGCAACGCCACGACCTTCGCAGCCGGCCGCGAATTCGACGTCCTCTGCCTCGGCCGCTTCGCCGTGGACTTCTACGCGCAGCAGATCGGCGCCCGTCTCGAGGACGTCACCAGCTTCGCGAAGTACCTCGGCGGGTCGTCGGCGAACACCGCGTTCGGCTGCGCGCGGCTGGGCCTTCGCGCCGGCATGATCTCGCGTGTCGGAGACGACCACCTCGGCCGCTTCCTCACCGAGACGCTCGCGCGCGAAGGCTGCGACACGAGCCACGTGAGCGTGGACCCGGCGCGGCTTACCGGCGCGGTGGTGCTCGGCATCGAGGACCGCGACACCTTCCCGCTCATCTTCCTGCGGGAGAACTGCGCGGACATGGCGATCGGCGAGGACGACGTCGCCGAGGACTACCTCGCGCGAAGCCGCGCACTGCTCATCACCGGCACCCATTTCTCGCAGCCGCACGTCGACCGCATCAGCCACCTCGCGCTCGAGCGGGCGGCGCGGCACGGCGTGCGCACGGTGCTCGACATCGACTACCGGCCGGTGCTGTGGGGCCTCACCAAGCGCGGCGACGGCGAGACGCGCTACATCCGGTCCGACACCGTCACCGCGCACCTCCAGCGCATCCTGCCGCGATTCGACCTCGTGATCGGCACCGGCGAGGAGTACGCGATCGCGGGCGGCAGCACCGATCCGATCGAGGCGCTCGAGGCGGTCCGCGCGGTCACGAAGGCGACGCTCGTCGTGAAGCGCGGGCCCTACGGCTGCGTCGTGATCGACGGGCCGATCCCGCGCTCGCTCGACGACGCGTTCCAGGGCCGCGGCGTCGAGGTCGAGGTGCTGAACGTGCTGGGCGCCGGCGACGCGTTCTCGGCCGGATTCCTGTCCGGCTGGGTGCGCGGCGAGGACTACGAGCACTGCACCGCCTACGCGAACGCGTGCGGCGCGCTGGTCGTCTCTCGCCACGGCTGCGCGCCCGCGATGCCCACGCGCGCCGAACTCGACTACTTCCTCGCGAACGCGGCGTCGATCCCGCGCCCCGACCGCGATGCGACGCTTTCGCGACTGCACCGCGTGACTGCGCCGCGCGCGCCGCGCGACGAACTCGCCATCTTCGCGTTCGATCACCGCAATCCGTTCTTCGAGCTCGCGCAGGAGGTCGGGGCGGACGAGGAGCGCGTTCCTCGCCTGAAGCGCCTGTGTGTCGAGGCGGTCGCCGAGACGGAGGCGGCGCGAGGACTCGCCGGCCGCATCGGCATCCTGTGCGACGACCGCTACGGACAGGACGCGCTCAACGCCGCCACCGGCCGCGGCTGGTGGATCGGGCGTCCGGTCGAATTGCCCGGCAGCAATCCGGTCGTGTTCGACCGCGGCCGCTCGGTCGGGACCGCTCTGATCGAGTGGCCCTCGGAGCACGTCGTCAAATGCCTGGTCGCCTACCACCCGGACGACGTGATCGACCGCCGCCTCGAGAACGAGGCGCAGATCCGGGCGCTGTGCGAGGCGACCGCGGCGTCGGGACACGAACTCCTGCTCGAGATCATTCCCCCGCAGGGACTGCCGCGCCCGCCCGACACGATCCTGCGAGCGCTGAAGCGCCTCTACAACCTGGGCTTCATGCCCGAGTGGTGGAAGCTCGAAGCGATGAGCGCGGCGGAGTGGCGCTCGGTCGATGCGCTGATCGCCGAGCGCGACCCCCATTGCCGCGGCGTGCTGATCCTCGGCCAGGCCGGCGAGGTCGAGACGCTCGCGCAGGGTTTCCGCGACGCGCGCGACAGCACCACCTGCCGCGGCTTCGCGGTCGGCCGCACGATCTTCCACGCGCCGGCCCGTGCCTGGCTCGCGGGCGAGATCGACGACGCGGGATTCAAGGCGGCGGCGCGCGCGACCTTCGAGGCGCTGATCGACGCGTGGCGGAAGGCGCGCGAGGGCGCGCGCGAGGCGGCGTGATGGACGCCACGGTCCGGTTGACTGTCGCGCAGGCGCTGGTGCGCTGGCTCTCCGCGCTCACCGTCGAGGGCGGCGGGCGTCTGTTCGGCGGCGTGTGGGCGATCTTCGGCCACGGCAACGTGGCGGGCCTGGGCGAAGCGCTCTACGCGCACCGTGCCTCGCTGCCGACGTACCGCGCGCACAACGAGCAGGCGATGGCGCACGCGGCGATCGCCTACGCGAAGGCGCACATGCGCCGCCGCATGATGGCGTGCACGACGTCGATCGGCCCGGGCGCGACCAACATGGTGACCGCCGCGGCGCTCGCTCACGTCAACCGGCTGCCGGTGCTGTTCCTGCCCGGCGACGTCTTCGTCTCGCGCGCGCCGGACCCGGTGCTGCAGCAGGTCGAGGATTTCCACGACGGCGGCGTCTCGGCGAACGACTGCTTCAGGCCGGTGTCGCGCTACTTC
>JADLBN010000130.1 GCA_020847675.1 Burkholderiales bacterium | reverse complement strand
TGCAGGTGCGCGGCGCAGGCGAGGCCGACGATGCCCGCGCCAACGATCACGACAGGCGGCGCGGTTGGCATGTCGCGACTGTATCACCGTCGAGCATCGATGGCGGCGCGCCGGCGGATCGCTCGGGCGCTGCTGCTCAGGCGTCCGCGCACCAACCGTCCGGACGCGACTCCTCCGAAACGGGCTCCGAACCCGCCCTGCTGGCTCGTCTCCCGGTCGAAACCGATCCGCGTGGGCCCGACGCCACCCCTGCCACGGCATCGCGGAGAAGCGTAGACTCGTCGGCTTCCAACCGCTGCCGAATCACGGCAAGGGAAGTCCACGATGAAGACGTTCTGGATGGGCAGTGGATTCGCGGCCGTCGCCGCGATGCTCCTGTGCGGCGTCGCGACCGCGCAGCCGACGACCTATCAGTACGTCGGGACGTACTACACCAACCCCACCGGAACGCTCACGACGAGCATGCGCATCACCGGCTCGTTCACGACCGCCAATCCGCTGCCGCCGAATATGCCTCCCACGGCGATCGGACCCGGTGGCGACGGCCGCGCCATCGCGTGGTCGTTCTTCAACGGGATCGACACGTTCACCCAGGCCAATTCGTCGGAACTCTACGGCATATCGGGCTACTTCGCCGTCGCGACCGACAACCTCGGCAACATCTCCTACTACAATATCGGGCTGATTGCGCCGCTCCCGCCGCACACGATCGGCGGGAACCTGGATTTCTTCTGGATTGCCCAAGGTACCGCTGTCCAGGCCCTCGACAACGGGGCCTGCGCCATCGTCGATGGGTCGAACCGGTGCGCCTTCATGCCTTTCTCGGGAGCCGGCACCTACTCGATCATGGCCGAGTCCGGTCGATTCCTTCCCAACTTCGCCAAGCCGGCCGCCCCGGTGCCGCTCGATGCGCGCTGGGCGCTCGCCGGGCTCGCGCTCGCTCTCATGGTCCTCGGGGCGCGGCGGGCGCGTTCACCGCGCCCTCGTCCGAACTGACGGCCGCGCTGTCCCGCCTCGCGCCGCAGCCGGTGCGGCGCGAGGCGAGGTCGGCCGACACCTGTCGGTGTCGGCCCTCACCCGCGCATCCGCGCCCCACATCCCTGCCAGCTTCAATCGCCGATGGCCGCACCGTTGCGGCCGATCGACCCGAAGGGCGAAGCGGCGGCCGGTCCACCCTCTCTCGTCGTGCGCCCCTGCGGCACGCTGGATCCGTATCCCGTCAGCGTCACATCGGCGTCTCGATGACCCCGATCGTCATCGGCAAACCAATCGATGCGGGGATTGCATGAACGCCGGTACGGGTCGCCCGGTCCTGGACCGATGTTCACGCGCTGCGCGCGCTCCGCGAGAACGGCGTGTCACCGCGCCGGCGGGTTCGCCGGCGCAGCCGCCGTCGACACCGCCGTCGGTTCCGCCGCATCGGCGCGCGGCGCCGTCGCCTCGAAGCTCCCGCCAAGCGCGAGGTAGACGTTCACGCGCTGCACGCGGCGCTCGCTCGCCATCCGCAGTTCGCTCGCACGCGCCGCGCCGAGCGCGACGCCCTGCTGCAGCACCGCGCGCAGGTCGCCCGAGCCGACGCGGAAGCGGTCCTTCGCGAGTTCGAGCGCCCGCGCGTTGCTCGCGACCGAGCGCGCGAGGATCGCCTCGCGCTCGTCGGCGGCGAAGCCCGCGGAGAGCGCGTTCTCCACCTCGCCGAAGGCGCGCGCGCCGACCCGTCCGTACTCGGCCACCGCGAGCTTCTGCTCCGCCGTGCGGATGTCGACCTGAGCCTGCAATGCGTAGCCGTTGAAGATCGGCGCGACGAGATTCGCCCCGAGGCTCCACACCGGGTTCGAGTGGTTCTGCAGCACGAACAGGCTGGACGACACGCTCGACACGCTCGCGGTCAGCGCGATCTTGGGCAGGCGCGCCGCCTTCGCCTCGCCGACCGCGTGGAACGCCGCCGCGACGCGGCGCTCGGCCGCGATCACGTCGGGCCGGCGTTCGAGGAGCTCCGAAGGCAGCCCGACCGGTACCGGCCCGGGCATCGCCGGCAGCGACGCGCGCACTTCGATCGCCGCGCCGGGGTAGCGCCCCACCAGCGTTTCGAGCGCACGCCGGGCCTGTTCCTGCCCGAGCGCGAGACCACGCGCAGCTTCGCGCGTCGTCTCGACCGTCGAGTCGGCAAGCGCGACGTCGTAGGCGTCGCCGATCCCCACGCGCAGGCGGTCGCGCGCGAGCCCTGCCGCGCGCTCGGCCGAACGCGCGATCTCCTCGGCGAGGTCGCGCTGCAGCTTGGCCTCGATCGCGAGGATCCAGGCTTTCGCCACGCCGGCCGCGATCGAAGCCTGCGCGAACTGCGCGTCGGCCAGCGCCGACTCGTACTGCGCGGATCCCGACGCCGCCTGCGACCGGACGCGTCCCCACAGGTCGAGTTCCCAGCTCACGAAGAGGCCCACGCCCGACAGGCCGGAGCCGTCGCCACCCATCTTGCCACCGCCGTGCGCGAGCAGGTTGACCGAAGGATAGATCGCGGCGCCCGCGAGCTTCGCGTAGGCCGCCGCCAGCTCGACGCGCGCCGCCGCTAGCTGCAGGTCGGCGTTGTAGTTGAGTGCCTCGTCGACCAGCATCGTGAGCTCGACGTCGTCGAACGCCGCGACCCAGTCATCCGCCACCGCGCCCTCGGCGCCGCCGCGCGCGACGTAATCGCCGGGCACCGCCACATTGGCGAGCGCCTGCGAGCGGATCTCGTCGGGTTTCGGCGGCGACTCGAGCGCGCACCCCGCCAGCGCCAGCGCGGCGGCGACGAGGAGCGGCAGCGCGCGGCGCCGGGCGGCCATCGCGTCAGTGCAGCTTGAGGATCAGGAAGTCGAGCTTGGCGCCGACCCGCAGGATCACCTTGCGCACGATGTGGAGCATCTCGCCGTGCTGCGTGTAGATCGCGCCGTCGCCCAGCGCGCCCGCCGGCAGGAACACGCCGGCGTCGCGCTCGTCGACGGTGAACTTGACCGGGAAGCGGCCGGGCGGCATCGGGCCGAATCCGGTGACCGGAAGCTGCGTGCTGTTGGCGACCTGCCCCTGCCCCTGCGCCCAGACGATCGAGTCGACCTTCGCCTTGAAGATGCGGCCCGGGTAGGTGTTGATCGTGAACTCGGCCTCGTCGCCGGGCGCCACCTGGTGCAGTTCGTTCTGGTGGTAGAGCGCGACGACCTGGTAGACGTTCTCGACCAGCGCCATCGCAGGCGTGACCGGAAACGCCGTCGTGAACGATCCAACGCGAAGCTGGACGTTGGTCGGATAGCCATCGGCTGGCGCGAGGACCGTCGTCTGCGAAAGCTCCCAGCGCGCGTTCTCGAGCTGGGCCTGGATCTGCGCGACCGGAGCGTATTCGTTGCCGACCTTCGCGCTCATGCGCTGGCGCACCTGCCGTTCGCCGGCGACCGCCTGCGACTCGGACGCGCGCGCCTGCACGATCGCCGCCTCCGCGGTCGACATCGCGGCTTCGGCCTCGGCGAGATCGGTCTGTGCCTTCTCGAGCGCGAAGCGGTCGCCCGCCCCGGTCGCCACCAGCTCGCGGTACTGGGTCACCCGCATGCGGAGGAGGTCGAGGCGCGCGCCGATCTCGCGGCGTTTCGACTCCGCCTGCTCGATGGCGCCGCGCGACTCGGCGATCTTGCCGGTCGCCTGCACGAGCTGCTCGTCCAGTTCGCGCGCGGAAGCCGACATGTTGGCGAGCTGTGCCTCGAGCGAGCGCACGGTCAGCTCGTAGGGCGTGGGGTCGATGCGAAACAGCACGTCGCCCTTCCTCACCGGCCGGTTGGGCTCCACCGGCACGTCGATCACGCGGCCGCGGACCTGCGGCACGACGTTGACGACGTACTTGAGGATGCGCACATCCGACGAGGACGGGGCGACGACGTTGAGCACGAGGATCATGGCCGTCAGGCCGACGACCGGGATGATCACGACGACGACCTGGGTGCCGGTGTTCCACGGCAGCCACTTCATCTTGATGAAGACGAACCAGACGATCCCCGAATAGATCGCAAGGAGCAGGACTTCCATCAGGCGCCCCCGCTCCCCTGCTCCGTATCGCTTTCCCCGGCTCGGGCCGCGTCGGTCAGTTCACCGAGGTCGTCGCGCAACTTGAAGAGCTTCGGCGGGAGCGTGCCGCGCGCGTGCATCTCGTCGAGTTCCCGCCGCAGGGTGCGGATCTCGTCGGCAACCATCCCGCCCGCCGCGAGCTTCTCGCCGGCCTCGTGGAAGTAGTCGTCGTGCTTGTCGGTGCCGTAGGCCATCCTGTACGCCACCGGCTTGGTGTAGGCCCACAGCCAAGCGATCGGCCACAGGAGCCCGCCGAACACGAGCGAGAGGAGGCAGAGCGTCTGGATCGCCTGCGTCTGCGGATGGTGGCGCTTGTGCGCGATCTTCTCCGGCATCACGTGCACGATCCAGAACACCGTGATGGCGATGACCGGCACGAGGATCAGCGCGACCCAGGCGATCACGTTCGCCGCGGTGTCGAGCGCCTCGCCGGAGAGGAACGATGCGCGCGCCGGGCCGGCGATCAGCACCAGCGACAGCGCACCGGCAATGGCCGGAAAGCGGGTCTTCGGGATTCGAGGAGGGAGGGGGGAGATCGGCAAGGGCGCTCTCAGCTCGCGGGCCCGATGAGGCGACCGCGCAGGCGCGGGATTGTAACCCGTCGCCCGGCCCTCCCCGGCCGGGCAAGCGCTTGAAACGGACAGCCGGCCGGAGGCGCCGAACAGGCGAGCTTGCCTGCCCGCGACGCCCCCGGAGGGCGATCTAGGGTTTCTGCTTCTCCATCGCCTCGCGCACCTTCGGGTCGGACAGATCCGGCTTGGCCACCTTTGGCGCGTTCTTGTCGACCTTGGCGGAACCGGCGGCGGCCGACGGGCCGATCTGCGACGCCGCGCCCGACGTGGGCCCGCCCATTGCGCCCTTCATCGCCGCCTTGCGCTGCTCCGGCGTCAGCTTGTCAGCCTCGGTCGTCGGCGGATACATGTCCCGGTTCGGCGCCACCG
>JADLBN010000129.1 GCA_020847675.1 Burkholderiales bacterium | reverse complement strand
GATCAGGTCGTCGGCGAGGAACACCGCGAACGGCTCGTCGCCGACGACCGGCTCGGCGCACAGCACCGCGTGGCCCAGTCCCAGCGCCTCGGTCTGCCGGATGTAGATGCAGTTGATGCCCGCGGGCGTCGCCGCCTGCACCTGTTCGAGCAGGCGCGTCTTGTTGCGCAGCGCGAGTTCGGTTTCGAGCTCGTAGGCCTTGTCGAAGTGATCCTCGATCGCGCGCTTGTTGCGGCCGGTGATGAACACCATGTCGGTGATCCCGGCCGCCGCGGCCTCCTCGACGGCGAACTGGATCAGCGGCTTGTCGACGATCGGCAGCATTTCCTTCGGACTCGCCTTGGTCACCGGCAGGAAGCGGCTGCCGAGCCCGGCTACCGGAAACACCGCCTTGCGGATCCTTCTCATGCCCCGTCTCCCCCGCGCGCGATGAGCGCCTTCAACCCGTCCTCGTCGATCACCGGAATGCCGAGCGAGCGGGCCTTGTCGAGCTTGCCGCCAGCCTCGTCGCCCGCGACGACGTAACTCGTCTTCGCCGAAACGCTCCCGGCAGCCTTGCCGCCGGCTGCCTCGATCATCGCCTTCGCCTCGTCGCGCGAGAGCGTCGGCAGCGTGCCGGTCAGCACGAGCGTCATCCCGGCGAGGACGCCGGCGCCCTCCCGCGGCTGCGGCGCGTGTGCGGGCCAATGCACGCCGGCCGCCCGCAGCCGCTCGACGCCCTCGCGGTTGTGCGGTTCGACGAAAAAGCGCGCGATGCTCTGCGCGAGCACCGGACCGACGTCGGCGACCTCGAGAAGCGCCGCCTCGTCTGCGTCCATCAGCGCGTCGAGCCCGCCGAAGTGGCGCGCGAGGTCGCGCGCGGTCGACTCGCCGACGTGCCGGATGCCGAGCGCGTAGACGAAGCGCTGCAGCGTCGTCGACTTGCTCCTTTCGATCGCCTCGACGACGTTGGCGGCGCTCCTGTCGGCCATCCGCTCGAGCGCCGCGAGCTTCGCGATGCCGAGCGTGTAGAGGTCGGCCGGCGTGCGCACGAGACCGCCGTCGACGAGCTGGTCGACGAGCTTGTCGCCCAGGCCCTCGATGTCCATCGCCCGGCGGCTCGCGAAATGCAGCAGCGCGGCCTTGCGCTGCGCCGGGCAGACGAGCCCGCCGGTGCAGCGCGCGATGACCTCGCCTTCGAGCCGGACGATCGCGGAATCGCACTCGGGGCAGCGCTTCGGCATGACGAAGGGCCGGGCGTCCGGCGGGCGCCGCTCGGGCAGGGCGCGCACAACCTGCGGGATCACGTCGCCCGCGCGGCGAACGATCACGGTGTCGCCGATCATGAGGTCGCGGCGCCGGATCTCGTCCTCGTTGTGCAGCGTGACGTTGGTCACCGTCGTACCGCCGACGAACACCGGCTCGACGCGCGCGACCGGCGTGATCGCTCCGGTCCGGCCGACCTGCACGTCGATGGCGAGGAGCCTCGTCGGAATCTCCTCCGGAGGAAACTTGTGGGCGATCGCCCAGCGCGGTTCGCGCGTGCGGAAGCCGAGCTGCTGCTGCAGCGCGAGGCTGTCGACCTTGTAGACGACGCCGTCGATCTCGAACGGCAGGTCGTCGCGGCGCGCCTCGACCGCCCGGTAGAACTTCGCGAGTTCCTCGCCGCCGCGAGCGAGCCTGCGGTCGCGGTTGACCGGCTGGCCGAACGCGTCGAGCGCCTCGAGGAGCGCGGACTGCGACGCCGGAAGCTCCCAGCCTTCGACCTCGCCGATGCCGTAGGCGAAGAAGCGAAGCGGGCGCTGCGCGGTCATCGACGGATCGAGCTGGCGAACCGCGCCGGCCGCCGTGTTGCGCGGATTGACGTACGGCCGCAGGCCCTGCTCCTCCTGCCGCTCGTTCAACGCGGCGAAGTCGCTGCGCGTCATGTAGATCTCGCCGCGAACCTCGAGGACGGGCGGCGCCCTGCCCTTGAGCTTCTGCGGGACCTCGCGGATGGTGCGCACGTTCGCCGTGACGTCCTCGCCGGTCTCGCCGTCGCCGCGCGTGGCCGCGACGCGGAGTTCGCCCCTCTCGTAGCGCAGGCTCATCGCGAGGCCGTCGAACTTGAGCTCGGCCATGTACTCGACCGGCGGGTCGCCCGGCCCGAGGCCCAGTTCGCGGCGCATGCGCGCGTCGAACGTGTACGCACCGTCGATGGTCGTCTCGGTTTCGGTCTGGATCGAGAGCATCGGCAGGCGGTGGCGCACCGGCGCGAACTGCGCGGCGCGGCGGCCCCCGACGCGCTGCGTCGGCGAGTCGGGCGTCACGAGCGACGGATGCCCGGCCTCCAGCGCCTCGAGCTCGCGGAAGAGCGCGTCGTACTCGGCGTCGCTGACCGTCGGAGCGTCTTCGTCGTAGTAGCGGCGGTTGTGCTCGACGATCTCGGCGCGCAGCTCCTGAGCGCGCTTGCGTGCGGCGGCGGGCGCGCCCGGATCCTGCGCGGAGCGCGCGGCGGCCATCGCGCCTCAGGCAGCGAAGAGCTTGTGCGCCCGGGGGCTGCCGGGGTCGATCTGCGCGCGCGCGAGGAGCTCGCTCGCTTCGGCCACCTGGGTGCGGATCGCGGCGAGCGCCGTGTCGGTGAGCGGACGCTGGTTGTCGTCGACCAGTTGTCCGCCGAGCGTGTGCGCCATGCGCTTCGCGGCGAGCTTCAACTGGTCGAACGCGCGCGGCGGGTCGACCACGCGCGGGACGTCGAGCACCAGCACCACGCCCGGGAACGCCTCCGCCCGGAGCCCGTCCGCGGTGAACGGGTCGCCGCTGGCGCTCTGGAGCGTGTAGAGCACCGCGCCGGTCTCCTCCTGCACACACTCGAACCGGCCGCTGGGCGCGAGCCGGAAGCCCGAGGCCTCGGCCACCCCGCGCAACCGGGTCCCGGGAATCGACGACGCGTCGTCCTTCTGGATGGTGAGGCCGATCTGCATGTCGAGCTCGGCGCACAGCCGGTCGAGCTCCTCCGCACGCTGGGCTTCGTCGTCGACCGTCGCTGCCGACCACGCGGCCGGGAGCTGCGGCGCGAGCGCGGCGATCACCTTGTGGAAAGCGTCGATCTGGGCGCGGGTCGCCGCGCCGTTGCGGTCCGCGAGGAGCAGGCAGGCCGCGAACTCGCCGAACTCGCCCGGCGACTCGCCGTTGACCCTCTGCCAGGCGGACGAAGCGTCACGCCGCGCGAACCAGCGCAGCGGCTTGCCCAGGCGCGCGTGCAGACCGGCTGCGAGCGCGCTCGCAGCCACCGGCTTCGCCGGCTGCAGCGTCACGACGCACTCGATCTCGGGATCCGGCTGCGGTTGCGACCCCGGGGCTGCCGGCGGGTCGGCCATCGCGCTGCGGGTGACGGGAGCGATCGGGGTCCCGGTGCCTTCGACGTCCTCGTCGGGAAGCGCCTGCTCCTCGTCCATCGGAATGTCGAACTTCGCGCCCGCCGGCTCGTTGGCCGCCGCGGTGCGCGTGGCCCCCGGCGCATCGGACCTTCCGCTGAACGACGGCTCCACCCGATCGGAGTCGCGCCGGACGGCCGCGCCTGCGCCGGATCGCGCGCCGCCGGCCAGCCGCCGTCTCGCGCGGTGCATCTGCCAGGCATTGAACGCCAGCACGCCCAGCACGAGCAGGGCGCCGGCGACGATCAGGCCGATCTGGAGCGTGGAGAGCCGCATGGGCACCGGGCGCGGGAGACCGCCCGATTATAGCCGCGCGTCCGGCGACGGCCAGCGGATCCGGGACCGGATCAAGCGGCCTTCGGCGTGCGCGCGGCCAGGTCGACAGCCTCGGCGATGTCCACCGCGACCACGCGCGACACGCCGGGCTCCTGCATCGTGATCCCGATGAGCTGGTTGGCGATCTCCATCGTGATCTTGTTGTGCGAGATGAACAGGAACTGCGTCTCCGCGGACATGTCGCGCACCAGCCGGCAGAATCGCTCGGTGTTCGGATCGTCGAGCGGCGCATCGACCTCGTCGAGGAGGCAGAACGGCGCCGGGTTGATCTGGAACAGCGCGAACACGAGCGACGTCGCGGTCAGCGCCTTCTCGCCGCCGGACAGGAGGTGGATCGAGGCGTTGCGCTTGCCCGGCGGCTGCGCGAATACCTGGACACCCGAGTCGAGGATTTCCTCGCCGGTGAGCACGAGTCGCGCCTGCCCCCCGCCGAAGAGCGCCGGGAAGAGCTTGCCGAAGTTCGCGTTGACCACGTCGAAGGTCTGTTGGAGCAGCGCGCGCGACTCGCGGTCGATCTGGCGGATCGCCGTCTCGAGCGTGCCCATCGCCTCGGTCAGGTCGGCGGCCTGGCGGTCGAGGTAGTCCTTGCGTTCGCGCGCCTGGGCGAGCTCGTCGAGCGCCGCCAGGTTGACCGCGCCGAGCTCGGCGATTGCCGCTGCGAGCCGGGCGATCTCGCCCGGCAGCGTCGAAGCGCGCCCCCAGGCCTTGAGCGCCTCCGGGAGTCCGGCGAGGTCCGCGCTCGCCTCGGCGAGCTGCTCGGTGAACTGCGCTTCGGCGAGCGCCGCCGCCTGTGACTTGAGCTGGAGGTCCTGGATCCGGGTGCGGGCCGGCTCCAGCGCCTGCTCCCGGGCAAGGCGCGTTTCCTCGCTCGCGCGAAGCTCGGAGCCCAAGGACTCCTGCCGGTCGCGCGCGGCGGCCAGCGCCTGCTCGGCTTCGGCGCGCGCCGCGAGCTGCCGCTGGAGCGCCTCCTCGACCGGGGTCCAGTCGATCGCCTGGCGCTCGCCGGCGAGCCTCGCCATCAGCGCGTCCTGGCGGCTGACCTGCTCGCGCAGACCGCCCCTGCGGCGCTCGAGCTCGTCGATCCGGTCGCGCGCGCTGCGTTCGGCGAAAGCCGCCTCCTGCGCGGCCCGCTCGGCCGTGCGCAGCCGGTCGCGCCCCTGCGCGAGCGCCGTTTCCTTGTCCGCGCGGGCTTCGCGCTCCGCCTCGCTCTGCGCACGCCGCTCGTGCAAGCCGGACTGGTGGTCCGCGATCTCGCGCAGGATCGCGTCGCGCTGGGCCTCTTCCTGCCGCAGGGCCGCGAGGAGATCGGCGTCGTCGCGGGCGAGTTCGTCGGCGCGCTTCTTCGCGCTCTCGGCCGCCTGCCTGAGCTGCGCGAGTTCGAGCTCCAGTTCGTGGCAGCGGCGCTGCTGCGAGGCCAGCGCCTGGGTTTCGAGGTGCCACGCCTGCTGGCGGGACGCCTGTTCGCTTTCGGCGGTGTCGAGCGCGATTCGCGCGGCGGCGGCGGACTCGCGCAGCGGCGGCAGGCGCGAGGCGAGCGCCTCGAGTTCCGCCTGGCGCGCGAGCACGCCGTGCAGGTCGCCGTCCGGGCGGAACAGCGTCACGCCCTGCGCGGTGACGAG
This sequence comes from Burkholderiales bacterium, assembly GCA_020847675.1. Classification (GTDB taxonomy): domain Bacteria; phylum Pseudomonadota; class Gammaproteobacteria; order Burkholderiales; family Casimicrobiaceae; genus VBCG01. The sequence goes on along the minus strand of JADLBN010000129.1, from coordinate 11,277 downwards.
GTGTCCGGCCGGAGTCACGAAGGCTTCGCCCGCCGCCAGCGACTCCCGGTCGGCGAGCGCCCGGGCTAGCGAATCGCGGCAGCGCACGCCGTGCAGCGCGTCTGCGAGAAGGCGAGAGAGTTCGGGGCGCTTCAGCCGGACCTTCGACAGCAGGCCGTCTCCGGCCGCCGCGGCGCCGTGGCGCGTGGGCGCGGGAGCGTAGAGCGCAAGGCGCACCGGAGGCGCGGCACCTGAATCCTCCCAGGCGAGGGCGCGGTCGAGCGCTTCGATCTCGAGCGCCTCGAGGCCTTCGCGCAACACTGCTTCGAGCGCGTCGTTCCAGCCTTCCTCGACCTCGAGTGCCGTGTAGAGCTGGGTGGCGCGCGAGAGTCCGGCCCGATCGAGCCAGCCTTCGCGCTCCTCGCCGTGTCCCACCTTCCCCTGCAGCGCCGCGAGCGCCTGCTCGCGAGCCTCGAGGTCCGCGAGCGCACGGCTTTCGCGCTGCCAGGTGTCGGCCGCCTCGCGCGCACGCTCCTGCAGCGCCTGCACGGTGGACTGCAGCGCTTCGAGCGAACTCTGCTTGCCCGCGAGATCCGCTTGCTCCTGCGCGAGCTGCTCGGCCACCTCGCGCAGCGGACCGCTGTCCTCGCGCGGCAAGGCGGCCGCTTCGGCCGCCACCCGGGCACGGCGCTCGCCGAGCTGGACGAGCATCCGGGCAGCGTTGTCACGCCGCGTCTCGGCGACGCGCGATGCCTGCTCGGCGCCCGCGATCGCGGCGTCCGCGTCGGCGAGCGCCGCGGTGGCAGCCGCGAAGGCCTCGGCAAGGGCGGGCAAGGCCGCCTGCGCCGTGCGTTCGGTCTCGACAGCGCGCTCCCGGGCCGCGATCGCCTCTTCGAGACCCTTGTCCAGCGTGGCGCGCTCGCCGTCGAGGGCCGAGACCTGCGTGGCCAGCGCCGCGAGCTGCGCGCCGAGCTCCGCGACCTGGTCGCCGATGCGCGACTGCGAGTCGCGCGCGAACGCGAGCTGCTGCTCGAGCCGCGTGACCTCGGAATTCGCGGCGTAGTAGCCGCCCTGCCGCTCGTGGAGCGCGTCGCCCGCGGCGTAGTGGTCGCGCCGCAGCGCCTCGAGCGATGCCTCGGAACTGCGGAGCTCGGCCTGCAGCGATTCGAGCGTGGTGGTCGCCTGCGCGAGGTCCTGGTTCGCCCGGTCGCGCGCGCGCACCGCCTCCTGCTGCTTGGCGAACCACGCGAGGTGCTGCGCCTGCCGATGGCGCGCTTCGAGCTCGCGGTACTCGGAGGCGACCTTCGCCTGCCGCTCGAGCCGCTCGAGCTGCGACGCGAGTTCGACGCGGATGTCCTCGACGCGGGCGAGGTTCTCGCGCGTGTCGGAGAGGCGGCCCTCGGTCTCCTTGCGCCGCTCGCGGTACTTGGAGACGCCGGCCGCCTCCTCGAGGAACACGCGCAACTCCTCCGGCTTCGCCTCGATCACGCGCGAGATCATCCCCTGCTCGATGATCGCGTAGGCACGCGGGCCGAGGCCGGTGCCGAGGAAGAGATCGTAGATGTCGCGCCGGCGGACCGGGATGTTGTTGATGTAGTACGAGCTGTCGCCGTCGCGCGTCAGCACCCGCTTGATCGCGAGTTCCGCGTACTGCCCCCACTGGCCGCCGATGCGGCCCGCGCTGTTGTCGAACGCGAGTTCGACCGAGGCCCGTCCGACCGGGGCACGGTCGCCGGCGCCGTTGAAGATGACGTCCTGCATCGACTCGCCGCGCAGCGCGGAGGCCTTCGACTCGCCCAGCACCCAGCGCACCGCGTCGATGACGTTGGACTTGCCGCAGCCGTTGGGGCCGACGATCCCGACCAGTTGACCCGGCGTGCCGATCGTCGTCGGGTCGACGAACGACTTGAAGCCGGCGAGCTTGATCTGCGTGAGGCGCAAGGCGTGTACGGGGTCGGAGGGTTGGCGCGGGAGGCGTCGGGCGCCGGCGCCGCACGCCGGTCCGATCGACCCGCGATTATAGCGGAAGCGAACGGTCCGGCCGCCTGCGACCCGGCCGCGAACGATGAGCGAACGCGAGCGTCACCGGACTGCGGGTGTCCGCGGCGCGAGCCGCCCCTCGTCGACCGCGTGACAGGCCACCTTGCCACCCGTGGAGGCGTCCCGAAGCATCGGAATCTCGCTGCGGCAGCGCGCGTCGGCAAAGGGGCAGCGAGGGTGGAAGCTGCAGCCCGAAGGCGGATCGAGCGGGTTCGGCACTTCGCCGGTCACCGCCGTGCGCGCGGTCCCCGTCATGCGAAGGTCCGGCACCGCGTCGAGCAGCATCCTCGTGTACGGGTGCGCGGGCGCGGCGAACAGCGACGGTGTCGGCGCGATCTCGACGATGCGACCGAGGTACATGACGCCGACCCGGTCGGCCACGTGGTGGACCACCGCGAGGTTGTGCGAGATGAACAGATAGGTGAGGCCGAGGCGGCGCTGCAGATCGCGCATCAGGTTCAGCACCTGCGCCTGCACCGACACGTCGAGTGCCGAGGTCGGCTCGTCGCAGACGATGAACGCCGGTTCGGTCGCGAGCGCGCGTGCGATCGAGATGCGCTGGCGCTGCCCGCCGGAGAACTGGTGCGGGTACTTCGCGCCATCCGCCGCCGCGAGACCCACCTGCGCGAGCAGGCCGCGCACACGCTCTCCGATCGCTGCACCTGGCGGTCGGGCGTCCTGCGCGAGGATCGGCTCGGCGACGATGTCCGACACGCGCCAGCGCGGATTGAGGCTCGCGTAGGGATCCTGGAAGATCATCTGCATCGATCGCCTGGCCTGCCGCCGGCGGCCCGCAGGCACCGAGTCGGCCCCTGGCCCCGCGAGCGCGACACCGTCGTACTCGATGGTTCCGCGCGAAGGAGCGTGGAGGCCCACGATCAACCGCGCGACCGTGGACTTGCCGCAACCGGACTCGCCGACGAGGCCCAGCGTCTCGCCGCGCGGGATCTCGAACGACACGCCGTCGACCGCCCTCAGCAGGGCCCTCGCCTTGCCCCCGAGCGCGCGGTCGAGCCACGGGGCCGAGACGTCGAAGGTGCGGGCAACGTCGGTGAGCCTGACGAGCGCGCTCACCGGACCCCCACCGGATGGCGCGCGTCGCGTCGCCGGGGACCCGCACCCCCATCCGGAAGTCCGGATGCCAGTCCGGGGACGGCGTCCGGGCGCCGTCCGCCGCTCACGCCGCCTGCTCCACCGGCGACCCGGCGAGCCAGCACGCGGCGCGGGTGGCTCCGGCCGGACGGAGCTCGGGCAGCTCGCGGCGGCAGCGCTCGATCGCCCTCGGGCAGCGTGGATGGAAGGCGCAGCCGGAAGGCACGGCGTCGAGGCGCGGCATCGCGCCGTCGATCTGGACGAGGCGCTCGACACTGCCTCCGATCGAGGGGATCGAACCCATGAGACCGATCGAATACGGGTGCCGCGGGCGGTGGATCAGGTCGGCAGCCGGCCCGATCTCGACGATCCGGCCCGCGTACATCACGGCGACGCGATCCGCGGTCTCGGCGATCACGCCCATGTCGTGGGTGACCAGCATGACCGCGGTGCCGTGGTCGCGGCACAGCCGCTTCAGGAGCTGGATGATCTGGGCCTGGATCGACACGTCGAGCGCGGTGGTCGGCTCGTCGGCGACGATGAGCTTCGGCTGCGCGCAGAGCGCGAGCGCGAGCACCACCCGCTGCCTCATGCCGCCGGAGAACTGGTGCGGGTACTGGTCGATCCGCCGCGAGGCCGCAGGGATGCCGACCTCCTCGAGGAGCGCGATCGCACGCGCGCGCGCCTCGGCCTCCCCGGTCGAAAGGTGGGTCCGGATGGTCTCGACGAGCTGCCGCCCGATCGTGTAGAGCGGGTTGAGCGAGGTGAGCGGATCCTGGAACACGGCGCCGATCTCGCGTCCCCGGACCCTGCGCATCTCGGCGGGCGGGAGCGCATCGATCCGGCGCCCCTCGAGCCGGATCTCGCCGCCGGCGATCCGGCCGGGAGGGTCGATCAGGCCGATGATCGCCGCGCCGGTGATCGACTTGCCCGCGCCCGACTCCCCCACCACCCCCAGCACCTCGCCGCGCGCGATCTCGAAGCTCACGTCGTGGACCGCCACGAGCGTGCCCCTGCGGGTCGGGAACTCGATCCGCAGGCGGTCAACGGCGAGGAGCGGGGCGGACGCCGTCATCCGCTCACGCCTTCGCTGTCGGCCGTGCGCACCCGGAGATGGGTTCCTGATGGTCGACGACCGGCACGAACGACGGCGTGATCGGATTCGAGAACTGCGCGTTGATGTAGTAGCGCGTGCACGGCTCCACCTTGAGCTCGAAATCGACGGTCTCGCCGCGGAAGCCCCCGTGGCTGCGCGACGAGATGACGACCCGGTGGAGGCCCGGCTCCACCTGCAGCGGCCCTCCGCCCGCCCAGCCGTTCGCGCTGCCGACCGAGACGATGTCGACCGCGCGCCGGTCGGCGATCGTCACGTTGAACCGGTCGCCCAGCACTTCGCTGTAAGGGGTCTTCATGCTGGCGCACGAGGCGCCCAGAAGGGAAGCTGTCAGCACGATAGCCAGGTTGCGCATGGTTTTCCTCCTCGGTTCGGCACCGGGATCCCCGGCGCCGGTCACGCCACAACGCTCCAGACCGCGCTCCCGCCTACCTCAGTTTCGGGTTGAGGGCATCGCGCAGCCAGTCGCCCAGCAGATTGATCGCGAGCACGATGGCCACCAGTGCCGCGCCCGGGAACACGGTGATCCACCACTCGCCGGAGAACAGGAAGTCGTTGCCGATGCGGATCAGCGTGCCGAGCGAGGGCTGGGTCGGCGGCACGCCCACGCCCAGGAACGACAGCGTAGCCTCGATCACGATCGCGGTGGCGATGTTGATGGTCGCGAGCACCAGCACCGGCCCCATCACGTTGGGCATCAGGTGGCGGCGCATGATGCCCAGCGGAGAGATGCCGATCACCCGCGCGGCCTGCACGTACTCCTTGCCCTTCTCCACCATCGTCGACCCGCGCACGGTCCGCGCATACTGGACCCAGTTCGAGGCGGCGATCGCGAGGATGAGAACCGCGATCGCGACCTCCCCGTGCGACTCGTGCGGCAGGACCGCGCGCGCCACGCCGTCGATCAGGAGCGCGATCAGGATCGCCGGGAACGACAGTTGCACGTCGGCGCCGCGCATGATCGTCGCGTCGATGCGACCGCCGGCGTAGCCGGCGACGAGACCGGCTCCGATGCCGACCGCGGCGGCGAGCGCCACCGAGGCGATCCCGACGAAGAGCGAGATGCGCGCGCCGAACAGGATGGTGGACAGCACGTCGCGCCCCTGATCGTCGGTGCCGAGCAGGAAGCCGGGCTTGCTTCCACTCACCCACGCCGGCGGCGCCAGCGCATCGAGCAGGTTGAGCGACGCGAGATCGTAGGGGTGCTGCGGCGCGATCCACGGCGCGAACACGGCACCGGCCACGCAGGCGACGAGCACGGCGAACGCGACGATGGCCACCGGCGAGCGGCGGAAGCTCCACAGGAGGTCGCTGTCCCACGCGGCGCGCGCCTTCGAGGCGAACCGCCCGGCCACGACGACGTCGCTCACGGAGGCGGTCATCCCCGGTCGTCCCCGACGTCCGGCAGCGGCATCGACCGCTCGGCGAGCGAGGCGAGGTAGCCGGCGCCGATCGGAATCACCGCGTCGTTGAAGTCGTAGCGCGTGTCGTGCAGGAAGCACCCGTGGCCGTCGCCCGCGCCCCCCTGCCCCAGCCGCGCGTAGGCGCCGGGCCGCTGCTGCAGCATGAACGAGAAGTCTTCCGCCCCCATCGACGGGTCGAGGTCGCGGATCACGTTCCCGCGCCCGACCACGCCGTCCGCGACGTCCGCGGCGAACAGCGCCTCGGGTGTCGAATTGATCGTCGCCGGGTAGAGCCGCTCGTAGTTGAGCGTCGCCTTCGCGCCCAGCGCGGCGGCGACCGAGGTCACGAGTTCGCGCAGGCGTTCCTCGATCGTGTCCTGCACCGTGGCCTTGAACGTGCGGGCCGTGCCGACGATCTGCGCGGTCCTGGGGACCACGCTCATCGCCCCGGGGTGCCCCGCCTGCACCGAGCACAGGCTCACGACCGCCATGTCGATCGGCGAGACGTTGCGCGACACGATGGTCTGCGCCGCGGTGATGATGTGCGCCGCGACGACCACCGGGTCGATGGTCCGGTGCGGGTGCGCGCCGTGCCCGCCCTTGCCCTCGATCGAGATCGTGATGCGGTCGGCTGCCGCCATCATCGGTCCCGGCCGCACCGCGATCGTCCCTGCCGGAAGCCCGGGCCAGTTGTGGAGCGCGTAGACCTGGTCCGCCGGGAAGCGCTCGAACAGTCCGTCCTCGATCATCGCGCGCCCGCCGGCGTAGCCCTCCTCGCCTGGCTGGAAGATCAGCGTCGCGGTCCCGTCGAACGCCCGCGTCTCGTGAAGGTAGCGGGCTGCGGCCAGCAGCATCGTCGTGTGCCCGTCGTGCCCGCAGCCGTGCATCCGCCCGTCGTAGCGCGAACGGTGCGCGAAGCTGTTCTCCTCCTGCATCGGCAGCGCGTCCATGTCGGCACGCAGCCCCACCGAACGCCCGCTCGAGGTCGACCGGCCGCGCACGACCGCAACGATGCCGGTCCTGCCGATGCCGGTGTGGAACTCGATGCCGAGCGCGGTCAGCCGCTCGGCGACGACCCGCGCGGTGCGGTGCTCTTCGAATCCCAGTTCGGGGTGGGCGTGGAGGTCGCGGCGGATCGAGGCGAACTCGTCGTGCCAGCGGCGGATGTGTTCGACGGCGCGATTCATCGGCACCTCAGTGGGCCGCGCCGCGCTCGATGCGCAGCCTGGGGTCGACCGCGTAGTACAGGAGGTCGACGGCCAGGTTGATCACCACGAACACGACCGCGATGAAGCACAGGTAGGCAGCCATCACCGGGACATCGGCGAAGTTGACCGCCTGGATGAACAGGAGGCCCATGCCGGGCCACTGGAACACCGTCTCGGTGATGATCGCGAACGCGATGATCGAACCGAGCTGGAGTCCCGTGATCGTGATGACCGGCACCAGCGTGTTCTTGAGCGCGTGGCCGAAGTGGATCGAGCGGTCGGTGAGGCCGCGCGCCCGCGCGAACCGGATGTAGTCGGTGCGCAGCACCTCGAGCATCTCGGCGCGCACGAGGCGCATGATGAGCGTCATCTGGAACAGCGCGAGGGTGATCGACGGCAGGATCAGCGACTTCAGTCCGCTGGCGGTGAGGAGCCCGGTGGTCCACCCGCCGAGCGCGACCGTGTCGCCACGGCCGAAGCTCGGCAGCCAGCCGAGTTGCACGGCGAAAAGCAGGATCAGCAGGATGCCGATCAGGAACGTCGGCAGGCTGACGCCGACCAGCGACGCCGCCAGCAGCGCGTGCGCCACGACGCCGTGCCTTCGCAGCGCCGTGTAGACCCCGGCGGGAATCCCGACGGCGAGGGCGAGGATGGCGGCCGCCAGCGAGAGTTCCAGGGTGGCGGGCAGCCGCTCCGCGAGCAGGACCGACACCTTGCGACCCTGCCGCAGCGACACGCCGAAGTCGCCCTGCACGGCGTTGCCGACGAAGCGCGCGAACTGGACGTAGAACGGCCGGTCGAGCCCGAGTTCCTGGCGCAGTCGCGCGCGGTCCTCGAGCGTCGCGTCCTGGCCCACCATGAACGCGATCGGATCCCCGGTGTAGTTGAACAGCGCGAAGGCGATCAGTGCCACCACGCCAAGCACGGCGAAGGTCTGCGCGAGGCGACGCAGAACGAAGGCAATCACGTCAACGCTCCGGCATCGGCCCGCGACCAGGGGCGCGGGAGCGTCGCGGCTTCGGTGCCGGCGCAAGGAATCGTCGTGGGTTCATCGTCGAGCCCGGTCCGGGGCGCGCGGAGTGCGCCGGATCATGCCTGAAACCCTTTGTGCCCTCAACGCGCGCCCGCCGTGCGCGCGGCGCGAGTGGCGTAGAGGCAGATGCCGGCCGCGACCGACACGTTGAGGCTCTCCACGCTGCCGACGAGCGGAATGCCCACGAGTCGGTCACATGACTCCCGCGTCAGGCGCCGCAGTCCCTGCCCTTCCGCGCCGAGCACCCAGGCGATCGGGCCCGACAGGTCCGCGGCGGCGAGGCTCTCCCCGCCGCTGTCGGCGCCCAGCACCCACACGCCGCGCTCCTTGATCGCCGCGATCGCGCGCGCGAGATTGGTGACGGTCACCACCGGCACGGTGTCGGCGGCGCCGCTCGCGGCCTTGGCCACCGTCGCGTTCACGCCCACCGACCGGTCCTTCGGAACGACCACCGCCTGCGCGCCGAACGCGTCGGCGTTGCGCAGGCACGCACCGAGGTTGTGCGGGTCGGTCACTCCGTCGAGGACGACCAGCAGCGCGGGCTCGCCCGGCGCTTCCAGAACGTCGTCGAGGGTGACGTGCGGCAACGCCTCGTCGACCTCGGCCACCACGCCCTGGTGCCGGGCGTGGCCGGCCAGTTCGCGCAGCCGGCCTTCGTCGACCGCATGGACCGCGATCCCCGCCGTCGCGGCACGGGAGGCGAGTTCCCGCATCCGTGCGTCGTGGCGCCGGGCGTCGGTGTAGACGCCCCGGACGCTCGAAGGGTGACTCCGCAGGCGGGCGGTGACCGCGTGGAAGCCGTAGAGAAGGCGCGAAGGCATGAATGATGCGGGCTTTCCCGTCATGCTAACGTACCCGCCGCCATGTTCGCCGACGCCCGCCAGTTCGTCGAGACGATGCTCCTCGCGGTCGCGGCGCTCCTGCCGATCGTCAACCCGATCGCCGGTGCGTCGGTGTTCCTGCGGAAGACCGCCGACCTCGACCACGAGGAGCGCCGCCGGACCGCGCTGCGTATCGCGCGCTACGGGTTCGGGCTCCTGCTCGCCTCCGCGCTGGTAGGCGCCTACGTTCTCGACTTCTTCGGCCTCTCGATCCCGGTGGTCCAGGTCGCCGGCGGGCTCGTCGTCTCGGTGCTCGGCTGGACGCTCCTGTCGCAGGAAGCCTTCGTCGCTGACATGGTGCGGGCGGGCGCCGCGGCACCGACGCCCGACGATCTGCGCAGCCGGGCGTTCTATCCGCTGACCATGCCGCTGACCGTGGGTCCCGGCTCGATCTCGGTGGCGATCACGCTGGGCGCGAACCCGGGCGGAGACTACCGGTCGCTGGCGGTGACACTCGTCGCCCACGCGGCCGGACTGGCGATCGTGGCGCTCGCGATCTACCTCACTTACGCGAAGGCCGACGCGATCCTGCGGCGGCTGGGGACGACCGGGGCGGTCATCGTGACGCGCCTGTCGGCGTTCATTCTGCTCTGCGTCGGCGTCCAGATCGTCTGGAACGGCGTCCGCGCGCTCATCCTGTCGCTGAGGGCGGCCTGAGGCGCGGGCGGGCATTCAGCGCGGCGAACGCGCTTCCCCGGAACGGGCGTCGATTGCGCTATAATGGAAGGCTGTGCTGTTGTAGCTCAGCTGGTAGAGCAACTGATTCGTAATCAGTAGGTCGGTGGTTCGAGTCCACTCAACAGCACCAGAATTCCCAATAGAATCAACGGGCGCCTGATAGACTGATAAAAGCCGGCGCCATTTTTTCGCCGACTGGTCCCTACATGGTCCCTACAACTTCCGGCGCGGTCCACCGGCGCGAAGCCTCGTCCCTTCCCGTGCTCTTTTTCGTGGGGACATGGGGACAAACCCGAAAATCGCATCCAACGCATTGATGCGAAAGCGAAATGTTGTCCCCAAATCGCCTGGGGACAACGTTGGGGACGCTGGGGACAAACCCGCCTTCGCGCGGCGCGCGAAACGGCGGGACTACAGGTCGCGCGCCTCGTCGAGGATCGAGCCCAGGAGCAAGCGCACGTCGTCGCGCAACACGTACCAGCGTCGCCAGAGGAAGTCGTCGACCGCAGCGCGCGTCGGACGCCTACCGGCGCGGCGCAGCTGACGCGCAGCCGCCTCACGCACGCGGCGCAACTCCTGCGCGGTCGAGCGGGTCGTCGATAGGGGCATGGGTCGGGAAGTCGACGCGTCGCACGCGCGGGGTCCGCGCGCGCCGGTAGCGTCGTCGCGAAGGCTCGGCCGCCTCGCTCCGTGAAGCGCCATGAACATGAACCCGCGGTTTCCCGCGGCCCGGCCGACGCTATGGCGCGCCTCTCTCGCGCCGGCCGGGAGCAAACTCCCGTCGATCAGGTCAGCAGGTCGTCGACCTTCGCGAACGCGGCCGGCTGGCGAACGCCGCAATCGGCGAACTGGTTCAACGTGATCCGCACCTGTCCCGTCGCGGCGAGCGAGTACGGATCGACCACAACGTCCGGCCCGCCCCAGAACCCGACGACGAGCGACGACCAGTCGGACGAGAACAGCGCCGCCGAGCAGACCGTCGAGCTCGTGCCCTTGGTCAGATTGGACAGCACGTTGTTGGTGAACCCGCAGCGGTAGGTGTTGAGCACGACGGAGCCGTCGGGGCCGGCCGCCTTGGTGTCGTCGATGATGAACGGCAGATTCGTGCCCTTCGTCACCTGCTTCGCCTTCGCGCGAACCTTGGTGTTGGTCACGTAGCCCGCGAGCGCGCCGGGCGACGCGTTCGCGTTCGCGCACGCGGCCTCCAGGTCGACGAAGTGCGACCACGCGAGCGTCGCGCCGTTGGTGCCGCCGACCACGGTCCCGATGCCCGCCGTGTTGCGGATGCCGAGGATGTTGGGCGCCGTGCCGTTGCCGTTGATGGCCTGATACTCGAGCAGGACGGCCGCGCCCGACACCAGGTCGTCACGGATCATGCCTTCGAGCCCGATGGCCGACTGGATCAGCGCCTGCTTCGAGTATTCGACGTAGGCGCCGATGCGCTTGGGCGTGAGCGAGAGCTTCGCCGTGACCGGCGCCGTTTCCGACGCCGACCCGATTTCGGTCAGCATCCCGAGCGTGCCGGGCGTCGCCTTGCGCGGGATGTCGACGTTGCCCTGCAAGCCGGTCAGGAACTTCGCGCCCATCGGCGCGAACACCAGCTGCGCGCGCAGCGCATCGACGAACAGGTCGCCTCGCAGGTCGGTGCCGACCAAGAAGCCCGCCTCGCTCGTGGTGCCGACGTTGAAGTCGCGCCGCCCGCGCCCCCACACTTCACCGGGCACGAAGAAGCCTTCGGGCGTCATGCCCCAGGAACGCGCCGCCGCATTCGACGCCTCGCGCTCCAGGCCCGCCTTCGACCAGTCGCCTTGAACCGACGCGACGATCGCGCGGCCGAAGCTGTAGCGCT
>JADLBN010000128.1 GCA_020847675.1 Burkholderiales bacterium | reverse complement strand
CCTGCTCGTCGTAGACGTACCGCGTCGTCGTGCTGCCCACCGTCTTCGCCACCCGCTGCCCGAGCCCGTTGAGCTTGTAGCTCGCCACCGTCGTCGCACCGTCGGCGAGTCTGGTGAGCCGGTTCGCGAGGTTGTAGGTCGAGGTCCGCCCGTCGACCTGGACCGGGTTCCCCGCCGCGTCGTAGGTGTAGCTGCGGCTGGTCGCCCCGGTGAGGTTCTGGAGCCGGTTGTCGGTCGTGCCATAGCCGTAGTTGGTGAGCGCCCCGTCGATGGTCGCGTTCTGGCGGTTGCCGAGCGCGTCGTAGCCGTACTGCCAGGTCGTCGGGACCGCGGCGCCGCTTTGTGCCGTGGTGAGCCGGTCGAGGACGTCGTAGCCGTAGGTGTGGCTGTTCGCGGCATCGGCCGGGTCGGCGATCGCGGTAATCCGGTTGGCGTCGTCCCAGGTCAGGTCCCGGCGCAGGATGCTCGCGCCGTTGCGATACTCCCAGGTCACCAGCCGGCCGTCATGGTCGTGGTCGCGGTAGGTCTTGTGGCCGTTCCCCCACTGCCAGGCCGCAACCGGCCCGAACGGCTCGTAGGCGCCCAGCGAGATCAGCGTCGCCCCGTTGAGCGTCACCCCCACGATCCGGCCGTTGTCCCACGCGTAGCCGACTTGCTGGCCTGACGGGGTGGTGATGCCCGTGAGCCGCCCGTCGATCCACGCGTAACCCTGCGTAAGCGTCACCGACCCCGCCACCTGCTGGCGGCTCGCCACCCGGCCTTGCGCGTCGTAGGTCCAGTTCGTCGTGCCGGAGGGGTCCACGAGCTTCGTGATCCGCCCTTTCGCGTTCGGCGCGCCGGCCGTACCGCCGTCCCACGTATACGTGTGGTTCTCGGTCGCGAAGCCGGTCTGCGTGTACGAGATCCGGGTCACCCGGCCGGCTGCGTCGTAGGTGGTGGTCGCCTTGGCCCCTCGCGCGTCGGTCGAGGTCTTGAGGTTGCCGGCGTTGTCGAAGGTGAGCCTCGTGGTCCCGGTGTCCGGCGAGACCTGCGTCACCGGGTTGCCCAGACCGTCGTAGCCGTAGGTCGTGGTGAGGTTTCGCGGGTCGGTGACCGAGGTCAGGTTATTCGACGGGTCGTAGGCGTACTGCGTGAGGCCGTTGCCGGGGTCGGTGACCGTGAGCAGGCGGTTCAGCGCATCGTAAGTCGAGGTCGTCGTGTGATCGAGCGGGTCGGTCGAGGTGAGCCTGTTGCCGTTGCCGTCATAGGTCATCACCGTGGCCTGGGACTGCGCTCCCACGTCCTGTGCGAGCCGGTTGAGGCTGTCGAACACACGCGTGCGCGTGCGGGCGAGGACGCCCGCGGGATCGAATGCCTGCTCCGCCGTCCGGTTGCCCATGCTGTCGAGCGTGTAGACGATCTTGTTGCCGAGTCCGTCGTGGACTTCGGTCAGGCGGTGCGCGGCGTCGTAGACATAGGCGAGCGTCGCGCCATCCGGCATATCGACCCCGGTAAGCTGCCCGGCCAGGTCATACGTGTAGACCGTGGTCTCGCCGCCCACGTTTCGCGAGGTCATCCGTCCGCGCGAGTCGTAGGTCATGGTCGTGACCAGCCCGTTGGGGTCGCTCATCGCGGTCAGGCGGTTCCCGGCGTCGTAGGTGGTGTATTGCGTGAGGTGCCCGAGCGGGTTCGTCACGGTCGCGATTTGTCCGCGCTTGCCGAGGTCCGGATCGCTATCAGAGTGATAGGTGGTCGTCGTGACTTTGTTGTTCGGGTCGGTCGCGGTGAGCACCCGGCCGAAGCTGCCGTAGGTCCACTTCCAGGTCCTCGTCATCGTGGTCGAGGTGCCGTCGTTCCTCGGCGCGGTGATCTTCTTCTGCGTCAGGTTGCCCGACGCGTCGTAGGTGAAGGCGGTCGTCTTCGTCCCGCCCGGCGCGGGTTCCACGATCGTGGCCGGCAGCCTTCGGGTCGTGTGCCACGTCGTGGTGACCTTCCGGACATCGGGTCGATTCGGTGGCGTGGCGAGGACCGTCGAGCAGACCTCGGCGGAGGTCGCCCCTTCCAGTCTCGACGTCTCCAGATTGCGCGCCGTGTCGTAGGCGTAGCACGTCTTCTTACCTCGGAAATCCGTACTTGAAGCCAAATTTCCATTGAGGTCATAGGTTGCCGCACTTGCTGCTCCCGAAGCACCGCAGGAAGGACACGGCTGAGTGGAAGTCGCAAGCTTGGTGACACCGTGCAGTTCCACGAACGTCCTGTCGCTCGAATATCCTCGGGGATCGGTTACTCGCAGCTTTGGTCCCGCAACGGTCGCGATCGACCATCGGTTCACACCTCCTGCCAACTCCGTGGCGACGGCACTTCCAAAACTGTCGTACGTGAAGGTTGAATACCGGACTCCCAGCTCATCGGTCATGCCTGTCAGAGCGTTCCTGAACGTCGGGTTCTCATAGTGATATCTGCGTGTAGTCGGTCCGGGGCCGTTCACTTCCGTCAAGTTGCCCCGAGAGTCATACGCATATCCGAACACGTATCCTCCGGCATCAGTCATCGAAGCGACCATGCCGTTGCTTCCAAACGTCATCGAGATGGAGTTTCCGAACACATCCGAGACGGTGGAAAGCTTCCCTGCTACATACTGAAGGTCAAGCTTGTAGCCAGCGCGATTGGATAGAGAGGTCAGCCGTCCATTCAGGTCATAGGTCTCCACGTCTTCGTCGCGACCGCTTACGTACTTCCAGCCGGTCTGGGCGCCTGATCCATCTACGACAACGGTCAAGACGTCGATGACATCCGGATCAGGCAACCACGCGGGGCCAACGCGGTTGAAGAAATAGATCTTTCCATCAGGCCGTACCGCCCATACGGTGCCGTCGGCACCATAGTCGTAGCGAATCAGCTTCCGATCCAGCGTGCTCGCCCATCTTCTGCCGAAATACGTCGGAACAGGCACGCCTCCAGTTTCAAGGCCCGTGGGCGCGCCGGCGCTGTTGTACGTCCGCTCGAAAAGCCGCGACATCCGACCCGAACCAATTGCAAAGTCCACCTCCACTTGATACTTGTTGTAGATACCTGTGTGGATCGGGTTGCCAACCCCTGCGCTTGCCCCTGTACCGTCACAAGCCCCCTTGTTCTTGTTCGGGTCGACGCCGACGCGTTGGCAATACATCGCATCCGTGCCGCTGAATGAGTCCGTCCAGCCGCGAACGCATCCTGCCCATGGAACACCAGACACAAAATCCTTTACTTGATAGCCGGGCAGCGGACAGTACTTGGGTTTCTGCGTGAACTGCTGATAGGGGTTGTTCGGCGGCGCACTCAGATCGCGACATGCGCCACCGGGGAAGTAGGCGGGGCGCGTTTCGTCGGGAATGTACGTCAACGTCCTTGTTCCGAAACCAAGGTAGTCGCACGCCTGCTGAGGAGTGTCGAATCCTCCTCCCCATGCCGTACACCAGGTCTGGATTGGCTTGACCTTGCCGGAGACAACTTGCGCCGACAAAGGTGAAGCCAGAACCAGCGTGAGTGTCGCAATCGATTCGACGAAATGGCACGCGCGGATGGCCTTTCCGAGACCGTTTCCACCAACGCGCCATACACGCGATCTCATTGCGTCCTCCGTGAACGAACGCGATGCAATGGGCCCGCTGCTATCGGGGGCGAGGCCGGTCGCGCCATAGTCGCCGAAGACGATTCCAGGACTTGCAGCCAGTCGGCCGCCCCGCGCGCTCTTGAGCAGAGGTCGAAGAGGTTCTCACCGACTTTCCGCGCTATCAGTCCACCGTTGGCAATGGCATTTCGGCCATCAACGACTCGGCTACTGACCACAACCCTGCGGAAATGCGACCTGCACCGGATCCACGAAGACAGAGTTGTCCCTCCCCGGATCCGGGCTCCAACCCTGCAGGGTGATCACGCGGTTACCGGCTGCCACGTAGAACCGAGTCGATGTGAACGTCGGGCATTGGAAAACGCTGCGCGATGAACGCCGGCGCGACGCCTCGTTCATCCTTCATTTTTCATCGCGCAGCGTCATGCCTCTCGACTTCCTCGGGCGTCAGCCGCCGCGCCTCGTCCTCGAGCATCACGGGTATTCCGTCCCGAATCGGGTAGGCGAGCCGCGCCGAAGCGGAGACGAGTTCCTGCTTCTCGCGGTCGTAGACGAGCGGGCCCTTGGTCACCGGGCAGACGAGGATGTCAAGGAGCTTCGGGTCCACCTGAGGATCTCCTCGATGCGGTCGACGAGCGCCGGGTCGATGCGGGCGCGGATGTCGAGCGCCCAGCAGCGCGGATCGGCGAATCGGGCGCATTTTACCGCGTCCTTGGCCGTCATCAGGATCGCCCGCGCATCCGGCAGGTCGAGGTCGGCCGCAACGAAGCGGTGGTGATCCGGGAACGCGCGCGTCGTCGCGCCGATGCCGAGCGCCGCGACGAGCGCGAAGAACCGTGCGGGGTTCGCCGTTCCCGCGATCGCCCACGCGGCCTCGGGCCGGAAGTCCGACGGGTTCTCGACGCGCGAGGGGTCGGCGAGGTTGCGCCAGCGCAGCGGCTCGTGCGCCATCAGCGTCTCCCGCGCGTCGCCGGTCGCACGCCAGGCCCCGGCGTCGACCAGCCGCACCACCGCGGTGACTTCGTCGAGCCTCGATGCCGGCTCGCGCAGCGGCCCGGACGGGATCATCCGGCCGTTGCCGAATCCGCGCGTCGAGTCGACCGCGGCGATCTCCACGTCGCGGGCGAGCGCGTAGTGCTGCAGCCCGTCGTCGGCGACGACGACGTCGCAACGCGGCTCCTGCGCGAGCAGGAGCCGCGCCGCGTCCGCCCTGCGCGCGCCCACCGCCACGGGAAAGCCGGTGGCCGCGAGCAGCAACGCCTCGTCGCCGCTGCGGCCGGGATCGTCGCCGGAAGACACGATGCGGGCCTCGCTGCCCTCGCGCCCGTAGCCCCTGCTCACGAAGCCCGGACGCCAGCCGCGCGCGGCGAGCGCCTCGGCGATCGCGATCGCGAGCGGTGTCTTGCCCGAACCGCCCGCCGCAAGGTTGCCCACCACCACGACCGGCACGCCGAGACGCTCGGTCCGCAGCCACCCGCGGGCGTAGAGCGACCGCCGCGCCGCCACGACGACGCGGAAGATCCCCGCGAGCGGGGCGAGGGCGAGGGCGAGGGGCGTGGCCTGCGGCGCGTACCACGCGGAGACGACGCGGTCGGCGAACGCCATCGCGTCGAGGTCCGCCGCGGCGCTACTTCCGGGCGCCGGTGGTCTGCGTCGCGAACGTGATGTGCACGAGGCCGGCCTGGCGCGCGGCTTCCATCACGTTGATCACCGACTGGTGCGTCGCCGACGCGTCCGCGCTGATGATGACCACCGGGTCCTTCGCGGTGCCGGCCACGCGCTTCAGTTCGTCGGCGAGCGCGCCTGCGTTGGTCCAGGTGAACAGCGTCTTGTCGATCAGGTAGCGCCCCTGGCCGTCGATGCCGACGTTGATCTCGCGCGGCCGCTCCTTCGCCGGGTCCGCGTCGGCCTCGGGGAGCGTGATCTGCAACTCGGCGAAACGCTGGTAGGTCGTGGTCACCATCAGGAAGATCAGGATGACCAGCAGCACGTCGATCAGCGGGACGAAGTTGATCTCCGGATCCTCGCGCGACCGGGTCTTGCGCAGGTTCATGGCGTCCGCCTCGGGGCGGCGGCCGGCCGGCCAGCCCCCTCGGGCGCAGGCGGACCGGCGACCGGCGCGAACCCCGCGGTCACGAACGCTCGCCGTGCGCGAGGTCGACGAGCTTGGTGGCCTGCTGCTCCATCTCGAGCACGAGCGCGTCGACCTTGGCGCGGAAATGGCGGTAGAAGATCATCGTCGGGATCGCGATGACGATGCCCATTGCGGTGTTGTACAGCGCGATCGAGATGCCGTGCGCGAGCTGGATCGGGTTGCTGCCGGTCGGACCCTGCGAGCCGAAGATCTCGATCATGCCGACGACGGTGCCGAAGAGCCCCATCAGCGGCGCCATCGCCGCGATGGTGCCGAGCGAGGTCAGGAACCGGTCGAGTTCGTGGATCACCACGCGGCCCACCTCCTCGATCGCCTCCTTCATCACCGGCCGCGGGCTCTTGACGTTGGCGAGCCCCGCCGCGAGCAGGCGGCCGAGCGGCGAACTGCGCGCGGTCTTCGCGAGCAGTTCGGGCGTCGCGCCGGTCTGCCGGAACTCGGCGAGCACCTGGTCGACGAGCCCGGCGGGCGCGACGACGCTCTGGCGGAGCGTGTAGAGGCGCTCGAAGATGAGCGCGAGCGCGATGACGGACGCCGCGAGCAGCGGCCAGATGGGCCATCCGGCCGCCTGGATCAACGACCACACGTTGCGATTCTCCCGGGAGCGAGGTCCGCCGGACTGTAGCTTCCGCCGACGGTTTCGGCAAGGCGAACCGCCCTGCGGCGGGGTCCGCTCATCGCGCGGCGCTCCGTTCGCCGCCCGGCGTCAGCGCGGCGACGATCGCCGCGCCGGCCAGCACGATGGCCCAGCACAGGTAGATCCACAGCATGAACAGCGGCAGCACGGCGAGCGCGCCGTAGATCTGCCGGTAGGTCGGAACGTGGACGACGTACCAGGCGAACAGGTCCTTCGCGCCCTCGAACGCGGCGGAGGCGACGATGCCGCCGAAGATCGCGTGATGCCACCTGACGCGCGTGTACGGGAGGACCTTGTAGACGAGCGTGAACACCGTCGCCCCGATGATCCACGGCAGGGGCAGCCCCGCCAGCGCGCGCGCTCCGGGCAGCGGTGTCCCCTCGAGCGACTGCGCGAGCAGCCACGTCGTGGCGTAGATCGACAGCCCGGCGGCCAGCGGGCCGAGCGTCACGCCGAGCAACGTCATGAGCGCCCGGCGCGCGAGCGGACGGTTGCGGCGCACGCCGAAGATCGCGTTGATCTCGCCCTCGACGGTCGCCACCAGAAGCGCGGCGGTCACGGCGAGCGCCGCGAGGTTGACGAGCGTCAGCCGCGCCGCCTGCTCGGCGAAACCGACGATCGTGTCGCGCACGACACGCTCGCCGACTCCGGGGAGGAACACGCGCACCATCCACTGCTCGAGCGCGGAGAGGCCTTCCTCGAACACCGGAAAGCGCGCGACCACCGCGAAGCTGATCGTGGCGAGCGGACCGAGCGCGAGCAGCGTCGTGAACGCGAGGCTCGCGGCGGTGCCCGAGACGCCGATGCCCCGGAGGCGCGACACGACACGGCGGACGAAGGCGATCAAGGAGCGGGTGCCGCCGCGCGGTACCGCGGCGTCGAACGGGAGTTCGCGCATTATCGCCGCGCGAGGCCGCCGGCCGGCAACGCGATCGCCGCAGCCGTCCGGCGCGGCCGCGGCGGCGACTGGCGTAGCATGGACGTTTCGACCGGAGGAAGCGATGGAGGGTCAACCGCGCGAGGTCGCCGTGCTGGGCGGCGGATGCTTCTGGTGCCTGGACGCCGTGTTCCGGGAACTGGAGGGGGTCGTCGCCGTCGAGTCCGGGTACGCCGGTGGCGCCACCTCGAATCCGACCTACGAAGAAGTCTGCGCCGGCCGCACCGGCCATGCCGAGGTGGTTCGCGTCAGCTTCGATCCGTCGGCGATCGGCTTCCGCGACCTCCTCGACGTGTACTTCTCGATCCACGATCCGACCACGAAGGACCGCCAGGGGCACGACGTGGGCACCCAGTACCGGTCGGCGATCTTCGCGCAGTCGCCGGCGCAGCGCGCCGTCGCCGAGGAGGCGGTGCGCGAACTCGGCGCCGCGGGCCTGTGGCCGGAGCCGATCGTCACCGAGATCGCATCCGCCGCACCGTTCTGGCCGGCCGAGGCCTACCACCAGGACTACCTGGCGAACAATCCGCGGCAGCCCTACTGCATGGGCGTCGTCGCGCCGAAGCTCGCGAAGTTCCGCAAGCACCACGTGACGCGGCTCAAGAAGCGGGCGCCGTCGGCCTGAACCGCGGGCGCGATCACGCGCCTCGCCGCGCGAGGAAACCGCCGCCGAGGAGCAGCGCGCCGACACCCCAGAAGACCGGCAGGAGTCCGAGCGTCGCGCCGATCGCGCCGAACGCGAGCGGCACCGTCACCGCCGAGGTCTGCACCAGCGACATGCGCAGGCCGAGGACCTCGCCCATGCGCCCGGGTGGCGCCCGCGTCGCGAGAAGCGACATCACCATCGGCTGGCCGGCGCCCAGCCCGAGGCCGAGCGCGAACGAGACCACGGCGAGCGCGATCGCATCGGCGGCGAAGGGAAATGCGGCGTAGGCGAGGGCCGCCGCGAACAGCGCCGGTCCGAGGACCTGCGCTTCGCGGGCGCGCGCGGCGACCCAGGGCATCGCGAAGCGCACGACGAACGTCGCGAAGCCGAACACCGCGATCACCATGCCGATCTCGCTGGCGGTCAGGCCGATGCGCTCGCCATAGATCGGCACGAACACCGTGTGGAGGTCCCACGCGACCGAGAACAGCGCGTTGATCGCGAGGACCCGGCGCATGGCCGGATGCCGGAGCAGGTCGAGCGCGCCGCGCGCGGGCGCATCGGCCGCTTGCCCGGAGGGTCCGGGAAGCGCAGGGATCCATCTGGCGAGGACCACGAGCGGCACCAGCGGGATCGCGGCGAGCAGCGCGAACGCGGCGCGGTGACCTGCGTGATCGATCGCGAACCCGGCGACGAGCGGTCCGAGCATGCCCGACAGCGAATAGGCGAGCGCGAGATGCGCGAACCGCTTCGGTCGCTTGGACGCCTCGCCGATCTCGCCGGTCGCGTGAAACAGCGCGACCTGGAACACGACGAACGAGAATCCGATCGCCGGCGCGGCGACGAACAGCGCCGGATACCCCGGAAACAGCGCGGGGAGCGCGGTCGCAGCCACGAGCGCCGCGGAACCGGCGACCATCGGCATCCTCGCTCCCGCCCGGTCCGAGAGCCGTCCCACGCCGACCGCGAACAGCATCGGCAGGAGCGCGAACAGCGCGATCAGCGTGCCGACCGTGGCCGGCGAGGCGCCGCGATCGAGCGCATCGAGCGCGACGCCGACGCGCGCGCCGGTGATCGTCGTGTGGTTGAGGATCCCGAGTGCCAGCAGCGTCGCGAACAAGCGCCTTCGTGCGCGCGCGGACGTCACGGCGCGAGGCGCTCGATCGACCAGCCGCCGTCATGGCGGCGGTAGGCGATGCGGTCGTGCAGGCGCGAGGCGCGGCCCTGCCAGAACTCGAAGCGGTCGGGCACCACGGTGTAGCCGCCCCAGTGGGGCGGTCGCGGCACGTGCCCGGAGTCGTCCCGCGCGAATCGCCGTTCCGCCTCTTCGAAGGCGCGCGCGATGAAGGCGCGATCGGGAATCGTCTCGCTCTGCGGCGACGCCCAGGCCCCGACCCGGGACGGTCGCGGCCGGCTCGCGAAATAGGCGTCCGCTTCCGCCTCCGCCACGCGCTCGACCGCGCCCTCGATGCGCACCTGGCGCTCGAGTTCGACCCAGTGGAACAGGAGCGCGGCATGGGGGTGGCGCCCGAGTTCGGCCCCCTTGCGCGAGCGGAGATTGGTGTAGAACGTGAACCCGTGCCCGCTCGCGCCCTTGAGCAGCACGATCCGCGCCGACGGCCGGTCGTCGTCGCCCACCGTCGCGAGCGTCATCGCGTTGACTTCGGGAAGCTTGGCAGCCAGCGCGTCGCCCATCCAGCGCGCGAACTGGCGGAACGGATCGGGATCGACGTCGGCGGCGTCGAGCGACGCGCGCAGGTACTCTTGGCGGAGGCTCGCGAGGTCCATCGTGAACCGGTGCCGCCGCGGCGGCCCCGACGCGGGAATTCTAGCACCCGGCCAGCGCCGTTTCTGCGCCCTCCGAAGACCTGCCGGCGAGAGGACTCGCAAGTCTCGCCGCGTCGCGCCCCTGGCGGGGACCAGGGACCGGGTTCGACTCGGACCCGCCCGCCGCAGCGGAACCGGGGCGTCGTCGCACTTCCGCGGACCCTCGAACGCCGGCCGTCGCGCCCCTGCTCGCGGCTGCGGCCACCTCGTCCCGGTTACGCGAGACTCGCACACTCCGGGAATGCGCGAACGCGCGCGGCGGGGAGATGCTCCGGGGCGGGCGCAGGCGCGCAACGTCGCGACTGCGGCGAACTCCGCATTGCGTTGCACGCGCGCCACCGCGATGGCGATGCGTGATTTCTCCTATGAAAATCCCGCTTGCGCCCAGCGAAAATGCGGTATAGTCGCCGCCGATGGAGCGGGTTCCCATGACAGGAGGGCCGCTTCAGTGTGATCGGCAAAGACCGCTCGCCCACGATGACAGGAAGGAGAACCATGGCTACTGCCAAGAAAGCCGCGAAGAAAGCCGCCAAGAAGCCCGCCAAGAAGCCCGCAGCGAAGAAGGCTCCGGCGAAGAAGCCCGCAGCGAAGAAGGCCCCCGCCAAGAAGGCCCCCGCCAAGAAGGCGAAGAAGTCCGGCGGCAAGCGCAAGCCGAACGCCGCTTTCATGAAGGCGATGACCCCGTCGGCCGCGCTGGCCGCGATCGTCGGCTCCGGTTCGCTGCCGCGCACCGAAGTCACGAAGAAGGTCTGGGACTACATCAAGAAGAACAAGCTGCAGGACGCCGTCAACCGGCGCATGATCAACGCCGACGAGAAACTGAAGGCGGTTCTCGGCAAGGCGAAGGTCACGATGTTCGAGATGACCAAGCTCATCTCGAACCACCTGAAGTAAGGCTCCCGCCTCCTGCGCCATTCCCGACGGCCGGCGCGCGCGGAACTTTCCGCGTCCGCCGGCCGTTGTCTTTCCAGGGTCGTTGTCTTTCCAGGGTTCCTGGCAGCGGGGTCCGCGCCCCGGCGCCGCAACCGGCGCGGAGCCCATCACCACCCGACACGGCGCGCTGACGCGCGCCGGATCGCCCCCGCTGGCGTTCGGCCAATCAGGCCGCCGCGCTCCCGCGCGCTCGCCTCAACTGGTCCAGCCCCTGAATTCCTTCGCCTTCGCGCAGGCCTTGTCGATGTCGACCTCGAGGGTCTTCTGCTGCGCCTTCGCGCGCGGCTCGAGTTGCTTCAACGTCTCCCCCATCAGCGCCTTGCATTCGCCGACGGTCTTGACCGCCTTGACCTTGTCCTTGTAGGCCTCGAATTCACGGTCGTTCTGGAAGTCCGCGAATGCGCGCTGCACGCCGACTTCCTTGGCCGGCCTCGGCTTGCGGTCTGCGCGCTTCTCGTCCGGTGCGGGTGCTCCCCCCGGGCTCGCCGGTGCCGCCGACGCAGCGCCCGCCGGCGCCGTGCCCTGTTGCCCGGAGCCGGTGGTCACGCGCCGGCTCTTGCGCGTCTTCTCCTTGTCGGAAGGCGCACTGCCCTGGGCTGCCGGCGCGGCGGGCGCGCCCGCGCTGGCGGCCGGCGCGGCAGCGGCCGCGCCCGGAGCCTTGCCGGTCGTGGACGGCGACTGCGCCATGAGCGCGCCCGGCAGCAGCAGGGCCGTCGCCAGCGTCGCAAGGCGGATCGATAGGTTCTGCATCTTCGGGACTCCCCTCGGGAATGCGGGACTGACCGCGCAGGGGCGCGGCAAGTTCCCATTATGACCGGCACCCGGCGCGGCTGGATTCTCGCCGGCGAGAATACACGGACTCTCCCGGGGCAACCGGTGCGAGCGCCGGGGCCCGGGCGACGCCGGTGCGCAGCCTTGCCGCGGGGCGAAGGACCCCGCGGAAGAGCGCTTCCTACGCAGTACGGCCCTGCAGCGCGGCGATGCGCACCTCGATCGGCGGGTGCGACGAGAAGAGCGCCATCCAGCCCGGCTTGTCGGTGATGCCGGACGCCTGGATCGACTGCGGCAACGCGCCCGGCTCGAGGCCGCCCAGACGCTTCAGCGCGTTGACCATCGGCGACGGCGAGCCGAGGTATTTCGCGCTGCCCGCGTCGGCGCGGAACTCGCGCTGGCGCGAGAACCACGCGACGATCATCGACGCGAGGATGCCGAACACGATCTGGCAGACGATGACCGTGATGAAGTACCCGGGACCGGTGCCGCGCTCGGTCTTGAACACCGCGCGGTCGACGATCGTGCCGACCACGCGCGACAGGAACACCACGAAGGTGTTCACCACGCCCTGGATCAGCGTGAGGGTCACCATGTCGCCGTTGGCGACGTGCGCGACCTCGTGGCCGAGCACCGCCTCGACCTCCTCCTTGTTCATCGACTGCAGGAGCCCGGTGGAGACGGCGACGAGCGCGGAGTTCTTGAACGCGCCGGTCGCGAACGCATTCGGCTCGCCCTCGTAGATCGCGACCTCGGGCATCCCGATGCCCGCGCTCGTCGCGAGCCTGCGCACCGTCTCGACGAGCCACGCCTCGGCCTGGTTCTGCGGCTGCTCGATGACCTTCGCGCCGGTCGACCACTTCGCCATCGACTTCGACATGAGGAGCGAGATGATCGCGCCGGTGAAGCCGACCACGGCCGAGAAGGCGAGCAGCGCGCCGTAGTCGAGGCCGGTCTGCGAGTGCATCGCCCGGTCGAGACCGAACAGCCGCAGCACGATCGACAGCACGACCAGCACGGCGATGTTGGTGACGAGGAACAGCAGGATTCGTTTCATGGCGCGTCCGTGGGTGGGACCGGGAGACCGGGCCGCAAGTCTAGCAGGCCGGATGCCGCCATCGCGGCAGCAATCCGGGCGTCGCGTTGGACGACGGCGACCGTCAAGCGTTCCCGCCGCGCGACGGACGACGGCGGGCGGCGACGGACGACGCGGTCGCCGGCGCTAGGGAAACTCCGCGAAAGTGGGCGCGGGCGCGACGCGAATGCCGGAGATGATCACGAGGGGTCGACCGCAGGGCGTGGCAGGCACCACATCCAAGGTCGGCAACGATGTGAGCGCTCCGGCATTCACGTCCCTTCGGGTTGGCCCGATATCGGGCGCCAGCGTCGCCCGGCGTCTTGCCGGTATTCCCGATACCGGCTGCGCCGCCGGTCTCGCCGT
>JADLBN010000127.1 GCA_020847675.1 Burkholderiales bacterium | reverse complement strand
GAGCGGGGTGCGGGCGAGACGCTCGCGTGCGGCACCGGCGCCTGCGCGGCGGTCGTCGCCGGCCTCCGGCGCGGGCTGCTCGCGGACGAGGTGCGCGTGCATGTGCGCGGCGGCGTGCTCACGATCGCGTGGGAAGCCGATGAAGCGCCGGTGGGCATGACCGGCGCGGCGGAGGCGGTGTTCGAGGGACGATGGCGCGTGCCGGGCTGACGGCGGCGCGCGGGAACCGAGGGGAGCGGAACGACACGATGGAAGCGAAGGACGTCGCGGACTACCTGAAGCAGCATCCCAAGTTCTTCGAGGACTACGCCGACGTGCTCGCCGAGATCTTCGTGCCGCATCCGCACGGCGGCCACGCGATCCCGATCGCCGAGCGCCAGATCCTGACCTTGCGCGACCGCAACGCCGAGCTCGACGCGAAACTCCGCGAGCTGATCGCCAACGGACGCGCGAACGACACCACCGGCGAGAAGCTCCATCGCTCGACGCTCGCGCTCTTCGCCTCGCCCGACCTCGAGACGACGCTCGCAGTGCTCGACCACAGCCTGAAGGAGGACTTCGGCGTGCCCGAGGTCGCCTCGCGCCTGTGGGGCAAGGTGCCCGAGCAGTCGTACCTGCCGCAGCTTGCCGCGACTTCCGCCGAGGTGCGCGCGTGGGCGGATGCGATGGCGCAGCCGCAGTGCGGCGGCGAGGCGCCGTTCGAGACACGGGAGTGGTTCGAGCGCGGCGAGGCGCTGCGCTCGTTCGCGTTCATGCCGCTGCGCACGGCGCAGACCTTCGGCGTGCTCGCGCTCGCGAGCGAAGACCCCGACCGCTACCGGGCCGGAGTGGGCACCGTGTACCTCGTTCGCCTCGCCGAGCTCGCGAGCGTCGCGACCGCGCGCTACCTGCCGCTGGGCTAGCCCCGCAGGTTCCGGCGACCGATTCGACGATGCCGCGCAAGCCCACCGCGGATCCTCCGGCGCGTCGGGACAGCGAGAGCAAGGCGCCGCGCAAGTCCCCCGCAGTCCCCCCGACGCGGAGGGACGCTGCGATTTCCGAGGTGAACGCGCGCGTGCTCGCGACCTTTGCCGAGCACCTCGCCGCACGGCCCGCGCGCACGCGCGAAGCCTACGGGCGCGACGCGGCGGTGCTCGCCTCGCTCGCCGGCGAACGGCCGCTCGTCCAACTCACGCGAGCGGAAGTCTCGCGTCATCTCGCTGCGTTGCACGGCCGCGGACTCTCGGGACGCTCGCTCGCGCGAATGCTCTCCGCGTGGCGAGCGCTCTTCCGTCACCTGCTCGACCGCGAGCACGCCATGGGCGAGGATCCCAGCGCGGGATTGAAGCCGCCGAAGGCGGCGCGGCGCCTGCCGTCGGCCCTGTCGCCCGAGGAAGCGGCGAAGCTCGTCGAAATCCCGGCGGACGGTGCGCTCGCCGTGCGCGACCGCGCGATCCTCGAACTCGCCTACTCGTCGGGGCTGCGGCTCGCCGAGCTCGCGGGACTGGACGTTGTCCGCGTCGATATCGCGACCGGCGAGGCGCGTGTCATCGGCAAGGGCGCGAAGGAGCGCATCGTGCCGGTGGGCCGAGCGGCGCTCGACGCGATCCGCGCCTGGCTGCCACTGCGCGCGAGCCTCGCGCCGCCGGACGAGCCTGCACTGTTCGTCGGGCGCGGCGGATCGCGCCTGTCCCATCGTTCGATCGAGGCGCGGCTCGCGGGCTGGGCGGTGAAGCAGGGGCTCGACCGCCACGTGTATCCGCATATGCTGCGCCACTCGTTCGCCTCGCACGTGCTGCAGTCGTCGGGCGACCTGCGCGCGGTGCAGGAGATGCTGGGCCACGCGTCGATCGCGAGCACGCAGGTCTACACGCATCTCGACTTCCAGGCGCTCGCGAAGGTCTACGACGCCGCGCATCCGCGCGCGAGGCGCAAGGCGCGGAAGGCGTCGGCCTGAAGGCCGACCTACAGGCGCTCGACGAGGCCGGGGAGGGCGGCGAGATCGGTCACGCCGGGATCGACGCCGGCCTGCTTCAGGAGGGTCGTGACCTGCCCGCGGTGGTGCGTGCCGTGGTTGAAGAGATGCACGACAGCCGCCCACGCGGGCATGCGGCGAAGCTTGCCGTCGGACGCGGCGCGGTATTCGAGCGGCGCGTCGAGCCAGGCCTGCGGGAGCCCGTTCGCCCAGTCGACGAGAACCTGATCGGTGCGTTCTCGCTCGCGCGCGAGTTGGTCGAAGTCGGGGTGCTCGTCGGCGCCGTAGGGCGCTACCGGATGGAGCGTTCCGACGAACCGGCCGTGCCAGGTGCGATCCGCCCACAGGAGATGGGCGAACGTGCGGTGGATCGAGCCGAAGAATGCTCCGCGGTCTCGCTTGCGCTCGTCGTCGGATAGCGTGGCGGCTGCCGCGAACAGCCGCCCGTTCATCCAGCGGTGGTAGCCCGCGAGGATCCGGCAGGTTTCGTTGTCGATCATGGCGCGCGCAGGGTTGGGATGCGTATTCTGGGTTCAGCGCAATTCGGGGTCAGAGTCGAGTTTCGGCAGAATCCAGTCGAAACTCGACTCTGACCCCGAATTGCGCTGAACCCAAATTTCGCTGACCCCGAATCGGGCGCGGAGCCCAGGGAAGCTCACGCCGCCTTGGGCAGAGCTTCCCCGGCAACTCGTTCAAACGGACGCCTACCCGCTACGCGGCTACGTGCCGGCTGGCTCAGACAGTCGCGGCTACGGCGGTGGCCGCGGGCCGCCCGATCAACTGCTCGACTTCCACCGCGGCCGCGAGCTGCGCGAGCCGCGCCACGACGCCGTACGCGTAGAAGCGGTTGGGCGGACAGCCGGCCGGACCCTTGAGGTCGGGGATGCACGGCGACTCGAACGCGAGCGGCACGAACGCGGCACCCGGGG
>JADLBN010000126.1 GCA_020847675.1 Burkholderiales bacterium | reverse complement strand
GTTGGGCATGTCGTCCGGGTTGAAGAGCTGGGTGCGATAGACCCCCAGCGCGAACTGGCTGCTGGACCGGAATACCTGCTTGATGCCGGCCGGCTTTTCGCCCTTCCAGTCCGGACCGACGACCATGAAGTCGCCGGCGCCGTTGCCGGTGGCGCGGCTGCCGATGTAGCCGAAGTTGAACGAGTTGAGGTCGGTGAGCTGGACCGAGAAATAGCGGCCCTTCGGCACCGCCGGCACCGAAAGCACCATCGGCTCGGCGCGCAGGTCCATCCACAACCACGAGTACGGCGTGTCGCTGTTGGGCGTGACGATCGCAGTGTCCTTGTACGTGTACACCTGCGTCTCGTTCTTGATCTGGTTGAACGGCGCCTTGAACTGGCCGGAGTTCCTGTCCACCGCGTAGTCGTACATGATGTTGTAGATCATCACGACGGGCAGGCCGTAGATGAAACCGTCCTCGGCGGTGGCCCTGGTGTCGGGGGAAGTCATGTCCGCCGCGCGGGCGAACGTGGATGGCCAGCACGACAGCAATGCCATCGCAAGCCCGATGGCTTTCAACAGCGTGGTTCTCATGAACGTGTACCTCCGTTCGGAGTGGGAAAATCCGTGGACAGCCACCGTCGGCGGCCGCTTGTCCGCCCACGCGCAGCAGGCCGCGGCATCGACGTGGGCAACCCGCACCACTTCTTCCCTCCAGCCGGACGGACCTTGCGTCCGCGGGCGGCGGCTCATGGCGCGTGGGCTTGCCTGGACTTACCTGAGGGGCTCGAACTCGCCCGGTCGCCATTCCTTGGTGAAGAAGGGCTCCAGCGGACCGTACAGGCGCAGGATCGCGAACCAGCCCTTGCCGGGCACGGTCTGGATCCAGTTGCCGCGCTTCACGCCGGACGGCTGCTGCGGGCCGAAGTACACGGTGGTCGAACCGTCGGCGTTGGCTTCGGCCGCAGGCGACGGATAGTTCTGGCTGCCGGCGCGCGGGTAGCGCTGCGGCGTCGCGAGCATCGAGCGCGTCTGGTTGTCGTAGAGCGTCAGCGACCAGAAGTTGCGGTAGGGGATCCCTTTCGGCAGCGTCAGCCGATAGGTGCGGCCGCCGTCGAAGAACTGCTTGTTGGCGTCCTGCATCGCGAACAGGTACTGCGATCCGACGCCAGGAAGTCGCATTGCCATCGCCGGCGTGATGCCGGTGACGCCGTAGAAGAAGGCGCTGCGGGCGTCGAGCTGGCGATAGCCGGTGGGCGGATAGGGCTTGACGCCTTCCCGCGTGATCTGCGGGATCGGCG
This sequence comes from Burkholderiales bacterium, assembly GCA_020847675.1. Lineage (GTDB taxonomy): Bacteria > Pseudomonadota > Gammaproteobacteria > Burkholderiales > Casimicrobiaceae > VBCG01. The sequence goes on along the minus strand of JADLBN010000126.1, from coordinate 24,549 downwards.
TCTCGAACTCGTAGCCGCTCTGGAACAGGAAGTTGGTCCAGGCCGAATCCGGGTAGTAGTACCAGGACGGATCGCGCGGCGCCATCAGCAGCGTGCGCGACGCCGCGTTGCCGATCGCGACCGCCTCGGCCATGATCTTCTTCATGCGCGCGTCCGGCGCGAAGGGTTTGCCCTTGACGATGCCGATCGCCGCCAGCGGTCCCATGAGTTCGGGGTCGAGCGCGGTGGCCGGCTCGCGCTGGACCATGTCGTTCAGCATCTCGTAGTAGCTGGCATCGTTCGGCGGGACGGTGTTCATCACCCGGTCGCTGCCTTCGTGGAACACCGTCGCCGGCGGTGGCGCGAGGCGCGACAGGCGAGCCTTGCCTTCCAGGAACTGCGCGATGCTCGTCCCTTCGCCGCCGGCGTCGTACGGATAGATCTTGGTGAACTTGCGGATCAGATCGACCGCCGGCTGCGGGTCGTTGTTCTCCAGGAACATGCGCCCGAGGATCAGCACCTTGTTGGTCTTCGCGCGCGCCACGTAGTAACCGCCTTCGGGCACCGGGCCGGTGTAGCCGGGTGGCAGGATCAGGTACTTGCCGCCTTCGCCGCGGTCCGGGCCGGGGACGCCGAAGTCGATGACCCAGCGCCACCAGGCGTCGTCGAGCGTGCCCAGCGCCTTGGGCGGCGTCTCGAGCACCATCGGCCCCTTGCTCAGGTCGAGCGTCCCGACGAAGTAGACTGTGTCGGCATTCGCGGTGAGGAACAGCGACTTCGCGTCCATCAGCTTCGAGAACACGAGGATCTCGTTGTCCTTCACACCCGCGGCGAGGAAGCCTTGGCGGATGGCCTCGAAGTTCACGCCCTGCATCGTGTTGACGAAGGCGTCGTAGGCGTGCGTGAAGTCGATCTGGTCGTAGACCTTGGCGGCGGTGGCCGCGCTGGGCATGCCGTCCTTGAAGTCGAGCGTGCCGAGGCGCGAGGGCACGCTGTCGGGCGTGGTGATCGAGGGCGGCACCACCTGGGCAGTCGCTGGTCGGGTCATGCAGAGAAGCACGGCAGCGGCTCCGAGGACGAGCGCCGGGACGGCATGCCTGGCAAGGGCAGGGAGTTTCAGGATTTCGGGCATGGGTCGGCTCCGGGTTGAGGATCGCGCTGCTTCGATGTTGCCGGGGCGCCAGCACCGCGCTGTTGAAGGCAGTGGGCGCATGACCCCCGACGAGGGGATGCGCTCGATCCGGCACTCATCGTGTCGAGTGGCGACGGACGGCGGCTGGGCTGGAGCGCTGCCGGAGAACCGCAACGGCAATCCGACAAAATCGGTAGGGTAATCTACCAACCCGATGGCAGCAAACCATTTTGCGCCACGCGTCGCCGCTTCGCTGCGAGCGGACGCCGCGCTGATCTCGGTGACGGCGTTGGCCGGAGTTCCCGCATTCGTTCGCGGCGCGTTCGGCGAGCGGGTGCTCGGCAACGCGCGACAAGAGGCGATGCTGGACTTCGAGCTGATCGAGGACAGCGACTGCTTCATACCGCAACGGACCATGACGACGTTCGCCGAGGCGGTCGCGCGCATGGCCGGCGAAGAGCACCTCGGCCTGAAGCTCGCGCCCCACCTGACGATTCGCCAGTTCGGCCCCTGGGGCGAATACCTGCTCGGCGCGCGCACATTGGGTGCGGCGGTCGCGCGGGCCGCCGCGACGATGGGTTTTCATGCCCGCGGCGACGAAATGTCGCTGGATCTGATCGACGACCGGGCCCGGATCCATTACACCAGCGCCGCCCGGGGGATGGCCGGCTACCCGCACGTGGCCTGGGGCACCATCGGCGCGATCATCAGCCTTTGCAGGCAGTACTTGCCCGACTCGTGGCGTCCGCATCGCATCGAGGTCGATTTTTCCACCCAACGCCGGTCGGCCATCTTCGAGGACACCTTTCAATGTCCCGTCGTCTTCGGCATGCCAACGATTGCGGTGTGGCTGAGTGCCGGCGACCTGCGTGGCGCCGCCCATCGACCGTCCGGCACCATGCTCACGATCGGAGACCTGGCGCGTGCGCGCAGCGAGCTTCATCGCATGAGCGGACTCGGAGGCGTGGTCGCGCACCAGGTCTGGGCCCAGATCCTGACCGGGAGCGTTTCGATCGAGAGCACGGCGCGTTCGCTGGATACCAGCGTGCGCACGCTGCAACGGGAGCTGGGCCGGGAAGGCGTCGACTTCCGCACCCTGGTCAATGCCTTGCGTGGCCGGCGCGCCGCGGAACTGTTGAGACAGACGGACGCGTCGGTGACCCGGATCTCGACGGCACTGGGGTACGCGGCGCCGGCGCACTTTGCGCGCGCGTTCCGCAAGGCGACGGGTATCGGTCCCGATGAGTTCAGGCGCGCATCCGGCGCGAACGGGAAGAAGCGGACCGCGATCCGGTGAACCGGTGGCATGCCCTGCCAACGCACCGCCGCAGCGTCAGCGGATGACACGCCGCTCGGGGCCCGACCTCAACCGCCGGGCGCCGGCTCGGCGAGCCACTGCTCGACCAGCTTCACGAACTCCGCGCTGCCCGGTTCGACATCGCTCCTGAAGCTTCGCACCTTCGTGCCGGAGCGGTCGATCAGGTACTTGTGGAAGTTCCACCGCGGGCTCTCGCCGGTCTTCGCGGCGAGCGCGACGAACACCGGGTTGGTCGCGACGCCCTTGACCGACGACTTCTCGAACATCGGGAACTGCACGCCGTAGGTGGAGCGGCAGAACTCCGCGATCTCCGCGTTGCTCCCGGGCTCCTGTCCTCCGAAGTCGTTCGACGGGAATCCGACCACGACCAGTCCTCGCTCACGGTACTTGCGGTAGAGCGCCTCGAGCCCTTCGTACTGGTAGGTGTAGCCGCAGAAGCTCGCGGTGTTGACGACCAGCACCACCTTGCCGCGGTAGTCGCACAGCGACCGGGTCTGGCCGCCCTGCAGGCGCTGGAACTGGTGGTCGAGGAGCGCGGGGCAGGCCGGCCCGGCCGCTTCCGCCGTCGATGCGATGGCGATGAACATCGCGACCGCGGGCGCGACGGCTCCGCGCAGGAGCATGGGAACCCAAGGAATCTCGCGCAGGTTCATGGACGGTCCGGATCGGCGCTCCCGGAAAGGGCACAGTAGAATTCGCTCGTCCGGTTGTCAAACCTTCGTCCTGGACGATGTCCCCGCCTCTGGGAGCCTCCCTGCCCGGTTTCACCATCAGCGCGGTCGAGCGCGAGACCGGCTTGTCCAAGGATCTGCTGCGCATGTGGGAGCGGCGGTACGGATTTCCTCGCCCGGCGCGCGATGCCGGAGGCGAGCGGCTGTATTCGTCGGGGGAGGTCGCGCGGCTGCGCGCGGTCAAGCGCCTGATGGATCTGGGGATGCGGCCCGGCGGGATCGTTCACCGGTCGCTCCCCGAACTCGACGCGCTGGCCGACGCCCGGTCGGCCGACGCGCCGGGCGATCCGGCGCCCGAGACGGTGCGCGAAGTGCTCGCCCTGCTGCACTCCCACGATGCGGCCGGGCTGCGCACGTTCATGGTCCAGCACGCGATGCGCCAGGGGTTGCAGCAGTTCGTGCTCGCGACCGTCGCGCCGCTCAACCGTGCCGTCGGTGCGGCGTGGATGGGAGGCGACCTGCAGGTGTTCGAGGAACACCTGTACACCGAGACCGTGCACGTCGCGCTGCGCTCGGCGATCAATGCATTCCCGCGCTCGGCGGAAGGCTCGCCCCGCGTGCTGCTCACGACCTTCCCCGGCGAATCGCACCATCTCGGACTGTTGATGGTGGAGGCGCTGCTCGTGCCGGAAGGCGCGCAGTGCATTTCCCTCGGGACGCAGACGCCGGTCGAGGACGTGCGTCGCGCCGCGCTCGCGTACCGCGCGAACGTCCTCGCCTTGTCGTTCTCCGGCGCCTATCCGCTGCGGGCAGCGGTCGACGGCCTCGAGTCGCTGCGCGCGCAGCTCCCGCCGCCGGTCACGATCTGGGCCGGGGGCGAACTGGCGCGCCGCGTGCGCAGGACCCCTCCGGGCATCGTGCTGATCCCGGATCTCGCGGCCACCCTTCCGGCGCTGCGGAGCTGGAAGCTTCCCGGCGGAGCGCGATCGGACGGGTGAGCGCGCCGGCGCCGGTCCCGAACCCGACTCAGCTCACCCCGCGATGTGGACCGCGATCGCGCTGTGGATGATCAACGGCGTGCTGGTCGCGGGTTACGCGATCGTCGCCTTTCGCGAGGTCGCGGGAGGGTCGCCCGCCTGGCCGTGGGTCGTGGCCGCACCGGTGATCTACTTCGCGGTCGTCTTCGTTCTCACCGCGATCTACTTCGCGATCTCGTGGCTGCGCCGCTCCGCGAGGCCGGCCGGCCTGCGTCTTTCGCCGTCGCGATCATGGCGGCTGTTCGTTCGCGAGTTCCTCGCGATCGCGGGCTCGGCGCCGCGCATGATGGGCTACCGCGCGATCGGCCGCGACCCGCCGCGCGCACGCGCGGACGACCCGGTCCTGCTCGTGCACGGCGTCCTGTGCAACGCGGGCGTGTGGCGGTCGATGAAGCGGCGCTTGTCCGCCGCGGGCATCGGTCCGCTCTACACGCTCTCCTACGGCCCGCCGCTCGCCTCGATCGAACTCTTCGCCGATCAGGTCGCGACGAAGATCGACGCGATCCTCGCTGCGACCGGCGCGCGGCAGGTTTCGATCGTGGCGCACAGCATGGGCGGTCTGGTCGCGCGCGCCTATCTGCGCCGGCACGGCGGCGCAAAGCTGCGGCGTGTCGTGACCATCGGCACGCCGCACGCCGGCAGCGTCCATGCATGGATGTTTCCCGGCACTTCGCTCTCGCAGCTTCGCCCGGGCAACGCCTGGCTCGCGGCGCTTCCCGCGCCGAGCGAAGGGTCGTCACCGCCGTTCGTGTCGCTCTGGTCGTGGCACGACTCGATGGTGGCTCCGCAGACCTCGGCCCGGCTCGCGCACGCGCGCAACGTCGAACTCGCCGGCGTCGGTCACAACGCTCTTCTGACCGACCCCGAGGTCGCGCAGCGGGTGATCGAGGAACTGCGCCGTCGCGTCACCAGTGGATGCCCTGCGTGATCTGCGCGAACGCGATCTGCTCGGCGGAGAGCGTCTGCTCCCCGTCCCTCTTGCCCTGCGAGGCCGCCGAGTCGGGGAACATGTTGAACGCGGTGTTGAGCAGCACCTGCGTGAGCTTGGGCGCGATCGCGTGGCAGACCGCGCCGAAAACGCCCAGCCGCGTCGCGATCCGCACCGGCCGATGCACGATCGCGTCGACGACGAGCCCGGCGGCCTCCTCCGGCGAGAGCGTCGGCACGTTGTCGTAGATCTTCGTCGGTGCGATCATCGGCGTGCGCACCAGCGGCATGTTGATGTTGGTGAAGTAGACACCCTTGTCGAGCAGTTCGGACGCCGCGCACTCGGAGAACGCGTCGAGCGCCGACTTCGACGCGACATAGGCCGAGAAGCGCGGCGCGCGCGACAGGACGCCGATCGAGCTGATGTTGATCACCTGCCCGCGTTTCTTCGCCACCATGGCGGGCAGGAAGGCGAGGATCAGCTTGACCGCGCCGAAGTAGTTCAACTGCATCGTGCGCTCGAAGTCGTGGAAGCGGTCGAGCGAGTTGATGACCGCGCGGCGGATCGAGCGCCCCGCGTTGTTCACGAGGAAGTCGACGCCGCGGTGCTCGGCGAGGATCCGCTTCGCCAGCGTCTCGATCGCGCCCATGTCGGTCAGGTCGCACGAGTAGGTGTGGCACTCGCCGCCCTTCGCGGCGATCTCCTTCTGCGTGGCCTCGAGCTTCTCGGGGTCGCGCGCCACGATCAGCACCTTCGCGCCGGCTTCCGCGAGCCGGTGCGCGGTCGCCTGCCCGATGCCCGAGGAACCGCCGGTCACCACGACGACCTTGCCCTTCACCCGGCCGGCCAGGCTGCGGTCGATGAAGAGATCCGGGTCGAGGTTGCGCTCCCAGTAATCCCACAGCCGGTACGCGTAACTCGAAAGCGGCGGGACCTCGATGCCGGAGCCCTTGAGCGCTTTCGCGGCCTCGCGGTTGTCGTAGCGCGTCGGCCAGTTGACGAACTGGAACACGTCGCGCGGGATGCCGAGGTCGTTCAGCGTCACCTTGATTGCGCGCTTGACCGGCGCGAGCGACGCGACGCCGTAGACCACCGGCGCCGGGATGAAGCCGAACATCTTGGCGTTCACGCGCATCGTCATCTGCGGCGCGTGCGCGGCCTTCGCGAAGATGTTGAGGACTTCGCCGATCCGGTGCGGGGCCGGGTCGGTCAGGTGGAAGCACTTTCCGTCCAGTCCCTTCTTGTGCGCGAGATGGTCGATCGCGTCGGCGACGAAGTCGACCGGGACGATGTTGATGCGCCCGCCCTCGATGCCGATGGTCGGCATCCACGGCGGCAGCAGGTTGCGCATCTTCTGGATCGTCTTGAAGAAATAGTACGGCCCGTCGATCTTGTCGATCTCGCCGGTCTTCGAGTGCCCGACGACGAAGCCGGGCCGGTAGATCCGGAACGGGACCTTGCAGTCCCTGCGAACGATTCCCTCGGACTCGTGCTTGGTGCTGAAGTACGGGTGATCGAGTTCCTCGGCCTCCTCGAACATGTCCTCGCGGAACACGCCTTCGTAGAGGCCCGCGGCTGCGATCGACGAGACGTGGTGGAAGCAGCCGGCGCGGACCGCGGCGGCGAACCTCACCGCGTGGCGCGTGCCCTCGACGTTGGTCGCCTTCTGGTCCTCGGCGGACGCCTTGAGGTCGTAGATCGCGGCGAGGTGGAAGACGTGCTCGATCCTGCCGGCAAGCTTCTTCGTGTCGGCCGCGGACACGCCGAGATTCTTCGCCGCGAGGTCGCCGTGGACGGCAACGAGCGTCTTGTCGGTCGCGCCGAGCGAGCGGCGCAGGTCGTCGAGCTTCTTCTGCGATCCCTTGCGCACCAGCGCGTAGACCGGCTTGCCGCGCGCGAGCAGATTGGCGACGAGATGGCGGCCGATGAATCCGGTCGCGCCGGTGACGAAATAGGCCATGGAGTCCTCCTCGCGGCGCACGGTCCGTCGCAGCGTCGGGCGCGCGGACTCTCCGGCCGGGCTGCCGATTATACGGGCGGCGCCCGCGGGCGGCGGAGGTCCCTTCGGCCGTGTCCGCTTTAGTATGATTGCTCTATCGGCGGACCCTAGAATGCGTCGATGGCCGCCGCATCCGCGCCGGCCGGTCCAGGCGGCGGGGAAGCGATGCTCAAGGCAGCCAAGGCGAAAGCGAAGGCCGGATCCGCCGGCCGCACGTCGTCGCACGACGCGATGGCGGATCTCCCGAAGTCGGTGCTCGAGTCGTCGCGGCAGATCTGGCTCGCGGGCCTCGGCGCTTTCTCGAAGGCGCAGGCCGGCGGCATGAAGGTGTTCGAGTCGCTCGTCCAGCAGGGCGAGGTGCTCGAAAAGAAGACGCGCCACGTGGCGGCCGACGCGGCCGCGGCGGCGCGCGGAGCCGCGAAGGCCAAGGCGAAGGAGGTTCAGGCGATGGCGGGCGGCACCTGGGACAAGCTCGAGCAGGTCTTCGAGGACCGGGTCGCCCGCGCGCTCGCGAAGCTCGGTGTCCACACGCAGAGCGACGTCGAGCGCCTGACCGAGCGCGTCGACGCGCTCTCCGACGCGGTGAACGAGCTCATCAAGGCGACCGGCGTGAAGCCGAAGCGCCGCCCGCGCGCTTCGCCGGTCGAGAAGATGGTGAAGGGGGCGGTGAAGACCGCCGCGCGCTCCGCCACGAGCGCCGCGAAGACCGCGGGGGGCGCCGTCGACATGGCGACGCGGACCGCGAAGCGCACGGTGCGCACCGCGCGCAAGGTGGTGAAGGGCGCGCTGGGCTGACGCCGGGCGAAGGACTCGCGAACGAGCCCGCTGCTGCGGGCTTTTTCGTATCCGCGCTGCGCCGGGGGGCCCGGGACCGCGGCTTGTCGCGAGCGGGCTATGCCCGGTTCAGGCGCTCGACCTGCTTGATGTAGTTGGTCATCGCGTCGTCGCGGCTCATGCCCTTGAGCTTCGACCACGCGTCGTGCTTCGCGCCGCCGACGAAGTCGAACCCGCCGGGGCGATCGCCCTTGACGTCGCCTTCGGTCGCCTGCTTGTAGTACGAGTAGAGCTTCAGCAGCGTCGCGTTGTCGGGCTTCTTCTTCGTCTGCTTCGCCGCGGCGGCGGCGGCCTCGAACTTCGCTTTCAGGTCGTCCTTCTTCGCGGCGGCCATGGCGGGCTCTCCTCCGGGTCTCGCCCCTCGGGCTCGGGGGGTTTCGTGCTACTTTAGCGCGAACGCGAAAGCGCCGGCAACGAACCGGCGCGACGCCCGACCCGCACCCACGGCCTCCCAGCTTCGCAAGCCCGATGGCAGCGACTTCCCGGCGCGAGAAGGTTTCCGCGGTCGACACCGCGTGGCTGCGGATGGACCGGCCGCACAACCTGATGATGATCACCGGCGTGCTCCTGTTCCGGGAGCGCCTCGAGATCTCGCGGCTCAAGGCGCTGGTCGAGGAGCGGTTCCTGGTGTTCCGCCGCTTCCGGCAGCGGCCGGTCGCGACGGCCGGCGCGACGTTCTGGGAGACCGCGCGCGACTTCGACCTCGACCTGCACGTCGTGCGCACCGCACTGCCGGCGCCGGCCGGCCGGCGCGAGCTGCAGGCGCTCGTCTCGCGGCTTGCCACCGCGCCGCTCGATCCCGCCCGACCGCGCTGGCAGTTCCAGCTCGTCGACGATTTCGACGGCGGCAGCGCGGTGATCCTGCGCATCCACCACTGCTACGCCGACGGCATCGCGCTCGTGCGCGTGATGCTGTCGATGACCGATGCCTCCGCGCACGGACCCCCGGCGATGCCGTTCGAGCCGCCCGCGCGCAAGGCCGCGCGCGCGCACGACGACCCGGTCGCGCAGCTGCTTCAGCCGTTCGCCGGCGTGATCGAGACCGCGCGGAAGGTCGGCGGGACGCTGGTCGAGAAGGGCGTCGAGCTGTGGACCGATCCGTCGAAGGCGATCGAGCTCGCGAACCAGGGCGGCGCGATCACCGCGGAGATCGCGAACCTCACGCTGATGCAGCAGGACTCGCCCACGCGCTTCAAGGGCAAGCCGGGCGTCGCGAAGCGCGTCGCCTGGGCCGATGCGATTCCGCTCGACGAGGTCAAGGCGATCGGGCGGGCGCTGGGCGGTTCGGTGAACGACGTCCTGCTCTCCTGCGTCGCGGGCGCGCTGGGCGACTACCTGCGGGAACGCGGCGACGAGACCGACGGCGTCGTGCTGCGCGCGCTCGTGCCGGTGAACCTGCGGCCGATGGAGAAGGCTTACAAGCTCGGCAACCAGTTCGGGCTCGTGTTCCTCGACCTGCCGATCGGGATCCGCAATCCGGTCGCGCGCCTCTACGCGGTGCGCGACAACATGAGCGCGCTCAAGGGAAGCTACCAGCCGGTGCTCGCGCTCGGTATCCTCGCCGCGATGGGCGCGGGGCCGAAAGTGCTGCAGGAGACGCTCCTCGCGATCCTCGCGCGCAACGCCTCCGCGGTGATGACCAACGTGCCCGGCCCGCAGCAGCCGCTGTGGTTCGCCGGTGCCCGCATCGACAACCTGATGTTCTGGGTGCCGCAGTCGGGCGACATCGGGATCGGGGCGTCGATCCTCTCCTACGACGGCAAGGTGCAGTTCGGGCTCATCGCCGACAGGAAGCTGTGCCCGGAGCCCGGCCGCATCGTCGAGCGTTTCGGGCGCGAATTCGAATCGCTCGTGCTCACCGCGCTGATGTGCCCCTGGGGGTACGAGGGCGACCTCGATCCCGCGGACGTCGCGCGCGCCGTCGGCATCCCGGCCTGACCCGGAATCCGACCGTGGCGGCCGGCCGCGACACGCTGCTGTTCTGCACGTCCTACTGCAGGAGCGAAGGCGAGTGGCGGGGCCGGCCGCGGCGCTGGCTCGATCATCACCTGCCGCTGCCGATCGACCGCCGCGCGGTGTTCGTGCTCGACGACGCTTCGCCCTGGGTTCCCGACGACGCCGACGTGCGGGTGATCGACGCGCTTCCCGATGAACTCCCCGCCGGACCCGCGGCGTTCCTGTTCCGCTTCGCGACGCACGAGGGACGCCACGGCATGTTCGGACACCGTGGCTGGTGGCGCAGTTTCCTGCACTCGCTCGACATCGCGCGCGCGCTCGGCTGCACGAGGATCGTCCACGTGGAATCCGACGCTTTCCTGCTCTCGCGCCGGCTGGTCGAGCACATCAACGGCATCGATCGCGGCTGGACCGCGTTCTGGTGCCCGCACTACAACGTGCCGGAAGCGGGTCTGCAGGTGATCGCCGAGGACAGCTTCGGCGCGATGGAGGAGGTCGCGTCGCGCGGAATCGACACGCTCACGCGAGCGCTGGCCGAGGTGACGCTGCCGTTCACCCACGTCGAGCGCGGATTCGCGGGCAACCGCTACGGCGAGCGCGGCAGGCGCATTCCCGGCTACGCGGACTACGCCTGCCAGGTCAACTACGCGACGATGGCGACGCACTACCGCGGCTGAACGCCGCGCGTCACTCGAGTTCGGCCTTCGCGTGCTCGACGTCGAGGCGCTCCATCGCGTCGGCCGGCTCGATCGCGGCGGCTTCCCTGTAGAGCTTCTCCGCGTCGCCGATCCGCGCCTTGCCGAAGAGCATCAGGAGCCCGTTGGCGTACTCGATGCGAGCGATCGCGGAGTCGGGATTGAGCTTGATCGCCTTCTCGAAGTGCTCGACCGCCGAGTCCTTCTTCGCGCCGTAGGTGACGCCCGCGACGATGCCCCCGACCTTGTCGATCACCTCGGCCTGGTACGCGCCGTAGGCGATGTGCGCGTCGGCGTGCTTCGGTTCGAGCCTGATCGCGGTGGTCAGCGCCTCCTTGATCTTGCCTCCGAATCCCTGCGCGAGGGCCTTGGCGACCGAGATGCCCTGGCCGTAGCGGCCGAGCGCATAAGCGTAGAGGTAGTGGCCGTTCGCATCCTTCGCGGCCTTCGCCCTGTGTTCGTCGGCCCAGCCGGCCGCCTCCTCGTAGAGCGCGATCTTCGCCTTCTCGCTCTTCTCGAGGTAGCTCGCGTAGACGACCTGCGCCTTCACCGCGGCGTTGACGCCCGAGCCGCCCGCCTCGAGGCCGGTCTCGACCGCCTCGGCGAATCGGCCGGCGTGGAACGCGGTCCACGCCGCCAGCACGTCGGCGTCCTTCGGCAGGGCTTCCGCGTCGCCGCGGTGCAGTCGCGCCCACGCCTTCTTCACGGCCGCGGCGTCGCGTTCGATCGCCTTGCCGGGCCAGGGAAACTTCACCCACTTCTTCGCCATGGCGCTTCTCCGCTTCAGAGGTACTGCTCGCCGAGCCGCTCGATCAGCGCGCGCGAATCGCCGGACATGAAAGGCGCGACGAGCGCGAGCACCTGGTAGGCGGCGTGGTCGAGCCGGGGGAATTCGCCCGCCGCCGTGTTCTCGATGCGCTGGAACGACAGCGAGTACGTCGCGACGATGGCGACGTTGCGCGCCAGCGCCGCGATCTCGCGCCGGCTCGCACGCATCGTGCCGGCGGCGACCATGCCCTCGCACAACTCTATCACGGTGGATTCGCCGCGCCGGACGAGGTCGGCGAAGCGCGACGCGAGACGCCGGTTGCGCGACGCGAGCTCGTCCAGGTCCCGGAACAGGAACCGGTAGGTCCACATCCGCTCGAACAGCAGGTGGAGCATGAGCCACAGGTCCTCGACGCCCGCCGCGCGTCCCGCCGGCGCAACGAACAGCGGCGTCGCCTCGCTCTCGTACGCGGCGTAGAGCTCGCCGATGATCTCGTCCTTGTTGCGGAAGTGGTAGTACAGGTTGCCCGGGCTGATGTTCATCTCGTCGGCGATGTGCGCCGTCGTGACCGACGGCTCGCCGTGACGGTTGAACAGCGCCAGCGCGGTTTCCAGGATGCGTTCGCGCGTGCGGCGCGGCCGCTTCTTCTCGGCCATGTCGGGCTCCGGGGATCGGCGCCAGTGTAGCGCGCCGCGCCGGTCGGGCGTGGATCCGGGCCGGCGCCCGGTCAGCGGGTCGCGGCGGCGCGGCCGCGCAGCCAGCGCTCGAGCTGGTCCAGCGTGTGCGCGAGATCGCGAGAGGCCGAACGCACCGAGCGGCCCGCGTGCGGGTCGGCCCGGATCGGCCGCGGGTCGACCAGAGCGGCGCGCACGTCGCGCGCGGAGTCGGCGAGACGGTCCTCGCGGATCGAGACACCGTGGCGCGCGAGGATCCGTCGGAGCATCGGTGCGCGCAAGCGCAGATTGTGGCGGGTCGTCGCGAAGGCCGTCGCGCACAGGCGCCTGCGCTGCGAGTAGCTGAAGATGTTCGCGAAGAACATGTCGGCGTCCTCGCGGTCCGGCTCGAACAGCACGACGTCGGCGTCCGGATACAGCCGGCGGTACTTCTCCATCCCGACCTTCATGCGCGAGTGGATGACCGCGCGGAAGGTCTGCGACAGCACCAGCGGCAGGCCGCCGTGATTGAGCTTCTCGACCGTGAGCCGACCGCGACGCGACGCGCCGGTCGCGTCGAACGGCACGAGCGGGTTCACGCACAGCAGGAGGCCGACGCCCTCGTCGAGCGCGACCGACGCGTGGAGCGTCTTGTTGAGCGCGCCGTCGACGTAGTGCTCGCCGTCGATCTCGACCGGCGGAAAGAGGCCCGGCAGCGCGGCGGAGGCCTCGACCGCGCGCGAGATCGGCACGTGGTCCTGACCCGGTTTGCCGAAGGTCACCGAGACGCCGGTGTCCAGGTTGGTGGCGACGAGGTAGAGCTTGCGGGCGAGCCGGCGGAAGTCGTTGGTGCGGCCGTTCGCGGCGAACATGCGCGCGAGGAAGGCGTCGATCGCGCCGTTGTCGAACATGCCGGTCGGCACGGCGCGCGACAGCGTCGAGAGACTTCTCATCACGCCGCGGCGGAACGGATCTCGCAGGTACTCGCCGGCGGCGCTCCAGGCGAGCCCGGGAAGAACCGCGGCGCGCCGGCGAAACTCGCCGAACGCGGGCTTGAGGAAGACCTCGGGCTTGAGCGCGGCGTCGGCGCCGTCGTCGATGAACAGGCGGTACATCTGCGCCGGCGAGACGCCGTTCGCGAGCGCCGCCGCGACCAGTCCGCCCGACGAAACGCCGACGTACACGTCGAGGTCGACGAGGTCGAGGCCTTCGAGCGAATCGGCGAGCGCGAGCAGCGCCCCGATCTCGTAGATGCCGCCGAGCGGTCCGCCACCCGCGAGCGCGAGGCCGATGCGGCGGCGACGACCCGCGGTGCGCGGACGCGACGCTGGCGCAGGGCTTTCGCCGGACATCATCCTCCCGGGGGCTTGCGTTCTCGTTGTCGGTCGACCGGCGGCGCGCCGCCGGTCCCCGTCCTGCCCGGAGTGTAGCGGGTCAGCCGCGCTTCGTCGCGCGCTTGCCGGCTCGCTTCACGGACTTCGCGACGCGTTTCGCGCGCCCCGTCCTTGCCTTGCGGGGCTTCGCGGCCTTGGCGCGGAACGCTTCCGGCAGCTCGACCTTCGGCAGCCGGGCGGGAAGCTTCTCGCGCACCAGCGTCGTCGCTGCGTCGGCCGCGTGCTTCACCGACTGCGTGAGGCCGCTGCGCGTCTGCCGCCAGAGGTCGTTCGCCATCGAGATCGAGGATTCGACGCGTTCGCCGACGAGACGGAACGTACGCGACTCGACCGCGGTGCCTTCCCTGACCAGCGTGCGGAACAGCGCGCCGGCTTCGTTCTGGGCCCAGTCGCGCGTGACGACCGCGGCGCCGAGGCCGGCGAGCCAGACCTGGCGCGAAGCGGCGAGCAGGGTTTCGCCGGCCGGAACGGCGCGGGCGGAAGGGGAATGTGCCATGAGAATCTCCTGTCTGACATGAGCGGGACCCCGGAGGCGCCGGGGCGATGGTCCACTCTAGCGGGAAGGCGGTAGAGCAAACATCCTAATTGCGCGCATGCAGGACGGAGGCGACATCGGATCCCGGATTCGTCCCGTCACGCGGCCGGCGGACGGCGTCCCATCGATGCCGCCAATCCGTCGGCGAGCTTCGCGGCGATCGCGTAGATCGAGAGCTGCGGATTGGCGCCGATCGACGTCGGGAAGAGCGAGCCGTCCATCACGTAGAGATTGGCGAGCGCGTGGTGGCGGCCAGTCATGTCGACGACCGAGGTTGCGGCGTCGGGGCCGAGCGGACATCCGCCCATCACGTGGGCCGAGACGACCGGAGTCGCGAGCGGAGCCAGCGCGAAACCGTCGATGCCCGAACGCGCGGCGGCAGGGTCGGTGAACGACACGCCGGCTCCGTGGATGGGCATGACCTCGCGCGCACCTGCGGCAAACTGGAGTTCCGCCATCGCCCGGAACGCGCGGCGGATCGCGTCGAACAGGAAGGCGTCGAGCGGATAGTCGAGGAGCGGCGTGCCGTCGTCGCGCAGCGAGACCGTGCCGCCGGGACTGTCGGGGTGGAAGCCGTCGCGCACGAGCGCGATCAGCACGTGCATGTTCGGCAGTTCGCGCATCCAGCGGGCGTGAGCCTCGCCGTGGCCGGAGAGCGTGATCGCGGCGAGCACCGGGTGGAGCGGCGGCGCCTCGAGCTTGAAGCCGGCCGGACCTTCGGGTGGCAGCGTGTCGAGGAAGTGATCCGAGTACACGGTCTGCGGTGCGCCGGCGAAGCCGTCGATGCGCTCCGGCATCAGCGCGGCGGACACCACCGTCGGATGCAGGAACGTGCGCCGGCCAACGAGGCGGCCGGGATCCGGAGCGCCGCTGCGCAGGAGCAGCGCCGGCGTGCCGATCGCCCCCGCCGCGGCGACGAAGGTCCGCGCGCGCACCGTGACGCGGCGCGCGGTGGGCGCGATGCCGTCCGGATCGAGCGCGCTCGCTTCGAGGCTCGTCACCCGGTCGCCGGCGATCGTGAAACGCTCGGCGCGCACCCGCGTCAGGAGCTTCGCGCCGCGGTCGAGCGCCGCGGGAATCGTCGTGACGAGCATCGACTGCTTCGCGTTGGTCGGGCAGCCGACGCCGCAGTAGCCCAGGTTCCAGCATCCGCGCACGTTGCGGCGGATCGCCGCGCTCCCGATGCCGAGCTTCGCCGCGCCGCGCGCGAGTGCGGCATTGTTCGCGTTCGGCGCAACTTCCCAGGTCGCTATGCCGAGCCGGGCCTCCATCTTGTCGAACCACGGCGCGAGATCGGCGGTGGAGAGTCCCGGGAGGCGGTGGACGCGCGCCCAGTGTTCCAGCGTGGCCCGGGGCGTGCGGAACGAACTGGTCCAGTTGACCGTCGTGCCGCCGCCGACGCAGCGCCCCTGCAGGATGTTGATCGCCTTGTCGCGCGTCTTGCGCGCGGCGGACTCCTGGTAGAGGTCGGGATACGCGTCGGCTTCGCGCATCCGGAAATCCGACGACGAGCGAAGCGGCCCCTCCTCGAGCACGACGACGCGAAGTCCCGCGAGGGAGAGCGTCTCGGCGGCGACTCCGCCGCCCGCTCCGCTGCCCACGATCGCGACGTCGGCCTCGACGACGAGATCCTGCGAAAGCCGCGACGCGTCGACCACGTCCCAACCCGACGCGAGGCCGGTGCGGATCGGATCGGCGATGCCGGGTCGAGTGGCGGTCATCGCATCAACCGTCGAGGGACGGAGGCCCGGGGTAGCCGATCGCCGGCCACGAGCGCGGATCGGCGTACCACGCGGCGAGCACGATCTGGTGCAGCGCGTCGTAGGCCGTGCGCTTCAGCGACCACGAGCTCTCGCGCCACGCGACGAGGAACGCGTCGACCTCCGCGGGTGTCGCGGTCTCCCACGGGGAATCCACGCCGGCGAACAGGCGCCGGCCGGCGGCCACCGAGAGAAGCGAGAAGAGCTGCCCGAGTTCGCGCTGCGCGTGCGGAGGCAGGCCCGCCACCGCGCGCGCGACACCGTCGGTCGTGGCCCGGATCGCTTCCGCGCGCCCGGTCGGGGATGCCGGCAGCGCACCGGCGAGCATCGCGGGAACGATCGCGCGCACGATGGTCTCGGCATCCGCGTCGAGCCTGCCCGTCGCCACGTCCCGATCGCGCCGGCGCATCCAGGCGTAGCCACCCGCGAGAGCGAGCAGGGCCCCGCCGGCGGCTGTGGTCTGGAGGAAACGGCGTCGGGACAGGCGGATCAACGGGAGGGTGCGGCGCGGGGTTGGCCGGGACGGGGAGTCGGGACGCCGCGGAACGGCGCTCGCGCAACGAGTCTTCGCGGTCCGACAGTAGCGAGCAGAGCTAGAGCAAACAACCTAAATCCCGGCTCGCGCGCATCCCGGCGGTAGACTCGCGCAACCGTCGGGACCGCCGTCGCGACGGGCACGCGAGCCATGGCCACGCATCGATCGAGTCCCGCCGCCGCCGAACTCGTCGCCCAGCTCGAACGCGTGCACGCGCTGCACGTGGCGCGCGCGGGCAACCCGATCCTCGCGGGCGCGCTCGATCGGCTCGCGGACTGGCAGTCGCGGCGGCTCGCGATGACCTACGCGGACCTCGCTCGCGATCCGCGCTACGGTGCCGCGATCGCGTTCTTCCAGGCCGAGCTCTACGGCGGGAAGGACTTCAGCCGCCGCGACGCCGAACTCGGGCGCATCGTGCCGGCCATGTCGCGGTTGCTGCCTGAACGGGTGATCCTGACGGTGGCGCGCGCGATGGAGCTGAACGCGCTGTCGCACGAACTGGATGCGAAGCTGCTCGATCACCTGCCTCGCGCCGACGCGCAGTTCAAGGTCGACGAGTATTGCCGGGCGTTCCGGCGCGCCGGACGCCAGCCGGATCGCCGCCGCCAGGTGGCGCTGATCGGCGAGGTGGGTGCCGCGCTCGATCGCTACGTCCGGCTGCCGATGATTCGCCGCGCGCTCGTGCTGATGAGGCGTCCCGCGCGCGCGGCAGGGCTCGGGGACCTGCAGGCGTTCCTCGAAGCCGGGTTCGACGCGTTCCACCGGATGGGCGGCGCATCGACCTTCCTCTCGACCGTCGCTGCGCGCGAGAGCGCGGTGCTCGACGCCATCTTCGGCGGCTCCAACGCGCCGTTTCCCGAACCGCCGCCCGGCCGCAGGACCCGCGAAGGCTCCGCGTAGGCCGCGAACGGGCGCCGCAGCGGACGAGCGCGCGCTACCGCTTCCTGGCAGGTTTCGCCGCCGCAGCGTCCTTCGGGGCCTTCGGCGCAGCGTCGCCGACCAGTTCGTCCAGCTGCTCGTGGATCGCGCGCTCGATCGACGGCGCGACCGCCGAGAGCAGGAACCCGAGCTTCACGTCCAGCGCGATGTCGTTCTTGCCGACGCGCATGCTGCCGGTCAGCCCGGAACGCTCGAACCGGCAGTCGTTGCCGTCCCAGGCGCACTCGAGGCCGAAGCGCCGGTGGAGGTCCGCCGCCATCTTCTCGGCGACGCTCTTCGCCTTGGCGGGCGTGAACTGATGCTTCCTGACGACGCGGATCGTGGCCATGGGCGCTCGCGGGCCGGGTCGGCCGAGGCGGCGAGTATAGCGGTCCGCGCGGCGTGGCGCGCGCCGCGGCGGCGCGGCAGAATCGCGTCGTCCCGGCTCCCCGACTCCCGCCCGCGATGAACGCCAACCTCGCGCACTACCTGGAACGCTCGCTCGCCGAGCCGCGCCGAGCGCTGTGGCGCCACTGGACGGGCGAACGCTGGGAGGACGTGACCGCGCCCGAGGTCGCCGCGCGCGCCGCGCAGTGGCAGGCGGCGTTTCGACGCGAGGGCTTCCGCCCCGGCGACCGCGTCGCGCTGGCGGTTCGGAACGGCGTCCAGTGGATCGCGATCGACCAGGCGGCGCTCGGCATGGGGCTCGTCGTCGGGCCGCTCTACGTCGACGACAATCCGGACAACGTCGCCTGGTGCGCCGCGCACGCCGAGTCGCGGCTCCTCGTCGTCGACGGCAGCCGCATGGCCGATGCGATCCGCAAGCTCGGCGCGCAGTACGCGCTGCCGCCGGTCGTCGTGCTGCGCGCGGATGCGGACGAGGCGGGGACGACGGTCGAGAAGTTCCTTCCCGGCGCCGACCGCGGGTTCGAGGTCCAGCCGGTGGCGCCGGAGTCGCTCGCGACGATCTGCTTCACGTCGGGGACTTCGGGGCGGCCCAAGGGCGTGATGCTCTCGCACCGGAACATCCGCTCCAACGTCGAGATGTGCATCGCGACCGGCATGGCGCGCTCGGACGACCGTTTCCTGTCGATCCTGCCGCTGTCGCACATGTTCGAGCGCACCGGCGGCTACTACCTGCCGCTCGCGGTCGGCGCGCAGGTCGCCTACGCGCGCGGCATCGCGCAGATCGCCGAGGACCTCGCGTCGCAGGCGCCGACCGCGATGTTCGCGGTGCCGCGCGTGTTCGAGAAGTTCGCGGTGCGCATCGAGCAGGCACTCGCGGACGCGCCGCGGAAGAAGCGGCTGTTCGACGCCTGCGTGAACCGCGGCTGGATCGTCGAACAGGGGCGCCCGCGCCTGCGCGACCGGCTCATCCTGCGCGCGCTGCGGCGCTTCGTCGCGAAGCCGATCCTCGCGCGCATGGGCGGGCGGCTGCGGCTGGTCGTGGTCGGCGGGGCGGCGCTCGACCCGGCGCTCGCGCGCACGTTCATCGGACTCGGACTGCCGATGCTGCAGGGCTACGGCATGACCGAGGCCTCGCCGGTCATCTCGGTGAACCGCCTCTCCGACAACGTCCCCGACACGGTGGGCCGTGCGCTCGACGGCGTCGAGGTGAAGCTCGCCGACAACGGCGAACTCCTCGCCCGCGGCGAGAACGTGATGCTGGGCTACTGGCGCAACGAGGAGGCCACGCGCGCCGCGGTCGAGCCCGACGGCTGGCTGCACACGGGAGACCTCGCGGAGTTCCGCGGCGGCCGCATCGCGATCCGCGGACGCGCGAAGGACATCCTGGTGATGTCGAACGGCGAGAAGCTGCCGCCGCAGGACTGCGAGTTCGCGATCCTGCACGATCCCGTGTTCGAGCAGGCGATGCTGGTGGGCGAGGGCAGGCCCTACCCGATCCTGCTCGCGGTGTCGCAGGAGGCCGACGAGAAGGCGCTTCTGAAGCGCGCGAACGAGCAGCTGAAGGCGTTCCCGCGCTGGATGCGGGTGCGGCGGGTGGTCGCGACGCCCGAGCCGTGGAGCGTCGACAACGGGCTCCTCACGCCCACGCTCAAGTTGAAGCGTCCGATGCTGCTGGCCCGCTTCAAGGACCGGATCGAGGACGCCTACGCGTCGCAGGCGCCGGGCTGATCCAGGGCGGCTGCAGTCGCCCGCTTGCCTGCATCGGGCCGGACCTGCAGGCGATCGGCACGGGATGTCGGAAGCCTTGCTTCCCTTCGGCGTCCGACAGTCCGCGACGTGTCGAGCCGAGGTGTTGCGCCACGCCAGCAAAGTCTGGTGCGGACTCACGATCTTCCGGATTCCGTGGTGCTGCTTCCCACGAGAGTGTGCACACACTTGTCGTGGTGTAGGCAGACACCCGGCGATCGCCTTCCCCGAACGCCCCTTGACGCGAGGCTCAAACAAACATAGGATTGAAACGGTCGTTTGATTCGACCGCGCGGCGGATCGCGCACGACCCGAACCCCAGGAGTTGGCCCATGGCCGGATCGGTGGTGTCGCTGCAGGATGGCCGTGGCACGACGGCAACGCAGGATCGCATCCTGGACGCCGCGGAGGCGCTGTTCATGGAACACGGCTTCGAGGCGACGAGCCTCCGCGCGATCACGGCGGCCGCCTCCGTCAACCTCGCTGCGGTCAACTACCACTTCGGCAGCAAGGAAGAACTCTTCGAGGCGGTGCTCACGCGCCGGCTCGACCCGATGAACCAGCGCCGCGTCGCGCTGCTCGACCGCTTCGAGCGCGACCCGGCGAACGGCCCGCTGTCCTGCGAGCGGATCCTCGTCGCGCTGTTCGTCCCCGCGCTCGAACTCGCGCGCGACCCGGCGCTCGGCGGCAAGAACTTCCTGCGGCTCCTCGGGCGCGCGTACGCGGATCCCGCGCCGTTCATCCGCCGCTTCCTGTCCGAGCAGTACGCGCAGATGATCGCGCGCTTCAAGGCCGCGTTCGGCCGCGCGCTGCCTCACCTGCCGGCGAGGGAGCTGTCGTGGCGCCTGCACTTCATCATGGGCGCGCTCTCGTACACGCTCGCCGGGACCGACGCGCTCAAGCTGATCGCCGAACTGAGTCCGAAGGAGTCGCCCAACGACGAGGTGCTGCTGCGGCGCCTCGCGCCGTTCCTGCTCGCGGGACTCAAGGCGCCGCTGCCCGACCTCCCGGACGTGTCGCGCGAGCTCGACGGCGAGCTCGACGCCGCGCGCAGCCGTTGAGAGGCGCGCGCGGGAACGCCGAAAGGATCGAACCATGATGATCACCACTCTCCTCTGGCTGCTGGCCCTCCTCGTCGCGTTCGTCGCCCTCGCCTACGTTCGCGCCCGCGCGATCGCCTGGGTCGGCACGTTCGCCGTGCTCACGGGTGCCGCGTGGACCGCAGGCCTCGCACCGCGCTGGCTCGTGCTCGCGTTCGCTGTCGTCGGCGTGCTCCTCGCGATCCCGGCGCTCGCGCCGCCGCTGCGTCGCTGGCTCGTGAGCGACGCGCTCTTCGGGGCCTTCCGCAAGGTGATGCCGCCGATGTCGCAGACCGAGCGCGAGGCGATCGAGGCGGGCACCGTGTGGTGGGACGGCGAGCTGTTCTCCGGCAAGCCCGACTGGAACAAGCTCCTGTCGCTGCCGGCGCCCGCGCTCACGCCCGACGAGCAGCGCTTCCTCGACCACGAGGTCGAGGAGCTGTGCGCCATGGTCTCCGACTGGGAGACCACCAACGTCTACAAGGACATGCCCCCGCGCGTGTGGCAGTTCATCAAGGACAAGGGCTTCCTCGGGATGATCATTCCGAAGGAGTACGGCGGGCTGGGGTTTTCCGCGTACGCGCACTCGCAGGTGGTCACCAAGCTGTCGACGCGTTCGGGATCGGTGGCGGTGTCGGTGCTCGTCCCCAACTCGCTCGGGCCCGGCGAACTCCTGCTCCACTACGGCACCGACGAGCAGAAGCGCCATTTCCTCCCGCGCCTCGCGAAGGGGCTCGAGATCCCGTGCTTCGCGCTCACCAACCCCCATGCCGGCTCGGATGCCGCGGCGCTTCCCGACCACGGCATCGTGTGCTGGGGCGAGCACGGCGGCAAGCGCGTGCTGGGGCTGCGCCTTACCTGGGACAAGCGCTACATCACGTTGGGGCCGGTCGCGACGCTGCTGGGGCTCGCCTTCCGCGCCCACGATCCGGATCACCTCGTGGGCGAGAAGGAGGACCTCGGCATCACCTGCGCGCTGATCCCGACTGGCCACCCCGGCGTTCACATCGGCCGGCGCCACATGCCGCTCAACTGCGTGTTCCAGAACGGTCCGAATCACGGCGACAACGTGTTCATCCCGATGGACTGGGTGATCGGCGGTCAGCCGATGCTCGGACGCGGCTGGCGGATGCTGATGGAGTGCCTTGCCGCCGGTCGCGGGATCTCGCTGCCGTCGTCGAACACCGGCATGGCGAAGCTCACGGTCCGCGCGACCGGCGGCTACGCGCGCGTGCGCACCCAGTTCAAGACCGCGATCGGGCGCTTCGAAGGCATCGAGGAGCCGCTCGCGCGCATGGGCGGCAACCTCTACATGATGGACGCCGTGCGCGTGCTCACCGCCTCCGCGGTCGACCTGGGCGAAAAGCCGGCGGTGCTCTCCGGCATCGCCAAGTACCACATCACCGAGCGCAACCGGCAGATCATCAACGACGCGATGGACATCGTCGGCGGCAAGGGGATCTGCATGGGACCGTCGAACTGTCTCGGCGCCGCGTACATGCAGATGCCGGTGTCGATCACGGTCGAGGGCGCGAACATCCTGACCCGCAGCCTGATCATCTTCGGCCAGGGGGCGATCCGCTGCCACCCGTTCGTGCTGAAGGAGATCGCGGCGACGCGCGAGGCCGACGCGGCGAAGGCTTCGGTCGCCTTCGACGAAGCGATGTGGGGTCACGTCGGGTTCGTGATCTCGAACACGGCGCGCACGCTGGTCGCCGGGCTCACCGGCTCGCATTTCGTGCGCGTGCCGCACGACGTCGCGCCGGAGACGCGCCGCTACTACCAGCAGCTGACCCGCTTCTCGTCGGCGCTCGCGTTCCTCGCGGACGTGTCGATGGGGACGCTGGGCGGCGCGCTGAAGCGCAAGGAGAAGCTCTCGGCGCGGCTGGGCGACGTGCTCTCGTCGCTCTACCTGTGCTCGGCGACGCTCGCGCGCTACGAGCGCGAGGGGCGGCAGGCCGCCGACGCGCCGCTGATGCACTGGGCGATCTGGGACGCGATGTTCAAGGCGCAGAACGCGTTCGAGGGCGTGATCTCGAACTTCCCCAACCGCGTGGTGAGCGCGCTGGTGCGCCGGATCGTGTTCCCGCTCGGCCGGCCCTACGTCGTGCCCTCCGACCGCCTGGGGCACGAGGTCGCGCGCCTCTTGATCGAGCCGTCGCCGACGCGGGACCGGCTGACGATGCCGGTGTTCGTGTCGAAGGACGAGGACGATCCCGTGGCGCTCGTCGAGCGCGCGCTCGCGGCGACGATCGCGACCGAGCCGATCGAGGCGAAGATCAAGACCGCCGCGAAGGCCGGCTCGCTCGACACGACGCTCGCGCCCGGCGAGGGCGTCGACGAACTCGCCGCGCGAGCGATCACCGCGGGCGTCATCGACGCGGACGAGGGGCGCGCGCTGGTCGAGCAGCGGGCGCTGCTCGCGAAGGTGGTCCGGGTCGACGACTTCGCGCCCGACCTCGGGACGAGCCTCCTCAAGGTCGCCGCGCCGGGCGAGCCTGCGCAGGCGTCGGAACCGGCTCCGCGCGTTCCACAGGTCGCGAGGCACTGACATGGACGAGCCGGTCTACATCGTCGACGGCGCGCGCACGCCGTTCCTCAAGTCGCGCAATCGCCCGGGGCCGTTCGCGGCTTCCGACCTCGCGACCGACGCGGGGCGGGCACTGCTCCTGCGCCAGCGCTTCGCGCCGGGCGAGCTCGACGAGGTGATCCTGGGCTGCGCGGCGCCGTCACCCGACGAGGTCAACATCGGACGCGTCGCCGCGCTGCGCATGGGCTGCGGCCGCAAGGTCCCGGGCTGGACGGTGATGCGCAACTGCGCGTCCGGCATGCAGTCGGTCGACTCGGCCATCGCCCAGATCCGGTCGGGCCGCTCGCAGCTGGTGCTCGCGGGCGGCGTCGATGCGCTGTCGCGCGCGCCGCTCCTGTTCGGCGACGCGATGGTGCTGTGGCTCGCGTCGTGGTACGCGGCGAAGTCGATGGGCGAGCGCGCGAAGATGCTCGCGGCGTTCCGCCCGCAGTACCTCGCCCCGGTGATCGGCCTCATGAAGGGGCTGACCGACCCCTACGTCGGCCTCTTGATGGGCCAGACCGCCGAGAACCTCGCATTCCGCTTCGGCATTACGCGCGTCGAGATGGACGCGTTCGCGGCGGAGAGCCACCGCAAGGTGCTCGCGGCGCAGAAGTCCGGGCACTTCGCGCGCGAACTCGTGCAGCTCTACGACCGGTCGGGCAAGGTCTACGCCGCCGACGACGGCGTGCGCGAGGACTCGACGCCGGAGAATCTCGCAAAGCTCCGGCCGTTCTTCGACCGCAAGTACGGCAACGTGACGGCAGGCAACAGTTCGCAGATCACCGATGGCGCGGCGTGGCTGGTGGTCGCGTCGCAGCGCGCGGTCGACGAGCACGGCCTGACCCCGCGCGGGCGCATCGTCGATTCGCAGTGGGCCGGTCTCGATCCGGCGCAGATGGGCCTCGGGCCGGTGCACGCCGCGACGCCGATCCTCGCGCGCCACCGGCTCGGCCTGAACGACCTCGACGCCTGGGAGATCAACGAGGCGTTCTCGGCGCAGGTGCTCGCGTGCCTCCGCGCGTGGGAGAGCGAAGAGTACTGCCGGACCGAACTCGGGCTGCCGGGCGCGATGGGCACGCTCGATCCCGCGAAGCTCAATGCCGACGGCGGCGCGATCGCCCTCGGCCATCCGGTCGGCGCCTCGGGCGCGCGGATCACGCTGCACGTGCTCGAGACGCTGGAGCGCACCGGCGGCAGGCGCGGCATGGCGGCAATCTGCATCGGCGGTGGCCTGGGCGGTGCGATGCTGGTCGAGAGGGTGTGACCATGGATCAGGCGATCGACCTCGAAGCGACGATGGTGCGCGTGCCCGCGCCGACGGCGGAACTGCGTCACTGGAAGCTCGTGCGCGAAGCCGACGGCCTCGCGGTGCTTTCGTTCGACAAGGCCGACGCGACGGCGAACACGCTGTCGGCCGACGCGATGGCGGAGTTCAACCGCGCGCTGGACCTCCTCGAGCGCGAGAGGCCGCGCGCGCTCCTGATCCGCTCGGCGAAGGAGAGCGGTGTCATCGCCGGAGCGGACATCGACGAGTTCACGACGCTCTCGACCGAGGAAGGCGCCCTCGCGCTGGTGAAGCGAGGCTGGACGACTTTCGAGCGGCTGGCTGCCGTGCCGTACCCGACGCTTGC
>JADLBN010000125.1 GCA_020847675.1 Burkholderiales bacterium | reverse complement strand
CTCCTATGAAGTTGATCGGCTCGCACCAATCAGCTTCCGGGATTCAGCCCGGGTGAACAACCCTCATAGAAATCACATCTAGGTGTAGTCGCCGAGCTTGCAGCCGAACGCGTCGGGCTTCTGCATGACCCCTTCGCCCGGCACGATCTCGACCACGTCCCAGAAGTCCTCCTTGTTCTTCATGTCGGAGGGCTTCTTGCCGCGCACGATGATGACCGGGCGCACTGCCTGGTGGTCCTGCGGCCGGTAGTGGACCGGGCCCACGAGCGACGGGATGGTCTCGCCCTTCTCCCAGGTCTTGATGACGTCGGGCGGATACAGCGATCCCGCTTCCTCGACCATGCGCGCCCAGTGCAGGAAGCTGATGTAGCCGTTCTCCGCGCCCCACTCGGGACGGTAGCCGTACTTCTTCTGGAACGCGTCGACGAAGGTCTTGGCGTGCGGATACTTGTCGCCGAGCGTCCACCAGAAGTCGGTCGCCGCGAACACGCCCTGCATGATCTCGGGGCCGACTTCCTGGGCGAGGAACGGGATCTGGTAGGGAATCACCAGCGTCATCTTGGGCAGCAGGCCGAACTGCTTCGCCTGCTGGGTCGAGAGCACGGCATCGCGGCCCCAGTTCACGTTGATCAGGAACTCGGCGCCGGAGTTCGCGATGTTGGTCAGGTACTGGCTGAAGTCCTGCGTGCCGAGCGGCGACACCTGGTTGGTGACCACCGTCCACCCGGCGTTCTGGACGAGGTAGTCGGCCATCGACTTGGTCGTCGTGTGGCCGTAGGTGTAGTCCGGCGTCATGAACGCCGCCTTGCGGTTCTTGCCGAAGTTCTTCACCAGCACCGGTCCGAGCGCGTTGGCCGCGGTCTCGCCGTAGAAGTTCTGGCGGAAACCGTAGCGCACGCAGTCCTTGCCGGTGGTGTCGTTGGAGCCGGAGATGCCGGTGAAGTAGAGGACCTTCTCGCGCTCGGCGAGCTTGTTGGTCGCGACCGCGACCGCCGACGAGGTCGAGCCGGTCATCACCTGCACCTTGTTCTCGGTGATGAAGCGCTGCTGGGCCTGCACCGCCTGGTTGGGCTTCGCGGCCGAATCCGCGTACAGGAGCTTCACCTCCTTGCCGAGCACGCCCTTCTTCGTCTTGGGCGAGATCGCCTTGGCGAGCGGATGCCCCTCGTTCAGGTGCTCGACGGCGAGTTGCATGCCCTTGAGTTCGTCGGCGCCCTGCGCGGCGTAGGAACCGGTCAGCGGCACCGCTGCGCTCGCGTAGATGACGCTGCCGTTGGCGCCCGCGGGCCAGGTTCCGACCGGCGGATGGTCCGCGGCCCGCGCGGCGCGCGGGAACATCAACGACGGCGCCACGAACCCGGTGCCGAGGGCGGCGCCGGCCTTCAGGATCTGCCGGCGGCGAGTGTTCCTGGGAGTTGTGCTCATTCTCGAAGACCTCCTCGATGGGGTGCAGAGGGCGCGGCGGGCCTTTGAATGTTCTTGCAGGGGGAGGACAGGGGCCGACTCTCGCCTGCCGATGTCCTTCCAGGCCGCTCGACGCTGCGAGGAATTTTCGGGGGCTTGTGTAAACATGGCAATAGCCCATTGAGTTGATTGAGAAAGTTTGTGTATCATTGACCTCGCGTGAGAAAAGTCGGTCGATTATCGACCTTGCGCTGCAACACCGATGAGCCCTATTCCCGCCCAGCGCGTCGTCGGTCCGAAGATCCGCGACCGGCGGCGCGCGCTCCACATCACGCAGTCGAGCCTGTCGGCGACGCTCGGCATCTCGCCGTCGTACCTCAACCTGATCGAGGCCGGAAAGCGCAACATCGGCGGTGCGCTCCTCAAACGCATCGCGACCGAACTGGGACTCTCGGTCGGCGATCTCGACGGCGCCACCGAGCGTCGCGTCATCGACGACCTGGGCGAACTGACCGCCGAACCGCTGCTGCGCCAGCTTCGGCTCGAGGTCGCCGCAGCGCCCGAACTCGCGGGCCGCTATCCCGGATGGGCACGGGCGCTGCTGACGCTCCACCGCGCGTGGCTCGACCGCGGCAGGGCGGTGAACGCGCTCTCCGAGCGCCTGCGCCACGACCCGTTTCTCGCCGACGCGATGCACGATCTCCTCACGCGCGTCGCGGCGATCCGTTCCTCGGCGGAGATCGTCGAGCACGTCGACGACCTGCCGCCCGAGCGGTTGCACCGCTTCGCCGCGATCGTCGGCAGCGAGAGCAGGCGCCTCGCCGACCTCGCGCAGGCGCTTGCCGCGTACTTCGACCGCGCGCACACGTCGGTGCGCTCGGTGACGCCGGTGGGCGAGGTCGACGACTTTCTCGCCGACCACCGCCACCACTTCCCGGCGCTCGAGGACGCCGCCGAGGCGCTTCGCGCCGCGGTTGGCGTGGCCGGCCGTCCGGAGCAGCGCCTCGCGGAGTGGCTCGAACGTGCGCAAGGCGTGCCCGCTCCGGCCGGCGCGACGCGATTCGAACTTGCGCTCCGCGCGGCGGAAATTTCCTGCGAGGATGCGCTGGCGGCTGAGGTCGAACGCGCGGAAGGCCTGTCGAGCGACGCGGCGCGGAGGCGCGCGCGCCACGCGCTCGCGGCCTACGTCGCGGCCGCGGTGATCATGCCGTACCAGGCCTTCCTGGAGGCGGCAGCCCGGCTGCGGTACGACGCCGACGCGCTCGGGAGCGAGTTTGGCGCGACCTTCGAGCAGGTCTGCCACCGTCTGGTGACGCTCCGTCGTGCGGGCGCCGAAGGCGTGCCGTTCGCGCTGATGAAGGTGGACGCCTCCGGGTACACGAGACAGCGCGCGCCGACGCCCCGGCTTGCGCTGCCCCGCCACGGCAGCGCGTGTCCTCTGTGGGCCGTGTACCTGGCGCTGCAGTCGCCCGGAGCGACGGTGCGGCAACTGGCCGAGTTTCCCGGCCGCGAGCGGTTCCTGTTCGTGGCGCGCGCGGTGGAGGGGCCGGGACCCGCCTTCCCGATGCCGCGGCGCGTGGCGTCGGTGATGCTCGCGTGCGACGTGCACTACGGCGACCGCGTCGCGTACGGCGACGGCCTCAATCTCGGGCAGTCGGCGCCGGCGGTGCCGGTGGGACTCAACTGCCGCGTGTGCACGCGCACCGACTGTGTCTTCCGCCAGGAGGACCCGGTGATCGACGCCTGACCGGCCGCGTGCCGCGGCGAGCCGCGGGGCGCTACACTCGCCGGATCGAAGGGCGGGCGAGGGAGAGAGCGTGGCCGTCAGGGTCCTGATCGCGGAGGACGATCCGCACATCGTCGAGTCGCTGAGCTTCGTGCTCGGGCGGGAAGGCTTCGAGGTGAGCGCAGCGCTCGATGGCGAGGACGCGCTGCGGCGGCTGCAGACGGAACTGCCGGATGTCGTGATCCTCGACGTGATGCTGCCCGGGCGCGACGGGTTCGAGGTGCTGAAGGCGCTGAAGGCCGACCCCGCGCTGCGCGCGCTGCCGGTGATCGTGCTGACCGCGAAGGGCCAGGCGCACGATCGCCGGATGGCCGAGCAGATGGGAGCGACCGGTTTCATGACCAAGCCGTTCTCCAACACCGACGTCGTCGACGCGGTGCGCCGCGCGGTGCGCGCCTGACGCCGGCCGGGGAAGGTTCCGCCCATGCCGCCCGACTCTGCGCAGGCCGCGCCTGAGCGATCGGCGCGGGTGCGGGACGCGGCCCGCGTGCTGCCGCTCGTCGGCCTGTTCCTGCTGCTGCCGCCGGTGATCCTGCTGTTCGCCGCGCCGGCCGAGGTGGCGGGTGTGCCGCTGATCGTCGTCTACGTGTTCGCCGTGTGGGGCGCGCTCGTCGCGGGCGCCGCCGTGCTCGCGCGTGCGCTCGGGCCGGTCGAGCACGGCGAGGCCGACGAACCCGGGCCTTCGGACTGATGCTTCCGACCGAGCTCATCCTCCCGATCGCGATCGCCTACGTGGCGCTCCTGTTCGTGGTGGCCTTCGTCGGCGACCAGCGGGCGCGTGCGGGCAGGCTCGGGTGGCTCAAGTCGCCGGTCGTCTACACGCTGTCGATCTCGATCTACTGCACGTCGTGGACCTTCTACGGCGCGGTCGGCTACGCCGCGCGCTCGGGGCTCGAGTTCGCCACGATCTACCTCGGCCCGACCCTGGTGTTCGTCGGCTGGTGGTGGCTGCTGCGCAAGCTGATCCGCATCGGGCACGCGCAGGGCGTCTCGTCGATCGCGGACATGATCTCGTCGCGCTACGGCAAGAGCACGACGCTCGCCGCGCTGGTGACGCTCGTCGCCGTGGTCGGCGCCGCGCCGTACATCGCGCTGCAGCTGCGGGCGGTGACCGTCAGCTACCAGGTCATCACCAGCGCCGGCCCGGAGAATCCCTCGGGGCTGCCCGGCGCCCATCCGGACTTCCACGCGGCGCTCTGGATCGCGGCCGGGATGGCGCTGTTCACCATCCTGTTCGGCACGCGCAACGTCGACGCGAAGGAACGCCACCACGGCGTCGTCGCAGCGATCGCGCTCGAGGCGATCGTCAAGCTGGTGGCGCTCCTCGCCGTCGGCGTTCTCGTGGTGTTCGGGCTGTCCGACGGGGTCGCGCACAGCTTCTCGCGGGCGTCGCCCCAGCTCCTGCAGTCGGCCGACGTCTTCGGAGCGCGGTGGGTGACGACGCTCCTGCTCTCCGCCGTCGCGGTGGTCTGCCTGCCGCGCGAGTTCCAGGTCACCGTGGTGGAGAACGTGGACGAGCGCCACCTTCGCACCGCGTCGTGGCTCTTTCCGCTCTACCTGCTCCTGATCACGTTGTTCGTGCTGCCGATCGCGATCACCGGCCTCTCGCTCCTTCCCAGCGGCTCCAGCCCGGACATGTTCGTGCTGACGCTGCCGATGTGGGCCGGTCAGAACGCGGTGGCGCTGCTCGCGTTCCTCGGCGGCTTCTCGTCCGCTACCTCGATGGTGATCGTCGCCTGCATCGCGCTGTCGACGATGATCTCCAACCACCTCGTGATGCCGCTCGCGATGCGCTTCAAGTGGGTGCCGCTCTACGCGGACGGCGAGGTGCGAAGGTTCCTCCTGAACGCCCGGCGCATCGGCATCTGCGTCATGCTGGCGCTTGGCTTCGTGTACTTCCGCCTCTCCAGCAGCGATGCGCTGGCCGCGATGGGGCTGGTGTCGTTCGCCGGCGTGGCGCAGTTCGCGCCCAGCCTCTTCGGCGGGCTGTACTGGCGCAACGCCAACGTCGGCGGCGCGATCGCCGGCCTCTCCGCCGGCACCGCGCTGTGGGCCTACGCGCTGTTCCTGCCGAGCTTCGGGCCCGATGTCGTCCTGTCGGCGGCGACGCTGCGCGACGGTCCGCTCGGGCTCGCGCTCCTGCGGCCGCAGGCGCTCTTCGGCCTCTCGGGGCTCGATCCGCTGGTGCACGCGCTGTTCTGGAGCCTGTCCGTCAACGTGCTGCTGTTCGTCGTGGTCTCGCTGCTGCGGAGGCCCCGGCCGATCGACCGCCTGCAGGGCACGCTCTTCGTCGACGTGTTCCGCGCGCCGGCCGAGGCGACCTCGGGACTCCTGCGCCGCACGGCCTCGGTGCAGGACCTCGACGCGCTGGCGCAGCGCATCCTCGGCGTGGGCGAGGCGCAGCGCTTCTTCGCGCGGGCCGCTCGCGAGCAAGGCCTCGAGCGCGGACTGCCGATCGCCGACGACCCGTTCATCTCGCAGCTCGAACGCAAGCTCGCCGGGAGCGTCGGTGCCGCCACGGCGCGGGCGCTGATCTCCGAAGTGGTCACCGTCGAGACCATCAGCCTGGACGAGCTCATGAAGATCGCCGACGAGACGCGGCGCATGGCCGAGCACAGCCGCCAGCTCGAGGAGAAGTCGCGCGAACTGGAGGCGACGGCGGCGCAGTTGCGCGACGCGAACGCGCGGCTCACGCGGCTCGACCAGGAGAAGGACGACTTCCTGAGCCAGGTGAGCCACGAGGTGCGCACGCCGATGACCTCGATCCGCTCGTTCTCGCAGATCCTGCTCGACTCGCGGGACCTCGACGGGGCGCGGACGCAGCGTTTCGTGCGCATCATCCACGACGAGAGCGTGAGGCTCACGAGGCTCCTCGACAGCACGCTGGACCTCGGCCTGCTCGAGCGGGGCGAGGCGAACTGGCCGCGCACGCGCATCGACCCGGAGATCGCGCTGGAGGGCTCGATCCGGATCTGCGAGGGCCTGGGCGGCGGGCGGGTCGCGCTCGCGAGCGAAGCGCGCGCCGTGGGAGCGGCGGTCGAGGCGAACGAGGATCGGCTGGGCCAGGTGTTCATCAACCTGATCTCGAACGCGATCAAGTACAACACCAGCGCTTCGCCGCGCGTGACCGTTCGCAGCGCCGTGCGTGACGGCGTCTACGAGGTGCTGATCGCCGACAACGGGCCGGGCATCCCGCCCGAGTTGCGCGATCGCATCTTCTCGCGCTTCCCGGGCGGACTCGCGCGCTCCCGGACCGCCGCGAGCGGCTCGGGACTCGGGCTCGCGATCAGCTGGCAGATCATGCGGCACCTGGGCGGCAATCTCGAACTGGTCGGCGGTGAAGGTCCCGGCGCGTGCTTCCGGGTGACGCTCGCGGCGATGGATTCCGCGGCGCCGCGGGAGCCGCGACCGGCGTGACGCCGTCGGGTTCGGAACGGCCGGCTTCCTTCCGGGTCGGGGAGCCGAAGGGAGGAACGCCGAAGGACCGCGCGATCCCCGAGCGTGCGCGGGACCAACGCGCGGGATGCGCCGGATTCGGGACGATCGCTGGAATAGGGGGGGGCCGGTGGCGGTTCACCTTCGGACGCGGGGCGTGAAGGCCGTGGCGAGGCTTCGGGTCGGCAAACACTCGTCGCGTTCGACCCAAGGGTGATCGGGCGTGCTGCGAAACTCCACTACTGCCTGGGGCAGCGTGGCCAGGGGGCTCCACTGGGGCATGGCCGTACTGGTCGGGGTGCAGCTCGCGCTGGGCGCGATGGCCGTGACCTGGCGCGTGTCGCCGGCGAAGGTCGAGCTGTTCTTCTGGCACAAGTCGCTGGGCTTCCTGATCTTCGCGTTGCTCGCCTTGCGCCTCGCGTGGCGCGCCGTCGACCGTGCACCGCCGCTGCCCGCCGCGATGCCGGACTGGGAGCGCACCGCTGCGCGCGCGAACCAGGCGCTCCTGTACGCGCTGCTCGCGCTGCTGCCGTTGAGCGGCTGGATCGTCAACTCGGCTGCCAATGTGCCGTTCCGCATCTTCCGGATCGTTCCGCTTCCCGCGATCGTGCCGCCCGACGAGGCGGTGACGCGCGCCTTCGCGCGAGTCCATCTCGGGTTCGCGATGCTGCTTCTGCTCGCCGTGGCCGCGCACGCCGGAGCGGCGTGGCGGCACCACCGGGTGCGCCGCGACGACGTGCTCGCGCGGATGCTGCCCTGGGGGGGGAGGACGTGACCCGCGCGCCCTTTGCGATGTTCGCCGCCGGCGCCCTGGTTGCCGCGGGCTGGCCGTCGGCCGGCGGTGCAGCCGACTGGAAGTCCGATCCGGCGGCGAGCAGGCTCGAATTCGTCGCGACGTTCGAGGGGAGCGCAGTGCCCGGGACCTTCAGGACGTTCGATGCCCGGCTGCGACTCGACCCGGAGCGGCCCGGGGAAGGCACGCTCGACGTCACGGTCCGGCTCGCGAGCGCCGACATGGGCATCGCCGACGTCAATCGCGAGATCGCCGGCGTCGCGTGGTTCGACTACGCCGCGTTTCCGCAGGCGAGCTTCCGGTCGAGCGGACTGCGCCGCGTGACGGACGGCCGCTACGTCGCGCCGGGCGCGCTCACGATCAAGGGCGTCTCGCGTCCGCTGGAACTTCCGTTCGCGTTCGCCGGGTCGCCGCGCAGTGCGGTGATCGAGGGGGAACTCTCGCTCGAACGCGGCGCCTTCGGCATCGGGACCGGCGAGTGGGCGTCGACCGGCGTCGTCGGGCCCGACGTGCGAGTGAGGTTCAAAGTGAAGCTGATCCCGGCGGAGTGACGTGCGAACCGCCTTCCGGTTCGTCGCAGCCGCTGCATACGCCGCACTGCTGATCGGAGGATGCGCGCGACTCGCGCCCGAGCCTCCGCCGTCGGCAGACGACGCGGGACCTCCCGGATTTCCGGCGGCACACTATCGCGAGGCTGCGGCGAGGGGCGTCGTGGTCTATGAGGTCGATCCGGCCGCCTCGCTCGTCGTGGCCGAGGTGCGAAGGGGCGGTTCGCTCGCGCGGTTCGGACACGATCACGTGGTGGCGAGCCGCACCGTCCGGGGCTTCATGTCGCCCGCCCAAGGGCGCGGCGACTTCTACCTCCCGGTCGCAGGTCTCGAGGTGGACGACCCGGCGCTGCGGGACGAGGCTCGTCTCGACTCCCGGCCGTCGGCCTCCGACGTCGCCGGTACGCGCAGCAACATGCAGGATTTCGTGCTCGAATCGGAGCGCCATCCGTTCGTCCTGGTCCACGTGGACGGCGCCGATCCCGCTGCGGAGCACACGAGCATCGCGTTGTCGCTGCGCGGCGTCACCCGCAGGATCGACGCCGCGACCCGGATCCAACGGGAGGGCGACCGGATCGTCGTGACCGGCCGCGCAGCAATCGACCAGACCGCCTTCGGCATCGTGCCCTTCGCGATCCTCGGCGGAGCGATCGCGGTGCGGGATCGCATCGACCTGCGTTTTCGCGTCGTGGCCGTGCCGTTGCGGCCGACCCCTGGCGCCCGGCATGCCGCCCGCGCAACCGACTGAACGCCGCCGGCGATACCCGTGACACAGCGAGCGGCAGCGCCGGGCAGGGGTCGGGCTGATGGTGCGTTCGTGCGAGAATCGGATCCGGAGCGAAAGGGCGAGCGATGGCCGACGACATCCTCGGAGCGTGGCGGCGGGTGGCCGTGAAGCGCGGCGTCGGCCTCGCTGCGTTGATGCACTCGCGCCACGAGGAGTTCGCCGTCGCGCTCGCCGCCGCGTCGCTCGCGATTCCCGCTTCGGCCGCGTCGACCGAGCGCGACGTGAACCGGCGGCTGGGCGACTGGCTCGCCGGGCCCGGCGCGATGCTCGCGACCGATCACGTGGAGCTGCGCCGCTGGCTCGTCGACCTGGGACTCGTCGTTCGCGACGACTGGGGCCGCGAATATCGGCGCGCGGCGCCCGCTCCGGCGGCGTACTCGGAGGCCGCGACGGCGCTCGCGGCCGTCGATGCCGGCCGCATCGCCGTCGAGGCACGCGAGGCTCTCGCCCGAACGCGCGCGGAGCGTCGCGCGCTGCACGAAGCGCGGGCGTCGGATCGTCCGTGACCCGGCGAAACCTCTCTTCGGGGGCACCGTGGGAGCCGGTCGTCGGCTACTCGCGGGCGGTGGTCGTCGGCGACCGTGTCTTCGTGTCCGGCACGACTGCGACCGACGGGCGCGGCGGGATCGTCGGCATCGGCGATCCCTACGCGCAGGCGAAGCAGGCGATCGCCAACATCGCGGCGGCACTGGCGCAGGCCGGCAGCGGGCTCGAGGACGTCGTGCGCACGCGCATCTTCGTGACCGACATCGGGCGCTGGGAGGCGGTCGGCCGCGCCCACGGCGAGGCGTTCGGCGCGATCCGTCCGGCGTGCACGCTGGTCGAGGTGTCGAAGCTGATCTCGCCCGAGTTGCTGGTCGAGATCGAGGCGGACGCGGTGATCGGCTCGGGGCGGCGATGACGCCGGGGAATGCGGGCGGCGCGGCGGCCCGGCCCCGCGCGGCGGGGAAGGTCGCTCCGTGGCCCGTCTTCTGGCACCGGTTCGCCGTCTTCTCGGCGTTCGCCTCGGCGTTCATGCTGGGATGGGTCGCGCTCGGCACCGTCATCTTCCACGCGACGCTCACGTCGAAGGACTGGGTGGACGCGTTCCGCCACGCGTCGCTGCTCGCTTCCGGCATGGGACCGGCGCCGCAACTCGAGCAGGCCGACGACTGGGGCAAGGTCGCCGAGTCGCTCTATTCGCTCTTTTCGGGCTTCGTGCTGCTCGCCTCGGCGGGCGTGTTCACCGCGCCGATCGTGCACCGGGTCTTCCACCATTTCCATGTCGACGACACCGGCGAGTGACGACTCGCGCTGGATGGGGGAGGCGCTCGCGCTGGCGCGGTCTGCGGGCGAGCGCGGCGAGGTCCCGGTCGGTGCGGTCGTCGTGTGCGACGGCGTCGTGATCGGGCGCGGCGGCAACGCGCCGATCGCGCAGAGCGACCCGACCGCTCACGCGGAGATCGCCGCGCTGCGCGAGGCGGCGCTCTCTCTCGGCAACTACCGCCTGCCCGGGTGCGCGCTGTACGTGACGATCGAGCCCTGCGCGATGTGCGCGGGAGCGATCCAGCACGCGCGCATTGCGCGGCTCGTGTTCGGGGCGCGAGACCCCAAGACCGGCGCCTGCGGCTCGATCGTCGACCTCTTCGCCGAGCCGCGCCTCAACCACCACGCGACAGTCGTGGCGGGCGTGCGCGCCGGCGAGAGCGGCGCGCTTCTGTCGGCGTTCTTCGCGGCGCGTCGCGGGTGACCCGGCGGCGCGCGGCCTGGCGCGCGCGGCGTGTCAGAATGAGCGGATGCGCGCGCTCGACATCGGCGTCTACGCACCGGCCGGAGCGGCCGTCGAGACCGCGCCGGTCGCGCGGGCGGTCGAACGGCTGACCGCGCTCGGCCATCGGGTGGTCGTCGACGAAGGCGTCCTGCGCAGGCACCAGCGCTTCGCCGGAACCGACGACGAGCGGCTGGCGGCGATCGTGCGTACGGCGGCCCGGCCGGACGTCGACGTCGCGATCGCGCTGCGCGGCGGCTACGGCACGACGCGCCTCCTCGACCGCCTCGACTACGCCGCGCTCGCGCGATCGGGCAAGCGCTGGCTCGGGCACTCGGACTTCACGGCGTTCCAGATGGCCGCGCTCGCGCGGGCCGGGATGGTCAGCTACCACGGACCTTCGTTCGCATGGGACTTCGGCGCGCCGCAAGCGAGCGACTTCACGCTCGCCCACTGCTTCGGCTTGCTGGACGCGCGCGAGTACGAGGTGCGCTGCGCGCTGGACGGTCCGACGCGGGAGTCCGCGGACGGCGTGCTCTGGGGCGGCAACCTCTCGATGGTCGCGTCGCTCGTCGGCACGCCATACCTGCCGTCCATCGACGGCGGCATCCTGTTCCTCGAGGACGTGGGCGAGCATCCGTACCGCGTCGAGCGGATGCTCCACCAGCTCGCGTACGCCGGCATCCTCGAACGCCAGCGCGCGGTGCTGCTCGGCCACTTCACCGACTACGCGCTGGTGGCGCACGACGACGGCTACGACCTCGATGCCGCCGTGGCGCGGATCCGGGAGGCGGTGACGACGCCGATCTTCACCGGATTGCCGTTCGGCCACGTGCGCGACAAGCTGACGCTGCCGGTCGGCGGACGCGTCGCGCTCGACGTGCGCGACGGCGAGGCGCGCTTGCGTTTTCACGATTACGCGGACGGATCGTGACGCACGCGTGGTTCAAGGTGCGCGAGGCGGACTGGGAGCGCGACGGCGAGGCGCTGCGGCACGTCCGCATTGCCGTTTTCTGCATCGAGCAGGACGTGCCTGCCGAACTCGAGTGGGACGGCATCGACGGGCGGTGCGAGCACGCGCTCGCCGTGGACGCCGGAGGAAGGGCGATCGGATGCGGGAGGCTCCTTCCGGACGGCCACATCGGGCGGATGGCGGTGCTCCGCGAGTGGCGCGACAGGGGCGTTGGCGGCGCGCTCCTCGAGCACTTCATCGCGCTGGCGCGCGAGCGCGGTCACGCGGTTGCCCGCCTCAATGCGCAGACCCGGGCGATCCCGTTCTACGAGGCCCACGGTTTCGCGGCGACCGGCGACGAGTTCGACGACGCGGGCATCCCGCACCGCGCGATGTCGCTCGCGCTGCGCTGACCCCCGGTCCACCTCCGTTCCCACGGACGTCCCGCGGACCAGGGGTAAGCGGTCAGGCGACGTCGAAGGCTTCCGCGACCTCGCCGACCTGCGTCCCGCCGGCACCGAACGAACGCTCGACGAATCGCGCCTTGCCGTCGCGCGTCACCGCGAACACGGTCGAGCACCGCGTTCCGTAGCTCTCGCCGACGATGAACGGAGCCGAGAGCGCACGTTCGCGCTCGAGCGGGATGCCGGTCGAGGGCAGGCGCTCGTCGGGAGCGATCGCGCGGTCGGACAGCGCGTCGAACAGGGGGTCGAACGAAGCCTCGCCGCGGCTCGCCCAGGCCTCGGCTGCGGCGCGAATGCGCTCGGTCTTGGGCCACGGCGTGCCGAGCTGTGCGTTCGACAGCGCGCGGACACCGCGGCCGATCGAAACCGTGTCCGCGTGGCGGTTCGACTGCCAGAACGACCCGCCGGCATCGCCGGCCAGCAGGTTGTAGCCGTTGTAGCTCGCGCCATCGCGGTCGAGCCCGGCGGCGAAGCGCGCCAGCGATTGCGCGGACAGCGCACCCGTGACGATGGCGCCGCGGGACAGACGGCCGGACTCGCGGCGCGCGCCCTCGCGGACGTTGGTGACCAGCGCGTAGCGTCCGTCGCGCCGCACGCCGAACCAGGTGCCGCCCGCCTCGAGGTCCTGCCCCGCGAGCCAGCCGTCGGCCCACCAGTGCGCCGGCGTTGCCGGGCGCGCGTGGAACTCGTCCCGGTTGGCCGCGATTGCGAGCGCGTAGCGCGGATGCGTGTCCAGCGCAATGGCAACCAGGCACATGCCGGTAGACCGCCCGCCGCTCAGGCGTCGGCGTCGAGCGAGCCGCAGCCGACGAAACGCTCGACGTGGCGGCCGCCGGTGGCGAGCGCATCTGCGCCGTGCCGCGCGATCGCCTCGGCGAGCGCGCGTTCGAATCCCGTCGCGTCGTCGACCGACTCGTAGATCTCCATCCAGGTGGACGGGTCGTCCGCGCGCTTCATCAGGCGGCCGACCACGCCGCAGTCCTCGGCGAGATCGAGCATCATCGCGGTTACCGCGGATCGTGCCTCGCACGCGTCGCCGGCGATGCGATACCAGACGTAGTAGCTCGTGGTCATCGCGTCCGCGAGGAACTGCCCTTCGCGCCGTGCCGGACCAGCCCTGCGACGATCCCGTGGACCATCGCAGGATCCGAAGCCGGCAATCCCGCCGCGCGGAGCCGGTACCGAACCGCGCCACGCCGGCGAATCGAACGCTCGCGCAACGGGCGATGCGGGGTCACAGCCGGACCCGCTTCGGCGCACTCGCCGGAAGTGCGTAGGGGAGCGCGATCGGGACGAGGAGCGGTCCGTCGGGCGCACCGCACCGGAGATCGCCGCCTTCGACCGCCTTCGACTGCACGACCGCCAGCAGGTCGCTCCCTCCGCCGGGGAGCGCGACGGCGTCGACGACGCTGCCGCAGGCCTGCTCGCCGAACGCGGCGCCGTACAGCGGCGTCGCCGGCGCCGGGGGATCGCCGTCGAGGTGGAACGGGTGCGCGCGTTCCTTGAGGATGCCGAGGTGCTGCATTCGGGCGACGACCTCCTGCCCCGGGTAGCAGCCCTTGGTGAACGACAGGGCGCCGTTGACGTCCCAGTTCCCGGCCTGCGCCACGTGCCGCTCGCTGGTCGCGAGGCGTACCTCGGCCACGCCGGAACGGATCGCGAGCCAGCGCCAGGGCGCCTCGTCGGCGGGCGTTGCCGCGGCCGAGAGCCGGTCGAGGAGGGCCGCGCTTCGTTCGGCCGGCGCGGCAATCAGGATCCGGCCGTCGGGCAGGCCGACCGCTTCGGCGCCGGCGAGCGGAACTGCGCGAAGGGGAGCGGATTCCGCGCCCAGCGCGGCTTTCAGCGCGCTTCGGGCCTCCGGCCCGCCGACACCCAGCGCGTCGAGGGCCGGCACGGTCAGTACGGCCTTCGACCGGAGCACGAACATCGACAGGCGCTTGCGCATCGGCTCCGCAAGGTCCGACGCCACGGCCATCCGGTATGCCGGCCCGGCGACCGGTCGCCAGACCAGGAAGGTCGCCAGCATCCGGCCCTTCGGCGAGTTGTAGGTCGCCCATCGGGCCTCGCCCGGACCCAGCGCCGCCACGTCGTTCGAGAACTGGCCCTGCAGGAACGCGGCCGCGTCGGCCCCGTCCACGTCGAGGATCGCGACTCCCGGCAGGCGGGCGACGAAGGCCGACGCCACGGCGGATCGGAACGCGTCGGCGCGGGTGGAAGGCGTCTGGTGCATGGCTCGATTCGGGGAGGAGGCGGGGTGGGTATAAGGGCTAAAACCGTGCTAGAATATCAAGTTAGCTCGACGCGGTCTTCGGCCGGGGTTTCCCGGACGTTCGCGGCGGGCATTCCGCGCGCCCGCGGGGTTCAGGGTGCCGGAAGGTCGGTCGACCTTCCGGCCAGATTTGTCCCCGGGCGTCGCTCTTCAACCCTGAGAACGAAGGAAGTCGACATGTCCGTCACGATGCGCCAGATGCTGGAGGCCGGGGTCCATTTCGGCCACCAGACCCGCTACTGGAACCCGAAGATGGCCGAGTACATCTTCGGCCACCGCAACAAGATCCACATCGTCAACCTCGAGCGCACGCTCGAGAAGTACAACGATGCGATGAAGTACGTGCACCAGCTCGCCTCGAACAAGGGCACTATCCTGTTCGTCGGCACCAAGCGCCAGGCCCGCGAGATCATCGCCGAGGAGGCGCGCCGCTGCTCGATGCCCTACGTCGACCAGCGCTGGCTCGGCGGCATGCTGACCAACTTCAAGACGGTCAAGCAGTCGATCAAGCGCCTGAAGGACCTCGAGCAGATGGCCGAGGACGGCACCTTCGACCGCATGAGCAAGCGCGAGGCGCTCTCCCACAAGCGCGAGCTCGGCAAGCTGCAGCAGAGCCTCGGCGGCATCAAGGACATGGGCGCGCTGCCCGACGCGATGTTCGTCGTCGACGTGGGCTTCCACAAGATCGCGGTCACCGAGGCGAAGAAGCTCGGCGTGCCGGTGGTCGCGGTGGTCGACACCAACCACTCGCCCGACGGGATCGCGCACGTGATCCCGGGCAACGACGACTCGAGCCGCGCGATCAGGCTCTACGCGCGCGGCGCAGCCGACGCGGTCCTGGAGGGCCGCAACGTGGTGATCCAGGAGATCGTCGAGGGTGGCGACGAATTCGTGGAGGTCGCCGACGAACCGGCGAAGCAGTAACCGGACGACGCGAAGGGGGCCGAGGGCCCCCTTCTTTCGGGACACGCGCCCCCTCGCCGGGGCGGCGGAGGCGGCGCCCCCGGGCGCGCGGTCTCCGCGGACACACGAGGAGCATGAAGCATGGCGGAGATCGCCGCGAGCACCGTGATGGAACTGCGCAGCCGGACCGGGCTGGGCATGATGGAGTGCAAGAAGGCGCTGGCCGAGACCGGCGGCGACCTCGCGAAGGCCGAGGAGTTGCTGCGCGTGCGTTCGGGCGCCAAGGCGTCGAAGGCGGCGGCGCGCGTCGCGGCGGAAGGCGTGGTCGGCGCGTGGCTCGCTGCCGACTCGAAGGCCGGTGCGATGGTCGAGGTGAACTGCGAGACCGACTTCGTCGCGCGCAACGAGGACTTCGTCGCGTTCGCGAAGCGGCTCGCGCAGCTCGCGGCCGAGAAGCACCCGGCGGACGTGACGGCGCTCGCCGCGCTGCCGCTCGACGGCGGGACGGCCGAGACCGTGCGCCAGGCGCTGGTGCAGAAGATCGGCGAGAACGTCTCGATCCGCCGCTTCCAGCGCTTCCAGACCGCCGGCAGGGTCGCGAGCTACGTCCACGGCGGCGGCCGCATCGGCGTGCTGGTCGAATACGACGGCGGCGACGAGGCGCTCGGCAAGGACATCGCGATGCACGTGGCGGCGTCCGGTGCGCCCGGCGCGATCCGCCCGGTCGCGGTGTCGCGCAACGACGTCCCGGCCGACCTGATCGCGAAGGAGCGGGCGATCTTCTCGCAGCAGGCCGCGGAGTCGGGCAAGCCCGCCGACATCGTGGCGAAGATGGTCGAGGGCCGTGTCGCGAAGTTCCTGTCGGAAGTGACGCTGCTCGGCCAGCCGTTCGTCAAGAACCCCGACGAGACGGTCGAGAAGGTGCTGAAGGCGAAGCACGCGAGCGTCAAGGCGTTCGCGATGTTCGTGGTCGGCGAGGGGCTCGAGAAGAAGAAGGACGACTTCGCGGCCGAAGTGGCCGCGATGGCGAAGGCGTAACGCGGTTGGGGGACCGGGGGGCGTACCCCGGCGGGTCCGGGTCGACGCGGCGCGCGGCCCGGGCGTGCGTATCGCGCGCCGGACCGATTCGCCACGGAGAACCGCGATGACCCCGCCGACGCCCGCCGCCACGCCGCTCTCCGCCGTCACCGCCGCCGCGCCGAAGCCCGCCTACGGGCGCATCCTGCTCAAGCTGTCGGGCGAGGCGCTGATGGGCGACGACGCCTACGGCATCAACCGCGAGACGATCGACCGGATCGTGGCCGAAATCGGCGAGGTCAACGACCTCGGTGTCGAGATCGCGGTGGTCATCGGCGGCGGCAACATCTTCCGCGGCGTCGCGCCGGGCGCTGCCGGCATGGACCGCGCGACGGCCGACTACATGGGCATGCTCGCCACGCTGATGAACGCGCTCGCGCTCGCCGACGCGCTCCGGCGCGCCGGCGTCGAGTCGCGCGTGCAGTCGGCGCTGCGCATCGACCAGGTCGCCGAGCCCTACATCCGCGGGCGCGCGCTGCGCCACCTCGAGGAGCGCAAGGTGGTGATCTTCGCGGCCGGCACCGGCAACCCGTTCTTCACCACCGACACCGCCGCGGCGCTGCGCGGGCGCGAGATGGGCGTCGACATCGTGCTCAAGGCGACCAAGGTCGACGGCGTCTACACCGCGGATCCGAAGAAGGATCCGGCGGCGCGCCGCTACGCCGAACTCACGTTCGACGAGGCGATCGTGAAGAACTTGAGGGTGATGGACGCGACCGCGCTCGCGCTGTGCCGCGACCAGGACATGCTGCTCAAGGTATTCTCGATCTTCTCGCCCGGGGCGCTGAAGCGCGTGGTGATGGGCGAGGACGAGGGCACGCTCGTCCATTGCTAGACGGCACGCGGGCGCCAAGCCGGGAACCCCTCCGGAGGCCGGACGCCCGGGCGGACACGAACGACCTGCAGGAGACGCAACGATGATTCCCGAGATCAAGAAGGGCGCCGAGCAGCGGATGGCGAAGACGATCGAGACGCTGAAGCTCGACCTCGGCAAGGTCCGCACCGGCCGCGCGCACGCGGGCATCCTCGACCACGTCATGGTCGACTACTACGGCACGATGACCGCGATCCCGAAGGTCGCGAACGTGCAGCTCGCCGACGCGCGCACGATCACGGTGCAGCCGTGGGAGAAGAAGCTCGTGCCGGCGGTCGAGCGGGCGATCCGCGATTCCGATCTCGGCCTCAATCCGGCGAGCGCCGGCGACGTGATCCGCGTGCCGATGCCGGCATTGACCGAGGAGCGGCGCAAGGACCTCATCAAGGTCGTGCGGCACGAGGCCGAGAACGCGCGCGTCGCGGTGCGCAACGTGCGCCGCGAGGCGAACGAGCAGTTGAAGAAGCTCCTGAAGGAGCACAAGGTCGCCGAGGACGACGAGCGCCACGCGCAGACCGACGTCCAGAAGCTCACCGACCGGTTCGTCGCCGAGATCGACCGGCTGCTGCACGCGAAGGAAGCCG
Organism: Burkholderiales bacterium; assembly: GCA_020847675.1. Classification (GTDB taxonomy): domain Bacteria; phylum Pseudomonadota; class Gammaproteobacteria; order Burkholderiales; family Casimicrobiaceae; genus VBCG01. The sequence continues at coordinate 26,799 of JADLBN010000125.1, read as the reverse complement.
ACCTGATGGCGGTCTGACCGCCGCGGTCCGATCGATCCGGCTTCCGGGGACGCCGTGTTCACCTCCTCCACGCGCGAGATTCCCGAAGAGCGGGACACGCCGCGCCACGTCGCGATCATCATGGACGGCAACGGGCGCTGGGCGAAGCAGCGCCTGCTGCCCCGCGTCGCGGGCCACCGCCGCGGCGTCGAGGCGGTGCGCGAGATCGTGCGCGCCTCGGCCGAGCGCGGCATCGGCTATCTGACGCTGTTCGCGTTCTCGAGCGAGAACTGGCGGCGTCCGGCCGACGAGGTCTCGATCCTGATGGAACTGTTCCTCAAGGCGCTGGAGGTCGAGGTCGGCAGGCTGCACGACAACGGCATCCGGCTCAAGGTGATCGGCGACACGACGCGCTTCGACGCGCGCATCCGCGCGCGGATCGCGGCCGGCGAGGCCCTGACGGCCGCGAATACCCGGCTCACCCTCACGATCGCGGCGAACTACGGCGGCCGCTGGGACATCGCGCAGGCCGCGCGCGCCTACCACCGGCAGCACCCCGAGGCGCTCGCGGACGGCGCGCCGCTCGATCCCGACGCATTCGCGCCGTTCCTCGCGCTCGCGTACGCCCCGGAGCCGGATCTCTTCATCCGCACCGGCGGCGAGCAGCGCATCTCGAACTTCGTCCTGTGGCAGCTCGCCTACGCCGAGCTGTGGTTCACCGACCGCCTGTGGCCCGACTTCGACGCCGCTGCTCTCGACGAGGCCATCGCGTCGTATCGGACGCGCGAGCGGCGCTACGGCCGGACCAGCGAGCAGGTCGCCGCGCAGGCGGTCGCTTCATGACGCCGCTGGCGACGCGCGTCGCCACCGCGGCCGTGCTGGTGCCGCTCGTGCTCGCCGCGCTGTTCGCGCTGCCTCCCGGCGGCTGGGCGGCCCTGGTGCTCGCGGCCATCGTCCTGGCTGCGGCCGAGTGGGGACGGCTCGCCGGTTTCGCCGCCGCCGGGCGCGCGGTCTATGCCGCGGCGGTGGCCGCACCCGGCGCCGCGCTGCTGATTCTCGCGCCACCGCTCGCGTCCACCGGCTGGCCCGATCCCGTGGTGCTGGTGGCCTGCGGCCTCGCCACGCTGTTCTGGCTCGCGGTTGCCCTGCCCTGGGTGCTGCGCCGCTGGCCGGCGCGCTCGCGACTCCCGCTCGCGCTGGCCGGGATCGTCGCGCTCTCCGGCGTGTGGGTCGCGCTGGTGGAACTGCAGGCGCGTTCCCCGTGGCTGGTGCTGGCGGCGATGGCGATCGTCTGGATCGCCGACACCGCCGCGTATTTCGCAGGCAGGGCGTTCGGGCGCCGCAAGCTCGCGCCGCTGGTGAGCCCGGGCAAGACCTGGGAAGGAGTGTTCGGCGCCCTCGCTGCCGTCGCCGTCTATGCCGCCGCGATCGCGCCGTTCGCGCATTCCGCGGGGTATCAGGGTCGGGGCGATGCCGTCGCGCTGATCGCGTGGATCGCGCTCGCACTCGCGCTCGCGCTCATGTCGGTGCTGGGGGACCTCTACGAGTCGTGGCTCAAGCGGCAGGCCGGCGTCAAGGACAGCGGAACGCTGCTGCCGGGCCACGGCGGCATCCTCGACCGCGTCGACGCGCTGCTCGCGGCGATGCCGCCGGCCGCGCTGGCGGCGCACCGTTTCCTCGGGACCTGACCCGATGCGTCGCGTGAGTCTTCTCGGAGCGACGGGATCGATCGGCGATTCGGCGCTCGACGTCGTCGCGCGCCACCCCGATCGCTACGCGGTGGAGGCGCTCGCCGCGAACCGCAACGTGGCGAAGCTCGCCGGACTGTGCCGTCGCTTCCGTCCTGCGATCGCTGCGATGCTCGATCCCGACGCGGCGCTCGCGCTGGAGCGCGACCTCGGCGGCGCGGGGCTCCCGACGCGCGTGCTCGCCGGACCGCAGGGGATTCTCGAGGCGGCGACCTGCGCGGGGGCGGACACCGTGCTCGCCGCGATCGTCGGCGCCGCGGGCCTCGCTCCCACGCTCGCCGCGGCGCGCTGCGGCAAGCGGGTGATGATCGCGAACAAGGAGGCGCTGGTGATCGGCGGCGGCGCGTTCATGCGCGCGGCGCGCGAGGGCGGCGCCGAACTCCTGCCGATCGACAGCGAGCACAACGCGCTGTTCCAGTGCCTGCCCGCCGGCTACGGCGGCGACCTCGCGCGCGAGGGCGTGCGCAGGCTCGTGCTGACCGCGTCGGGCGGCCCGTTCCGGACGCGGGCCGTCGCCGACCTCGCGTCGGTGACGCCGGACGAGGCCTGCGCGCATCCGAACTGGCGAATGGGGCGCAAGGTCTCGGTCGACTCGGCGACGATGATGAACAAGGGCCTCGAGGTGATCGAGGCGCACTGGCTCTTCGGCGCGCCGGTCGAGGCGATCGACGTGGTGATCCATCCGCAGAGCATCGTGCACTCGATGGTCGAGTACGCCGACGGATCGGTGCTCGCCCAGCTCGGAAACCCGGACATGCGCACGCCGATCGCGCAGGCGCTCGCGTGGCCCGGGCGCATCGAAAGCGGCGTTCGCACGCTGGATCTCGCGAGCCTCGCGGGACTGTCGTTCGAGGCGCCCGACCTCGCGCGCTTTCCCTGCCTCGGGCTCGCCTACGACGCGCTCGCGGCGGGCGGGGCCGCGCCCGTCGCGCTGAACGCTGCCAACGAGATCGCCGTCGCGGCTTTCCTCGACGGCAGCGTGCCGTTCCCGGCGATCCACGCAACCTCTGCCGAAGTGCTGTCGCGCACGCCTTGCGCCGCCGTCGATTCGATCGAAGACGCGCTCGCCGCCGACGCGCAGGCTCGCCGGCTCGCCCGCTCGATCCTGAGACTTCCCGCGGACGCCGGCGGCGTCGCGCTCGCCGCGTGATCGACCTCGCCTGGAAGCTCGGCGCGTTCCTCGTGGTGCTCGGCGTGCTCGTCGTGTTCCACGAACTCGGCCACTTCGCGGTCGCGCGGGCGTGCGGCGTCAAGGTGCTGCGCTTCTCGGTCGGCTTCGGGCGCATCCTGTGGTCGCGGCGCTTCGGCGCTGACCGGACCGAGTGGGCGATCGCCTCGATCCCGCTCGGCGGCTACGTGAAGATGGCCGACGAGCGCGAGGACGCGCTCGCGCCCGAGGATCGCCCGCGCGCGTTCAACCGCCAGGGCGTGGGCAAGCGCATCGCGATCGTCGCTGCCGGACCGGCGGCGAACCTCCTGCTCGCGGTGCTGCTGTTCGCCGGCACGTTCGTCGCCGGCGTCCCCGGGCAGCTGCCCGTGCTGGCGCCGCCCGCGCCGGGCACCGCGGCGGCCGCGGCCGGTTTCGCCGACCGCGACCGGGTCGTCACGGTCGACGGCGAGGACGTGGCCACGCTGCAGGACCTGCGCTGGCGGATCGTGAAGGCGCAGGGACAGGCTTCGGTCGAGGTGGGCGTCGAGCGTTCCGACGGGAGTCGCGCGACCCGGACGCTCGCGCTCGGGTCGCTCGCACCCGCCGACTGGGAAGGCAATCCGATCGACGCGCTCGGTCTGAGGCCCGACCTCGGCGCGCCGATCGTCGACCAGGTCGCCCCCGGCAAGCCGGCGCAGGCCGCGGGGCTGCGAGCCGGCGACCGGATCGTCGCGATCGACGGTCGCGCGACGCGTTCGCCCGCCGACGTCGCACGCGCGACCCACGCGAAACCCGGGAGCCCGATCGTGTTCCGCCTCGCGCGCGAAGGCGCCGAGTTGGACGCGACGGTCGTCCCCGATGCGGTCGAGCAGGACGGACGCAGGATCGGGCTCGCCGGACTGAGACTCAAGGCGGACCCGGCGGCGGTCGCCGCCGTGACCACCACGGTTCGCTCGTCGCCGCTCGAGGCGATCGGCGCGGGCGCGCGGAAGACCTGGGAACTGTCGGTGTTCACGCTGCGGATGCTCGGCCGCATGATCACCGGCGCCGCGTCGCTCGCCAACCTGTCGGGACCGATCACGCTCGCCGACTACGCCGGGCAGTCGGCGCAGGCCGGCGTGCTCACGTTCATCGGCTATCTCGCGCTCATCAGCATCAGCCTCGGCGTCTTGAACCTGCTGCCGATTCCCCTGCTGGACGGCGGGCACTTGCTGTATTATCTGGCCGAAATCGTCCTGGGCCGACCGGTGTCCGACCGGGCCTTCGAGGTCGGGCAGCGCATCGGCATGGCGCTACTCGCCGTGCTGATGACTCTCGCGCTCGTCAATGATGTCTCCCGCCTGTTCTGACCGACGACGCCCCGGCCGTCGCCCGGGCCGCGTCGCTTCGAGCGCGGTCGCGCTCGCGATCGCGGTCGTGCTCGCCGCGGCCCCGGTGCGCGCCGCGGATCCCTTCGTCGTCCGCGACATCCGCGTCGAGGGCGCGCAGCGCACCGAGGCCGGGACCATCTTCAGCTACCTGCCGATCAAGGTGGGCGAGCGGGTCGACGACGCGAAGCTCTCGGCCGCGGTCAAGGCGCTCTACGCGACGGGATTCTTTCGCGACGTGCGGCTCGAGCGGGAGGGCGACGTGCTCGTCGTCGCGGTGCAGGAACGGCCGACCATCAGTTCGCTGACCTTCGTCGGCAACAAGGAGTTCGACACCGACACGGTCAAGAAGGCGCTGAAGGACATCGGCATCGCCGAGGCGCGCATCTTCGACCGCTCCGCGCTCGACCGTGCCGAGCAGGAACTGAAGCGCCAGTACATCTCGCGCGGCCTCTACGCGGCCAGGGTGCAGACGACCGTCACGCCGCAGGAGCGCAACCGGGTCGCGATCAACTTCACCATCGACGAGGGATCGGCCTCGCGCATCGCGCGCATCAACATCATCGGCGCGAAGGCCTTCACCGAGGCGCAGCTCAAGCGCGAGATGACGCTGACCACGCCGGGCTGGCTCACCTGGTACTCGAAGAACGACCAGTACAGCAAGCAGAAGCTCCAGGGGGACCTCGAGGCGCTGCGCAACTTCTACCAGAACCGGGGCTATCTCGAGTTCGACATCGAGTCGACCCAGGTGTCGATCTCCCCGGACAAGGAAGACATCACGATCACGATCAACATCGCCGAGGGCCCGCGCTACACGGTCGGCAGCGTGCGGCTCGCGGGCGACCTCGCGGTGGACGAGGCCGAGCTGCGCAAGCTGGTGTTCATCGCGCCGGGCGAGGTGTTCTCGCGCGAGAAGATCCAGCGCACCGCCAAGGCGATCTCCGACCGGCTGGGCTCCGAGGGCTACGCGTTCGCGAACGTCAACGCGGTGCCGGAGATCGACCGCGAGAACGCGACGGCGGCGTTCACGCTCTACGTCGATCCCGGCCGCCGCGTGTACGTGCGGCGCCTCAACGTCGCCGGCAACGCCAAGACGCGCGACGAGGTGGTCCGGCGCGAGGCGCGCCAGCTCGAGGGCGCCTGGTTCGACAGCGGGCGCATCGACCGCTCGAAGGTGCGGATGAAGCGGCTGGGCTACTTCGACGACGTGAACGTCGAGACGCCACCGGTGCCGGGCGTCACCGACCAGGTCGACGTCGACTTTTCGGTGACCGAACGGTCGACCGGCAACCTGCTGGCGGGCCTCGGCTACTCGAACGCGGATGGTCTCGTGTTCAGCGGCTCGGTGTCGCAGCAGAACGTCTTCGGATCGGGCAACGCGATCTCGCTCAACGTCAACACGAGCAAGGCCAATCGGACCTACTCGATCATGTTCCTCGAACCCTACTGGACGGTCAACGGGGTGTCGAGGACCCTCGAGGCGTACGTGCGCCGGCTGGATTCCACGTCGCTCTCGGTGTCGCAGTACGCGTCGGACACGATCGGGGCCGCCATCGGCTTCGGGATTCCGGTCACCGAGACCGACACCGTGAATCTGGGCTTCCGGTTCGACCGCACCTCGCTGTCGCTGTTCCAGGACAGCCCCCCGGCCTACGTCGACTTCGTCGACACGTTCGGCGAGACGACCAACGCCCTCATCACGACGCTGGGCTGGGCGCGTGACACCCGCGACGACATTCTCTATCCTAACCAGGGGCGGCTGCAGAGCCTCTTCATCGAGGTAGGACTGCCGCCGGCGGACCTGTCCTACTACAAGGTGCAGTACGTGCACCAGTGGTTCTGGCCGATCTACTCGCCCTTCGTGCTGATGCTGCGCGGGGAACTGGGCTACGGGGACGGCTACCAGGGCAAGCCGCTGCCGTTCTTCAAGGCGTTCTACGCCGGCGGGGTCGGGTCGGTGCGAGGCTTCGAGTCGAGCTCGCTCGGTCCGCGCGACGTGTTCGGCAACGTGCTCGGGGGCAAGCGCAAGATCGTGGCCAACGCCGAACTGTTCTACCCGCTGCTGGCGGGTCAGCAGGCGGTCCGCCTGTCGGGGTTCGCGGACCTGGGCCAGATCTACCTCGACGGGAAGCAGCCGGAGTACGAGTCGTTCCGTTACTCGGCCGGGATCGGACTCGCCTGGAATTCGCCGATGGGCCCGCTCAAGTTCAGCTACGCGTATCCTCTCAACGAGGAGCCCGGCGACAAGATCCAGAAGTTCCAGTTCCAGATGGGCTCGGTGTTCTGACCCGGACCATGTGATGCGGGAGACCCACGTGAAACGCACCCTCTGCCTTGCCGCCGCGCTCGCGTTGGCGGTGATCGCCGTTCCCGCGGAAGCGCAACCATCCGCGGCTCCGGCGGTTTCCGCGATCCGGATCGGCTTCGTCAACACCGAGCGCCTGTTCCGCGAGGCGGCGCCGGCCAAGCGCGCGCAGGCCAAACTCGAGAAGGAGTTCGCGACCCGTGACGCCGAGGTCCAGAAGCTGACCCGTCAGGTCCGCGACCTGCAGAGTTCCCTCGACAAGGACGGCGCGACGATGGCCGAGTCCGAGCGCCGCAACAAGGAGCGCGATCTCGCCAACCTGTCGCGCGACCTGCAGCGTTCGCAGCGCGAGTTCCGCGAGGATCTGAACCTCCGCCGCAACGAGGAACTCGCCCAGTTGCAGGAGCGCGCGAACAAGGTGATCCAGCAGATCGCCGAAGCCGAGAAGTTCGACCTCATCCTGCAGGATCCGGTCGTCTACGCCAGCCAGCGCATCGACATCACCGAGAAGGTGATCAAGGCGCTGGCCGACAAGTAGCGCTTCGTCCGTGCCGCCTGCGCCGATGGCGCCGACCGACCCCACCGACGGCTGGTCGCTCGCCGAGCTCGCGCGACGCACCGGCGCGGCCCTGGACGGCGACGGGGCCGTCGTGGTCCGGCGCGTAGGCACGCTCGAGAAGGCGCAGGCGGGCGCGATCGCGTTCCTCGCCAATTCCCACTACGCATCGCAGCTCGCCACGACCCGCGCTTCCGCGGTCATCGTGTCGCCCGAGCACGCTGCGCTCACGCCGCTTCCGCGGCTGGTCACGCCGAAGCCGTACCTGACCTACGCCCGCGTAGCGACGCTGCTGCACCCGTCGCAAGGCGCCGAGCCGGGGATCCATCCGGCTGCATTCGTCGACGCCACGGCGACGGTGGGGGCCGGTGCATCGATCGGACCCCACGCGACGGTCGGAGCCGGCGCCACGCTCGGGGCAGAAGTCGTGGTTGGACCGGGATGCGCCATCGGAGCCGGTGCCAGCATCGGCGCGCGGTCGCGGCTGGCGGCGAACGTCGTAGTCTGCGACGCCTGCGTGATCGGCGAGGACGCGCTGGTCCAGGCGGGCGCGGTCATCGGCGCCGACGGTTTCGGACTCGCCGAGGACGGGGATCGGTGGCTCCGCGTGCCGCAGGTCGGCCGCGTGGTCGTGGGCGACAGGGTCGAGATCGGCGCCAACACGACGATCGACCGCGGCGCGATCGACGACACGGTGATCGGCAACGACGTGAAGCTCGACAACCAGATCCAGATCGGTCACAACTGCGTGATCGGAGACGGCACCGCAATCGCCGGATGCACCGGCATCGCCGGCTCCACCCGCATCGGACGCCATTGCCGGATCGGCGGCGCGGCGATGATCTCGGGGCACCTCACGATCCCGGACGGGACGACGCTCGGCGGCGCTGCGGTCGTCATGTCGTCGATCGACGCGCCGGGCGTGTACAGCAGCGCGTTCCCGGTGGTGCCGTTCGCCGACTGGCGGCGCAACATGGTGCGCGTCCGCCATCTCGACCAGATCGCCGAGCGCGTGGCACGGGTCGAGCGCGCGCTGCGCGACCTCTCCTCCGACGACTGATACGAAGGCCGACATGGAAAGCCTCGACATCCAGGCGATACGCGCGACGCTGCCGCACCGCTACCCGATGCTGCTCGTCGACCGGGTGCTCGAGCTCGAGCCGGGCGTGCGCATCAAGGCGCTGAAGAACGTCACGATCAACGAACCGTTCTTCCCGGGTCACTTTCCGCACTTCCCGGTGATGCCCGGCGTGCTGATCGTCGAGGCGCTGGCGCAGGCGTCCGCGATCGTCGCCTACCGCAGCGACCCGGACGCGATGGGCGGGCGCAAGCTGTTCCTCTTCGCCGGGATCGACGAGGCCCGGTTCAAGCGGCAGGTCGTGCCGGGGGATTCGCTGATCCTCGAGTCGACATTCCTGAAAGGCATGCGCGGTGTCGGGCGCTGGGCGGTGCGCGCGAGCGTCGACGGCCAGGTCGCCTGCGAGGCAACGCTCCTGTCCGCGCTTCGGCCGACGCCGGAAGCCTGACTCCGAGACGATGGCGCGCATCCACTCCACCGCGCTCGTCGATCCGAAGGCGACCCTTGACGCCGAGGTCGAGGTGGGCCCGTTCGCCGTCATCGGCGCCGGCGTGTCGATCGGCGCCGGAACCACGATCGGGCCGCACGTCGTGATCGACGGCCGCACCGCGATCGGCCGGCGCAACCGCATCTTTCCGTTCGCCTCGATCGGCCTGATTGCACAGGACCGGAAGTACGGCGGCGAACCGGTGTCGACGACGATCGGCGACGACAACGTGATCCGCGAGTACACGTCGATCCACGCCGGCACCGCCCAGGACCGCGCGGAGACGACGATCGGCGACGGCAACTGGTTTCTCGCCTACACCCACGTGGCGCACGACTGCGTCGTCGGCAACCGCACCACCTGGTCGAACAACGCGCAGGTCGCGGGCCACGTCCGCGTCGGCGACTGGGCGGTCCTCGGCGCCTACGCCGGTGTCCACCAGTTCTGCCGCGTCGGCGAGCACGCGATGCTGGCGGCCGGGGCGATCGTGCTGCAGGACGTGCCGCCGTACACGATCGTCCAGGGCTATCCCGCCGTGCCCAAGGGCACCAACAGCGAAGGGCTGAGGCGGCGCGGATTCGAGCCCGGGCAGATCCTCGCGGTGCGCCGGGCGTACAAGACGATCTATCGCGAAGGCCTTTCGCTCGACGACGCGCGCGCGAAGCTCGCGCGCGACGCGCAGGACGAACCGGTACTGGCGCCGCTGGTCGCGTTCCTGTCGGATGCGGGGCGCGGCATCGTCCGCTGACGGAGGCCCCGATGCGCGAAGCGCCGGGCGCCGCGGCGCCGATCACCGTGGGCATCGTCGCCGGCGAGACGTCCGGCGATGCGCTGGCCGCCACGCTCATCGCGGCATTGCGTGCGAAACTGCCGCAGGTGCGGTTCGCCGGTGTCGCCGGGCCGAAGATGGTCGCGGCCGGGTGCGAGCAATGGGTGTCGACCGAGCGCCTCGCGGTGCGCGGCGTGACCGAGGTCGTGCGCCACCTGCCCGAACTCGTGTCGATCCGGCGCGGCCTCGTGCGGCGCTTCCTCGGCGAACGCGTGCCGCTGTTCGTCGGCGTCGACGCGCCGGACTTCAACCTCGGCCTCGAGCGCCGGCTGAAGGCCCGCGGCGTTCGCACGATCCACTTCGTGAGCCCGTCGGTCTGGGCCTGGCGGCGTGGCCGCGTGGCGACGATCCGCCGCGCCGTCGACCGGGTGCTCGCGCTGTTCCCGTTCGAGCCGCCCGTCCTCGAGGAGGCCGGCATCGCGGTGAGCTACGTCGGCCACCCGATGGCCGCGCACGCGGCGTCCGACTGGAGCCGCCGGACGATGCGCGAGCGGCTGCGACTGGGATTGGCCACGCCGGTCTTCGCCCTCCTGCCCGGAAGTCGCCTCTCCGAGATCGAGATGCACGCCGCGATCGTGATCGATGCCGCGAAGCGCATGGCGCGCGCGCGTCCCGACGCGCGATTCCTGGTGCCGCTCGTCTCGCGGGCGACGCGCGAGGCCTTCGAGCGCGCGATCTGGCGGGAAGGCGCACAGGACGTCCCGCTGACGCTCCTGTACGGCCACGCGAACGACGCGCTTCGCGCCGCCGACGTGGGGCTCGTCGCGTCGGGCACGGCAACGCTCGAAGCGGCGCTCGCCCGCTGCCCGCACGTCATCTTCTACCGGCTGTCCGAGATCACCGCGCGGCTGGTCCGTCCCCGGCTGGAGGTGCCGTGGATCGGGCTGCCCAACGTGCTCGCGGGGCGCTTCGTCGTGCCGGAATTGCTGCAGGAGGAGGCGACCGGCGAGAACCTCGCGATCGCGGCGCTGAACCTGTTCGACGACACGGTCGCGCGGCACGCGATCGAAGCGGTATTCGCGTCGTTCGCGCGCGATCTCGCGGTCGACACCGGAGCGCTCGCGGCGGACGCCGTCGCGCACGAACTTGCGGCAGCGGTTCCCGGCGCATGAGTGGCGCTTCCGTCGCGGCGCGGATCGCGGGCGTGGACGAGGCTGGGCGAGGCCCGCTCGCCGGGCCGGTGGTCGCCGCGGCGGTCATCCTCGACCCGGAACGCCCGATCCGCGGGCTCGCCGACTCGAAAACCCTCGCAGCCGGCCGGCGCGTCGCACTCGCCGACGCGATCCGCGAGCGCGCGGCCGCCTTCGCTGTCGCGCAGGCGTCGGTCGAAGAGATCGACGCGATCAATATCCTGCGCGCCACGATGCTCGCGATGCGCCGGGCGGTCGAGGCGCTGCCGGTTGCGCCGGACGAAGTGCTGGTCGACGGCGACCGCTGTCCGGATCTCGCGTGCCGCGTGCGTGCGATCGTGCGCGGCGACCGCGATGTAGCCGCGATCTCGGCCGCGTCGATCCTCGCCAAGACCGCGCGTGACGCGATGCTGGTCGAACTCGACCGTGCGTTTCCCGACTACGGGTTCGTTCGTCACAAGGGTTACGGAACGCCCGAGCACCTCGCGGCGCTCGAACGCCACGGCCCCTGTCCGGCGCACCGGACGAGTTTCGCGCCGGTCGCCCGCTGCGGGCGTGAAGGGTCACCGCGGTGAAGGCGTCGATCGCGCGGCTGTTCGACCTCGCCGGGCGCGCAGCACTCGTGACAGGAGGGAGTTCGGGCATCGGCCGGGCGATCGCCGGCGTGCTCGCGGATGCCGGCGCGCAGGTCGTCATCGCCGCGCGGCAGCGCCAACGGGTGGAGCAGGCGGTGCGCGAACTCGTCGCCGAAGGCGGAATGGCCGAGGCGGAGACGGTCGACGTTGCCGACCGCGCGTCGATCGCGGCGCTGCTCCGACGGCTCGACGACGCGGGCAGGACGATCGACATCCTGGTGAACTCGGCCGGTTCGAACCTGCGCATGCCGTTCGAGGCGATACGCGACGAGGACTGGGACGCGACGCTCGCGGCGAACCTCACCGGGCCGTTCCTGCTCACGCGGGCGCTCGCGCCCGGCATGGCCGCCCGCGGCTGGGGACGCATCGTCAACGTGGCTTCGCAGCAGGCGATACGTGCATTCGGCGCGAGCGGCGCCTACGGCGTGTCGAAGGGCGGCCTCGTGTCGCTCACGCGCTCGACGGCGGAACGGTGGTCGAGGTCGGGCGTGACCTGCAACGCGCTCATGCCGGGTTTCGTCGTCACGCCGCTCACTGCCGAGGCTTCCGCGGATCCGGCGCGCGTCGCCGCGATGGCGGCGCGCACGATGATCGGGCGCAACGGCGTGCCGGAAGATTTTCGCGGAGCCGCATTGCTGCTGGCGAGTGACGCAGGGGCGGCGATCACCGGCCAGATGCTCTGCGTCGACGGCGGGTTCTCCGCGACCTGAGGCGCGGGCCTAGAATGCAGCCTTTGACCTGAGGTCCGCGATGAACGACCGCCTCGACCCCGCGCTCGCGCTCCCCGATCTCGCCGCCATCCGCGCCGCGCACCTGCGCGTGCGGCCGCACGTGCACCGCACGCCCGTGTTCGCCTGTGCCGCGATCGACGCCGAGGTGGGCGCGAAGCTGTGGTTCAAGGCCGAGAGCCTGCAGAAGATCGGTGCGTTCAAGGCGCGCGGCGCGTCGAACGCGGTGTTCTCGCTGTCGGCGGACGCCGCGAAGCGCGGCGTGGTGACGCACTCGTCGGGCAACCACGGCGCGGCGATCGCCTACGCGGCCGGCCGTCGCGGCATTCCCGCGTGGGTCGTGATGCCCGAAGGTTCGGCTAAAGTGAAGCAGGCGAACGTCGGGCGGCTGGGCGCGACGATCCGCTTCTCCGGCATGGACGCCGCGTCGCGCGCCAGGATCTGCGCCGAAGTCGAACGCGAGACCGGGGCGACGTTGATCCACCCGTTCGACAACGCCGACGTGATCGCCGGGCAGGGGACCGCGACGCTCGAACTGCTGGAAGACGTTCCCGACCTCGACGTCGTGATCGCACCGGTGGGTGGAGGCGGACTCATCTCCGGAACTTCGATCGCGGCAAAGGGCGTGAAGCCTTCCGTGCGCGTGTTCGGCGCCGAGCCGGCGAACGCGGGCGACGCGACGCTGAGCTTCGCGAGCGGCAAGGTCGAGCCGCTCCCCTCCGGCGTCGCGCCGACGATCGCCGACGGATTGCGGACGCCGCTCGCGCCGCGCACGCTCGCCGCGATCCGCGCGAACGTCGACGCGGTCGAGTCCTGCAGCGAGGAGGCGATCGTGCGAGCGATGCGGATGATCTGGGAGCGCGCGAAACTCGTGGTCGAGCCGTCCGCCGCGGTGCCGCTCGCCTGCCTCCTCGAGCGCCGGTTCGACGTCGAGGGCAAGCGGGTGGGCATCATTGTGTCGGGGGGCAACGTCGATCTGGATCGGTTGCCGTGGCAGTCGGGTAACCCGTAGGACGGATCAGGGATACGGGGGACAGGGGGCGATCGCGGTGGAGGCACCGCGAACGGGGCCCCGCCCTCGGGAGTCTCGCCACTTTCCATGCAGGACGTTCGCTACGTCGTCTTTCACAAGCCTGGCCCCGCATGGTTGCCCGGCAAGACCTTGTTCGAGCAACCGGGGGTTCGCGAGCACGTCGCCCACTATCGGCAATGGCTGGACGAGGGCAAGCTCGAACTCGGCGGCCCGCACACGGACGCCGGCGGCGGTGGCATGATGGTTCCGGTTGCAGGCATCTCCGAAGAAGAGGTCACGCGATTCGCAGGCGAGGATCCTGCCGTCAGGAGCGGTACCCTGGTCGCGGAAATCCGCCCGTGGCTGATCGGCATGGGCAAATAGCGTTCGATTCCGGTTCCACGGACGTCCCGCGGACTGGGGTTCCTGCCTGCTGCGACGACCTGCCACCGGCTTCTTCCCGCTGATTCCCGAACCCCATGCCGCTGCCCACCACCCCCTATCCGCGCTTCCACCTCGCCTTCCCGGTCACCGACCTGGACGAGGCGCGCCGGTTCTACGGGAGCTTCCTCGGATGCCCGGAAGGACGCAGTTCGCCCGACTGGGTGGACTTCGACTTCCACGGCCACCAGATCGTCGCGCACAAGGTCCGGGCGCAGGACATGGCCGAGGCGACCAACCCGGTCGACGGGCACGACGTCCCGGTGCGCCACTTCGGCGTCGTCGTGGACCTCGCGACCTGGGAGTCGCTCGCCGCGAAATTCCGCGGGGCCGGCATCCGCTTCGTGATCGAGCCGCACGTGCGTTTCCGCGGCGAGCCGGGCGAGCAGGCGACGATGTTCTTCCTCGACCCGTTCGGCAACGCGCTGGAATTCAAGGCGTTCGCCGACATGGACCGGCTGTTCGCGACCTGACCGCCTGGGGCCAGCGCTCGGGGCGGGTGGCCGGATGAGGCGGGCGAGGGCTCTCCCGCGGCGCCAAGGGGGCTGCCCGGTCCTCCGAACCGGCGCGATCCGGTGGTAGAGTGGTCGACGGGCCGGCGCCCCGCAGGCGCTTGCCGGCCCAGGCGAGGGTGGCAATGTCGTTCGAGTGGCCGTCGGTGCTCTGGCTCCTCCTGGCGGTGCCGGGACTCATCGCCGCGTACCTGTGGCTCGGCCGTCGCCGCAAGCGCGCAGCACTTCGCTACGCGAGCCTCGGCGTCGTGCGCGAGGCGATGGGGCGCGCCCCCGGCTGGAAGCGCCACGTGCCCGCGGCGCTGCTCCTCTTCGCAATCGTCGCGCTGATCATCGCCGCGGCGAGGCCTGGCGCACGCGTCACGCTGCCTTCGGACCACCGGACCATCGTGCTCGCGATCGACGTCTCGCTGTCGATGCGGGCGAACGACATCGAGCCGTCGCGCATCGAGGCCGCGCAGGAGGCCGCGAAGGCGTTCGTGAAGGCGCAACCGTCCGACGTCAGGGTCGCGCTGGTCTCGTTCGCGGGCTCCGCGGCGGTCGTGCAGCCGCCGACGCGCAACCGCGAGGACCTCGTCGCCGCGATCGACCGGCTGGAACTGCAGCGGCACACCGCGATCGGCACCGGCATCCTGACCTCGCTCGCCGCGATCTTTCCCGAACAGGCGGGCGAGTTGACCGCCGCGAACGTCCCCGGCGGCATGGCGCGCGCGATCAACGAATCGCAGGGGCGCTCGCTCGACGCTGCTCCGCCGTCGCCGAAGAAGGCGTTCGTGCCGGTCCCGCCCGGGTCGAACCAGACCGCTGCGATCATCCTCCTGACCGACGGCAGGCGCACGACCGGCCCGGATCCGCTCGACGCCGCGCGGATGGCCGCCGACCGCGGGGTGCGCGTCTACACGGTCGGATTCGGCACCGCGGAAGGCGCGTCGGTGAGCTTCGATGGCTGGTCGATCTACATGCGCTTCGACGAGGAGGCGCTGCGCGCCATCGCCGACGCCACCAAGGCGACCTATTTCCACGCCAAGTCGGCCATCGACCTCGCGAAGGTCTACGAAGGATTGCACGCGAGCTACGTGTTCGAGCGCGCACACACCGAGATCTCGGCGTTGGTCGCCGCGGCCGCGGCAGTGCTCACGGCGGCGGCTGCCGCGCTGTCGGTGCTCTGGTTCCAGCGGCTGGCGTAACGCTCGTCCCGCGCGCCTTTCGACCGCGCGCTCCTTCCGCGCCGCGGCCGGGAATCAGTCGCCCGAGCCTCAGTGGCGCACGGAGGCGATCGCTTCCCTGAGCGGCGTGAACAATCCCGGTGCGGCGGCGATGACCTCGCGCGTACGCAGGAACTCGGTGCCGCCGGCGAAATCGCCAACGCGGCCCCCCGCTTCCTTGACCAGCAGCGCGCCGGCGGCGATGTCGCCCGGTTGCTGGCTGGTGACGAAATACCCGTCGAGGCGGCCGGCCGCGAGGTAGGCGAGGTCGAGCGAACTCGCGCCGGCCGGGCGCAGGCCCGCGCATCGCTTCGTGACGGCTGCCATCACCGCGAGATAGGCGGCCATCGTCGAACTGGTCCGCGCCGGGAACACGGTGGCGACGAGCGCATCCTCGAGCCGCGTACAGGCCGATACGCGCATCGGGGAGCCGTTCAACTGCGCGCCCTTGCCGCGGACCGCGGTGAAGAGTTCGTCGTGCAGCGGATCGAGCACCACCGCGTGCGTGATCTCGACGCCGTGGGCGAGCGCGATCGACACCGCGTAGCGCGGGTAGCCGTGGGCGAAGTTCGTGGCGCCGTCGATCGGACTGACCACCCACTGGTAGGGCGACGCCTGCGCGGCTTCCGGCGCGTCGCGCGTCGGACCGCCGAGCACCCGATGGTCGGGGAACGCCGCGCTGATCGTCGCGACGATCGCGCCGCGGGACTCGTCGCTGGCCGCCGCCGCGATGTCCCCGTGCTCCTTCGAGAAGGTCGGCAGTCGCCTCAGGTCGCGCGCCGCGTCGACCACCACCGACGACGCCCTGCGTGCGGCTCGCACCGCCACCGCGAGCACCGGGTCGCCGATCAGCGGAACGTCGGCCATCAGCGCGCCTTCCGCCGGAATGGGGTCCGCTGGTTGCGCGGGTGCAACTCCGGGAGGCCGGTCGGAGCGTCGGCGTTGCGCGATGCTAAAGGGTGCCTGGCCAGAGCCGCCCGCGAAGCGGAGGCAAACCTCGATGCGATCGCGCCCGTGCTGCTTCCCGCGCCGACCGCTTCCGTCGAGTCGCGGAGGATCACGCTGGCCGGAATCGGGTCTCTCGTCGGGCGCATGCGGCAGTGTAGCGCGAGCGCAGTCGGCCTCCGGAGCGCGGCGATGCATCGTACCGGACCCGGAGACGCCGGCCGGCAGGAGTGTGCGGTGCGCAAAAGCCTTCGACTCGGGTGCCGCGTTGCCGCGAAGTGGGCGGCGCAGTATAGTCGGAGGAAATCCTCGGCCGCCGCCGCAACCGCGGACCGATCCCGTCGCAACGCCCTCGAAGGAGAACCCCGTGGCTGTCACGCTGTCGCTTTCGGTCAACGGCAAGCCCGTCCACGCGACGGTCGATCCGAGGACCCTCCTGGTCGAACTCCTGCGCAACCACCTGGGCCTCACCGGGACGCACGTCGGGTGCGACACCGCGCAGTGCGGCGCCTGCACCGTGCTCGTCGACGACCGCGCCGTGAAGGCCTGCAACGTCCTCGCCGCGCAGATGGAGGGCGCGAAGGTGGTGACGATCGAAGGCATCGCCGCCGCCGACGGCACGCTGCACCCGATGCAGGCTGCGTTCAAGGAGTGCCACGGGCTGCAGTGCGGCTTCTGCACGACCGGCATGGTGATGAGCGCGATCGACCTCGTGAACCGCCATCCGAAGGCCTCGGAGGCGAAGATCCGCGAGGAACTCGAAGGCAACCTGTGCCGCTGCACCGGTTACCACAACATCGTCAAGGCGGTGCAGCACGGCGCCGCCGCGATGGGGAAGTGAGGCGGCCATGGGCGCGAACGAAGAGGGCGTGATCGGCAAGGCGGTCCGGCGCAAGGAGGACGCGCGCTTCCTCACCGGCACGGGCCAGTACACCGACGACGTCAACCAGCCCAACCAGACGCAGGCGTTCTTCCTGCGCTCGCCGCACGCGCACGCGAAGATCCGCGGCATCGACACGGCGAAGGCGAAGGCGTCGCCCGGCGTGGTGGCGGTCTACACCGGTGCCGACCTCGAAGGGGTGAACGGGCTGCCCTGCGGCTGGCTCATCCACAGCACCGACGGCACGCCGATGAAGGAGCCGCCTCACCCGGTCCTCGCAAAGGGCAAGGTGCGCTACGTCGGCGATCACGTCGCGCTGGTAATCGCCGAGACGCTCGCGCAGGCGAAGGACGCCGCGGAGCTGATCGAGGTCGACTACGAAGTGCTGCCCTCGGTCGTCAACCCGATCGACGCGCTGAAGCCGGGAGCGCCGCAGATCCACGACGAGGCGCCGGGCAACAAGTGCTACACGTGGGCGCTGGGCGACAAGGCGGCGGTCGACGCGGCCTTCTCGAAGGCCGCGCACGTGACCCGGCTCGACCTCGTCAACAACCGGCTGATCCCCAACGCGATCGAGCCGCGCGCGGCGGTCGCCTCGTACAGCCGCGCGGACGACGCGTACACGCTCTACACGACGAGCCAGAATCCGCACGTCGAGCGGCTCCTGATGACGGCGTTCGTGCTGGGGCTCCCCGAGCACAAGGTGCGCGTGATCGCGCCCGACGTCGGCGGCGGCTTCGGTTCGAAGATCTACCTGTACGCCGAGGAAACGGCGATGGTCTGGGCGGCGAAGCGCGTCAACCGCCCGATCAAGTGGGCGTGCGAGCGCAGCGAGTCGTTCCTCTCCGACGCGCACGGCCGCGACCACGTCACCCGCGCGGAACTCGCTCTCGACAAGGACGGCAAGTTCCTCGCGCTTCGGGTCCACACGGTGGCGGCGATGGGCGCGTACCTGTCGACCTTCGCCTCGTGCATTCCCACCATCCTCTACGCGACGCTGCTGGCGGGCCAGTACACGACGCCGGCCATCTACGCCGAGGTGACCGCGGCGTTCACCAACACCGCGCCGGTCGACGCGTACCGCGGCGCCGGGCGGCCCGAGGCCACCTACGTCGTCGAGCGCATCGTCCACCAGGCGGCGGCCGAGACCGGCATCGCGCAGGACGAACTGCGGCGGCGCAACTTCATCCGCACGTTCCCGTACCAGACGCCGGTGGCGCTGCTCTACGACACCGGCGGCTACGATGCCTGCCTCGACGAGGCGAACCGGATGGCGGACGTGAAGGGCTTCGCGGCCCGGAAGGCCGAGTCGGCGAAGCACGGCAAGCTTCGCGGCCTGGGCTACGCGTCCTACATCGAGGCGTGCGGACTCGCGCCGTCGAACATCGCGGGCGCGCTCGGTGCGAGGGCGGGACTCTTCGAAGCAGGAGAGGTCCGCGTCCATCCGACGGGCAGCGTGACCGTGTTCACCGGCTCGCACAGCCACGGCCAGGGTCACGAGACGACGTTCGCGCAGGTGGTCGCGGGGCGGCTGGGCATCCCGGTCGAGAACGTCGACGTCGTGCACGGCGACACCGGGAGGGTGGTGTTCGGCATGGGCACCTACGGGTCGCGCTCGCTCGCGGTGGGCGGCACGGCGATCGTGAAGGCGGTCGACAAGGTGATCGACAAGGGCAAGAAGATCGCGGCGCACCTGCTCGAGGCGGCGGAGACCGACATCGAGTTCAGGGACGGCAAGTTCACCGTCGCGGGCACCGACCGCAGCAAGGCGT
This sequence comes from Burkholderiales bacterium, assembly GCA_020847675.1. Taxonomy (GTDB): domain Bacteria; phylum Pseudomonadota; class Gammaproteobacteria; order Burkholderiales; family Casimicrobiaceae; genus VBCG01. The sequence goes on along the minus strand of JADLBN010000125.1, from coordinate 8,040 downwards.
TCGGCGAGGTCGCGCTCGCGGCCTACGTGCCGCACAACTATCCGCTGGACCGGCTCGAACCGGGCCTGAACGAGACCGCGTTCTACGATCCGACCAACTTCACGTTCCCGGCCGGCACCCACGTGTGCGAGGTCGAGATCGATCCCGACACCGGCGTGGTGAAGGTCGTGCAGTTCTGCGCCTGCGACGACTTCGGCAACATCATCAATCCGATGATCGTCGAGGGGCAGGTCCACGGAGGCGTCGCGCAGGGCCTCGGGCAGGCGATGCTCGAGAACTGCGTCTACGACCCGAAGTCGGGGCAGCTCCTGACCGGCACCTACATGGACTACGCGATGCCGCGTGCGGACGACCTGCCGTCGTTCAAGGTCGGCACCAAGGTCACGCCCTGCACGCACAATCCGCTGGGTGCGAAAGGTTGTGGCGAGGCGGGGGCGATCGGCGCGCCGGCCGCGTTCATGAACGCCGTGATGGACGCGCTCGCCGCCGTCGGCGTCAAGCATTTCGACATGCCGGCCACGCCGCACCGGGTGTGGGCGGCGATCCAGTCCGCGAAGCACGCCTGACCGGGAGCGACCATGTACGCATTCGAACTGCATCACGCCAAGTCGGTCGCCGACGCCTCCGCCGCGCTCTCCAGGACCGGCGGCAAGGCGCTCGCGGGCGGCCAGAGCCTCGTCGCCGCGATGAAACTCCGGCTCGCGCAGCCCGGCCACCTCGTCGATCTTTCCGGCATCCCGGAACTCAAGGGTATCCGCCGGGAAGGCGACCACCTGGTGATCGGCGCGATGACGCGCCACGCGGACGTCGTGTCGTCCGAAGCGGTCAAGGGCGCGATTCCCGCGCTGGCGGCGCTCGCGGAAGGGATCGGCGACCGGCAGGTGCGCAACATGGGCACGATCGGCGGGTCGATCGCGAACAACGATCCGGCCGCCGACTGGCCGGCCGCGGTGCTCGGACTCGGCGCGACGGTGGTCACGAGCAAGCGGAAGATCGCGGCCGACGAATTCTTCAAGGGCATGTTCGAGACGGCGCTCGCCGAGGGCGAGATCATCACCGCGGTGAGCTTCCCGGTCCCGAAGAAGGCGGCATACGCGAAGTTCCCGAATCCGGCTTCGCGCTTCGCGCTGGTCGGCGTGTTCGTCGCGCAGACCGGGGCGGGCACGCGCGTGGCCGTCACCGGGGCCGCGTCGTCCGTGTTCCGCAGCAAGGCGCACGAGGACGCCCTCGCGAAGGACTGGAGCGCCGCGGCCGCGAAGGCAGTCAGGACGCCCGACGCGAACCTCAACAGCGACCTGCATGGAACGGCGGCCTACCGCGCCCATCTGGTGTCGGTGATGGCGTCGCGGGCGGTCGGCGCGACGCATTGAGCGCGCGGCGAGGAGGCGGGTGCGCGTCTCGCGCCGGAGGGAGCGCGCTGCCGGTCGACGCCGGCCGACTTCGCGCGCTTCGATGACGTCGCAGGCTTCGCGATGAACGCGCCGCTGCTGCCGGTGGGTCCTCCCGCGACCGTCGATGCGACGCTCGATCTCCTGGCGTCGCAGGACTACGTCGCCGACCGGCGTCTCGCGACCGCGGTCTACCTGTCGCTCAAGCTCGGCCGGCCGCTGTTCCTCGAAGGGGAAGCCGGCGTCGGCAAGACCGAGATCGCGAAGGTCCTTGCGGCGGCGCAGGGCCGGAGGCTCGTCCGGCTCCAGTGCTACGAGGGGCTCGACACCGCGTCGGCGGTGTACGAGTGGAACTACCCGCGCCAGATGATCGAGATCCGCCTCGCGGAAGCCGGCGGCCACGTGAAGCGCGACGAACTCGCGCACGACATCTTCACGCCCCGATTCCTGCTGCGCCGTCCGATCCTCGAGGCGCTCGCGCCGCACGACGGCGTGGCGCCGGTACTCCTGATCGACGAACTCGACCGCGCCGACGAGCCGTTCGAAGCCTACCTGCTGGAAGTGCTTTCCGAGTTCCAGGTGACGATCCCCGAACTTGGCCCGATCCGCGCGGCAGAGCCACCGGCGGTCGTGATCACCTCGAACCGGACGCGCGAGATCCACGACGCGATCAAGCGCCGCTGCCTCTACCACTGGGTCGACTATCCGGACACCGGGCGCGAACTCGCGATCGTGCGGCGCAAGGCCCCGCGCGCGCCGGAATCGCTTGCGCGCGAGATCGTCGCGTTCACGCAGCAGCTCCGCTCGATGGACCTGTTCAAGGCACCCGGGGTCGCCGAAACGCTCGACTGGGCCGAGGCGCTGGTGACGCTCGATCGGATAGCGCTCGACCCCGCGGTCGTCGGCGACACGATCGGGGTGCTGCTCAAGTACCAGGACGACGTCGGGGCGATCACGCCCGAAGTCGCCGCGAGGCTGGTCGCGCAGGCGCAGCAGGCGGGCGGTTCCCTGGCCTGAACCGGTCCGGCCGCTTCCACCGGACGCGAATCTTCGCCTTTCGGCGCGCCGTGTGGATTCCCGCGCGGCAATGCGCTAGCCTTCCCGGTTGTCCGCCTTCCCGCGACACCCATCCCATGCGCTTCCCACCCTTGCTGACGGCGGCGGCCCTGGCGCTTTCGCTCATCCCTGCCTTCGCCCCCGCGCAGGGGTTCAAGTTCGACCAGGCCGACAACGAGGACAAGGCGGCGGGCGAGGCTCGCGCCGACCGCATGGCGGTCCAGTTGTCGACGCCCTGCCGGGCGGACCTCAAGAACAAGAAGATCATGGTGGTGATCGGCGAGGAGCGCAGCAACGGCTGGGCCTACTGGCACCAGCAGAACCACGGGCCGGTCTACGAAGCGATCAACCGGCGCCTGCGGGAAGTGGGGCTGCGGACCTACACGCCGGAGGAGATCCGGCGCCAGATCGCCCAGGCCGAGATCGAGGCGACGATGCGCAACGACCCCGACGCCGCCCTCAACGCCGCAAAGCGCCTCGGCGCGAGCTTCGTGCTGCGCGGGCACGTTACCTCGCAGGCGTCCGGGAACCTGATGATGCGGGTGAACCAGGTCTCGGTGAACATGGACTTCACGCTCAACGGCAGCGACGGCCGGCCGGTCTCCCACGCCGAGGCGCACTCGGCGTCCTACGCGGGCGCGGATGTTGCTCGCATGGCGTTGACACTGGTCAACGAGCAGGCCGACGAGATCGTCGCGCAACTCTACGCCGACTACTGCCGCAAGGCGGGCCTCGGCGCGCCGGCGAAGGCCGCCCCCCGGAAACCCTGATCCGACGACTCCCCCGAAGGAGACCGACCGATGACAACCCCGAGGCTCCAGGCCATCCTCGCGACCGGCGCGGCGTTCGCGCTCGCCGCTCCTCTCGCGTTCGCTCAGCCGACGTTCGGCAATCCCTCGCCGACGGCGGGCGGTTCGACCTCGCAGAAGGCCAACCAGTCCGCGGACCAGGCGCTCTACCAGTCGATCGACTACCCGAACCGGGGCAAGAAGGGACCGGCCGTGGTGGTGATCCCCGGCGAGATCAAGAGCAACAACGCCAACTTCCTGCAGAAGGTCACCGCCAACAACATCGCCGATTTCGGCGAGGTCGAGCTGTCGAACGCCAATTTCCAGGTGCTCGAGCGCAGCAACCTGGGCTCCGCGCTGCGCGAGTTCGAACTCGCCTACAACCTGGGCGATCCCGACCAGGCGCGCAAGATGCTTCGCATCGGCAAGCTCAAGACCACCAAGTACGTGGTCAAGTTCGACATCCTGAAGACCGAGCAGATCGCGCAGGCGCAGGAGGGCTTCGACGGCCGCGCGATCGGCAACATCGCCTCGACGCTGGGTGCGTTCAGTGGTTCCTGGGGCGGCTGGCGCGCCGGCGCCGTCGGCGGCCAGGCGATCGGTTCGGTGCAGACCAACGAGGCGACGAGCGTGTGGATCGTCGGCATGCGCTACAAGATCATCAATGCCGAGACCACCGAGCAGGTGGCGACCGGCTACACCGAGGAGAAGATGGAGATCGGTGCCACGTCGACCTCGGTGCTGGGCGTCTCGCAGGGCCAGAAGGGCGGCGTCGGACTCGACACGATGGTGCAGCGGCTGGTGCAGAAGGCGGTGTGGGATATTGATACCAAGTACAAGTAGCGGTGATGGGCGATAGGCGATGGGAGGGCGTACGTTTCCTGTCGCCCATGGCCTGTAGCCCATAACCCCCGGATAGGAGATCGGCGATAGGCGAAAACCCTGCGCCGGCGCGGCGCGTTCTCCCATCGCCCATCGCCCACCACCGCTTTTCAACAACCCGAGAGAGCCGGATGTCGGAGAAGGATCAACTCGGCCGCTACGAACTGCGGCGCGAACTCGGACGCGGGGCGATGGGCGTCGTCTACGAGGCCTACGACCCGATGATCAAGCGCGTCGTGGCGCTCAAGACGATCCGTGCGGATCGCCTCGAGCCGGCCGAAGCCGCCTCGATCGTCGCCCGATTCCGGCGCGAGGCCGAGGCCGCCGGCCGGCTGCATCATCCGAACATCGTCTCGATCTTCGACTTCGGCGAGGACGGAGGCACCTCGTTCATCGCGATGGAGTTCGTCGAGGGCCGCGACCTCAAGTCCCGATTCGACGCGGGCGAGCGATTCTCGACCGCCGACGCGGTCCGCCTGACCGCGCAGATCCTCGACGCGCTCCAGTATTCGCACGAGCACGGCGTGATCCACCGCGACATCAAGCCGGCGAACGTGTTCGTCAAGGACGACGGTTCGGTCAAGGTGGCCGACTTCGGCATCGCGCACCTCGAATCGTCCTCGCTCACGCAGGCGGGGACGGTGATGGGCACGCCCTCGTCGATGTCGCCCGAGCAGGTGCTGGGCCTGCCTGTGGACGCGCGCACCGACGTGTTCTCGACCGGTGTCGTCCTCTACCAGTTCGTCACCGGCGAGCGTCCGTTCGGCGGCGCGCAGTCGACGACCACGATGCAGAAGGTCCTGAAGGAGGACCCTCTGCCGCCGTCGACGCTCAACGTCCAGTTGCCCGACCTGATGGACGAGATCCTGCGCAAGGCGCTCGCGAAGAAGCCGGAGGAGCGCTATGCCTCCGCCGCGGAGTTCGCGAAGGCGCTGCGAACGCTCGCGATGCCTGCACCTTCGCGCGGCGCGGCGGAGCGTGCCACCGCTTCGACCGGCTACGACGGCGACGCGACGGTGGTTGCATCGACGCTCGTCCGGCCGGCGGTGGCTCCGGCTGCGAGCGCTCCGGCACCGGCGGCTACGGCGCCGGCGGCTGCGGCACCGGCCGCTTCGCCGCCGCCAAAGCCGGCCTACGCAGCATCGTCGGCGTCGACCTCGACCGCGACGTCGGCACGTCCGCGCTCGCAGCTTCCCGCCGTGCTGATCGTCGTCGGCATCGCGGCGCTCGCGATCGCGGCCGGGCTCTGGTGGTGGATGCAGAGCGTGACGAGCCAGGCCGGGCGCCATGTATCCGCCGAGGGCGCCCAGGTCGCCGCCGCAGGCGCTTCGGCACAGGCGCCGGGTGCCGCAACGGCTCCTGCGGCGACGGCTCCGGCTGCCGCAGCGGCTTCGCCGGCTCCGGCAGCTTCCGCGGGCTCCGCTCCCGCGGCACCCGTCGCCGCGGGAGGTGAACCGGGCACGCTTCTGATCGCCGCTGCCGGCTACGCCGACGCGAACGATCCGCGCTACAAGGGCGATCCGGCGAAGCTCGCAGGGGACCTGCGGGCCGACGCCCGCGGACAACTGGTCGAGAAGGCGCTGGGCCTGCTCGTCGAGCGCAAGTCGCTCGCCGCAAACTACGATGCGCTGAACGCGAAGCTCGTCGCGCGAAGCGGCGACTTCATCCGCGCGGTGGTCGGCGAGAGCGAGCCGGTGGTGGGCGCGAGCGGCGTCGCGACGATGACCACGGTCGGCGTCGTGAACGTCAAGGCGGTGCAGAAGTCGCTGAACGAGATGACCCGCGCCGAGCGGCTCGACGTCATCCGCGCCAACGGCGATCCGCGCGTGTCGATCGCGATCGCGGTGCGCGACGCCGGGCGCCCCGACATTCCGCCGCAGCGCTCGTCGGTGGCGGAGAACCTGCTCGCCGAGAGGATCCGCTCGTTCGGCTTCCGCGTCGTGAACGACGGCACGGCCGACGTGTCGATCGCGGGCGAAGCCGCGGTGAAGCGCCTGTCGGTGCGCCTCGAAGCCTCCGGCGTCGTCGTCACCAAGTACGCGCTGTCGTCGTGGACGCTCAAGGCGGTGGATCGCACGACCGGCGAGGAGATCTACCACGCGACCGCGCTGCCGAAGGGCAGCGGGAGCTGGGCGAGCGAGGAGGAGGCGCTGAAGGCGATCGGCGCCGGCGTCGCCGATGCGTTCTCGCGCGACTTCTTCCTCCAGCACGCGAGCGCGACGACACGGCGCGTGACGCTCGTCATCGAGGGGCTGCCGCAGGGCGACGTCTCGTCGCGGCTCGCGGCGGAGTTCGTCGGCCTTCCCGCGGTGATCGCGATCGCGCCGCGCTCCGGCGCCGGCGGCAGCTTCGAACTCGAACTCGCCGGCAGCGGTCCGCTGCCCGATCTCGTCGCCTCGGGCATCCTCGCACCGCTCAACGCGAAGTTCGGGAAGCCGTGCCTCGTTCCGGGTGCCTCGTCGGTGGGCGAAGTGCGCGCCCGGTTCGACCCGTCGTGCAACGACCCGGCCGTGCTCGGCCGACTCGACACCAACCCGCCCGCCGGGCTCTACGGTGCGCCGGAGAGCCGCCGCAAGTCGGTGCTGCGCGATGCCGAGGCGCTGAAGAAGCTGTCGGCGTGACCGCAGCGGCGAATCCGGCCGCCGGCGGCACCCGGTTGCGCTCCGGATTCGCGACGCTCGCGCCGAAGGGGTATCTGGCCGAGAACGTCCTGCACTTCGTGCGCGTGCTGCGGAGCGCGGGCATTCCGGTGGGTCCGGCGAAGACTCTCGACGCGCTCGCCGCGGTCGAGGCGGTGGGTCTCGCGAACCGCACCGATTTTCGCGAGGCCCTCGCGGCGGTGCTCTGTTCCCGGCGCGAGCACCTGGACCTCTACGAGCGCGCGTTCGACCTCTTCTGGCGCGACCCGAAGCTGCTCGAGAAGATGGCGGCGGGGATGCTGCCGCCGGTGCAGGGCAGGACCGGCGAAGACCCGGCGCTGCCGGATGTCCCGTCGCGGCTCGCCGAGGCGATGGCGCCCCCGCCGGCCGATCCCCGGTCGGGCGAGGACGACGAGGTCACGCTCGACGCCGCGTTCACGTTCTCGCCGCGCGAGGTGCTGCAGACGCACGACTTCGCGACCATGTCCGCCGGCGAACTCGCCGAAGTCAAGCGGATGATCGCGAAGCTCAGGCTGCCGCTGCCGCAGATCAGGATGCGGCGCCTGCGCCGCGACGACCGCGGACAGCGCGTCGACCTGCGCGCGACGATGCGGGGCATGGCCGGGGCGGCGGGACCTTCGGCGCCCCTCGCTTTCCGTGCGCACAGGCGCGCGACGCCGCCGCTCGTCGTGCTGTGCGACATCTCGGGCTCGATGGACCGCTACACGCGGATGATGCTGCACTTCCTGCACGCCGTCACCAACGATCGCCACCGCGTGCACGTGCTGCTGTTCGGCACCCGCCTCACCAACGTCACGCGGCATCTCAAGCACCGCGACGTGGACGTCGCGCTCCAGCGGGTGGCCGGTTCGGTCGCGGACTGGGCCGGCGGAACCCGCATCGGGGCCTCGCTCGCCGAGTTCAACCGGCGCTGGTCGCGCCGGCTCCTCGGCCAGAACGCCGTGGTGCTCATCATCAGCGACGGGCTCGACGCCGAGGCGGGAGCGGGGTTGGGCGCCGAGATGGAGCGGCTGTCCAAGTCGTGCCGAAGGCTCGTCTGGCTCAACCCCCTGTTGCGCTACGCCGACTTCGAGGCTCGGCCCGCCGGCATCCGGGCGATGCTGCCCTGGGTCGACGACTTCCTGCCGGTCCACAACCTCGCGTCGCTGGAGGCGCTCGCTTCAAGGCTGGCGCAGGCCGGCGGTTCCGGTTCCGGCCGTCGCAGGGTGCGCGGCCGCGGGGTCGCGAGCCCGGTGGAAATTCGGGGTCGGAGTCGGGGGGGGGGGG
>JADLBN010000124.1 GCA_020847675.1 Burkholderiales bacterium | reverse complement strand
GGTTGACCGGAGCCGGGTCTTTGAGCGGGAAACGGCGCCGGGAGGCGTCCATCGGCAATTTATAGCACAGGGTCATATTCCGGCGGGCGCCGCCCGGCGGCCTCCGGAGGCCGTCTGCGGCTGCATGAGTGAATTTTCCGCACCGCAGCGTCGGCTTTCTACCGCGCGGCTGTCACAGGCTGTAGCGCACGATCCTTTCCAAGCGGCCCGGGCTTCGCAAGTCCTCGAGAAACCCCGGTCGGAGCACCCCAGGAGCCAACCATGAACGACGCCACCTCCCACCCCCGCCTCCGCAAGGCTGCCGCGCTCGTCGCCGCCCTGCTCCTCGCCGGGCTCGCGTTCGGGATCGGGCTGCCGTGGATCATCGTCGACGCCCCTCCCCAGGTCGAGACGCTGTGGGCGCGCGAGATCCAGATCCATCCGCCGACGATGACACTCTCACCGCTGTCGTTTTCGAAGCGGGCGCCCGGATCGAACGCCGCACGCTGACGAACGCGATCGCACGCCCGCGCCGGCACCGCGCCCGCCTGTCGGTCCGTCCGACTACACGAGCACGCGCTCGATCCCGCCCGCGTTCGCCTTCGCAACGTACTCGGCGAGCCAGTTCTCGCCCAGCACGTGTTTCGCGATCTCGACGACGATGTAGTCGGCGTCCGTGCCGGCGTCGTCGGAGAAGCGCGACAACCCCTGGAGGCAGGACGGACAGGAGGTCAGAACCTTCACCGGCCCGTCGAAGCCGTCGGCGCGCGCGGCTTCCGCGCCCTTGCGCAGCTCGGCCTCCTTGCGGAAGCGCACCTGCGTCGAAACGTCGGGGCGCGCCACCGCGAGCGTGCCGGACTCCCCGCAGCACCGATCGTTGAGCGGCACCCTCGTCCCCATGAGGTCGCCCACGACCTTGAGCGAGGCATAGGTCTTCATCGGCGTGTGGCAGGGCTCGTGGTACATGTAGCGCACGCCGCCGACGTCGTTCAGCTTCACGCCTTTCTCCATCAGGTATTCGTGGATGTCGAGGAGGCGGCAGCCGGGGAAGATCCGCTCGAACTCGTACTTCTGCAACTGGTCCATGCAGGTCCCGCAGGACACGATGACGGTGCGGATGTCGAGGTAGTTGAGCGTGTTGGCGACGCGGTGGAACAGCACGCGGTTCGCCGTCGTGATCGCCTGCCCCTTGTCGTGGTCGCCGGCGGCGGTCTGCGGATAGCCGCAGCACAGGTAGCCCGGCGGCAGCACCGTCTGCGCGCCGAGATGGAAGAGCATCGCCTGCGTCGCGAGCCCGACCTGCGAGAACAGCCGCTCGGACCCGCAACCGGGGAAATAGAACACCGCGTCGGAGGCTTCGGTCACTCGCGCGGGATCGCGGATGATCGGCACGATCGCGTCGTCCTCGATGTCGAGGAGCGCGCGCGAGGTGCGCTTGGGCAGGCCGCCCGGCATCGGCTTGTTGATGAAGTGGATCACCTGCGCCTTCAGCGCCGGCTTGCCGACCGTCGCGGGCGGGCGCTTCGTCTGCGCGCCCGCGAGGCCCACGCGCTTCGCGACGCCGTACGCGAGGCGCTGCGCCCGGTAGCCCACTCCGACGATGCCGGCGCGCAGCGCCTTGATCGTCGCGGGGTCGGTCGCGGTCAGGAACGCCATCGCCATCGCCTTCCCCGGACTGAACGCCTGCTTCCCCTCGCTCCGGAGGAAGTTGCGCATCGCGACCGACACGTCGCCGAAGTCGATGTCGACCGGGCAGGGATGGACGCACTTGTGGCAGACGGTGCAGTGGTCGGCGACGTCGGAGAATTCGTCGAAGTGCTTGAGCGAGACGCCGCGGCGCGTCTGCTCCTCGTAGAGAAACGCCTCGATCAGGAGCGAGGTCGCGAGGATCTTGTTGCGCGGGCTGTAGAGCAGGTTCGCGCGCGGCACGTGGGTCGCGCACACCGGCTTGCACTTGCCGCAGCGCAGGCAGTCCTTGATCGAATCGGCCACTCGCCCGACCTCGGAGGCTTCGAGGATCAGGCTCTCCGCGCCGATCAGCGCAAACGACGGCGTGTACGCGTTGGTGAGGTCGGCCGGACGCGCGGGATCGCGCAGGAGCTTGCCCGCATTGAACCGACCTTCGGGATCGACGCGGCGCTTGTAGCCGGCGAACGGCGCGAGCTCCTCGTCGGTCAGGTATTCGAGCTTGGTGATGCCGATGCCGTGCTCGCCCGACACGACGCCGCCCAGGCTTCGCGCCAGCGCCATGATGCGTGCGACCGCGGCGGTCGCCTCGTGCAGCATCCCGTAGTCGTCGGAGTTGACCGGGATGTTGGTGTGCACGTTGCCGTCGCCGGCGTGCATGTGCAGCGCCACGAACACGCGCGATCGCAGCAGGCGTGCGTGCGTCGCGTCGATCGCCGCGCGCACCGGCGCGAAGGCGCGGCCGTCGAACAGGTCGTCGAGCGGCGCCTTGAGTTCCGCCTTCCACGACACCACCGTCGAGTGGTCCTGCAGCGAGCGGAACGTCGCGTCGATCCGGTCGATGAGGTCTGCCCAGCGCCCGCGCGCCGCCGCGACGATCGCGCGCGCCTCGTCGAAGCGCGCGTCGAGGAGTTCCTGCGGCGGCCGGACTTCGTCGTCTGGCCCCCACAGCTTCAGCGCGTCGGGCCGGTCGAACAACGCGGCGAGCTCGCCGGCCAGCTTCAGCTTGTTCGCGATCGACAGCTCTATGTTGATGCGCTCGATGCCGTCCGAGTAGTCGCCGAGCCGCTCGAGCGGGATGACGACGTCCTCGTTGATCTTGAACGCGTTGGTGTGCTTCGCGATCGCCGCGGTGCGCGCGCGGTCGAGCCAGAACTTCTTGCGGCTCTCGGAGGACACCGCGACGAATCCCTCGGCGCCGCGCGAAGCGGCCATCCGCACGACCTCGCTCGCCGCGCGGGCGACCGCGTCGTCGCTCTCGCCGACGATGTCGCCCAGCAGCACCATCTTCGGCCGGCCGTGGCGGCGCGCCTTGGTCGCGTAGCCTACGGCCTTGATGTAGCGCTCGTCGAGGTGTTCGAGTCCGGCGAGGATCGCGCCGCCGGGGCGCGTGTCGAGATAGCGCTTGATCTCGACGATCGACGGCACCGAATCGCGCACCTGGCCGAAGAACTCGAGGCACACGGTGCGGATCGCCGGCGGCATCTTGTGCAGCACGAAGCGCGCGCTGGTGATGATTCCGTCGCAGCCTTCCTTCTGCACGCCCGGCAGCCCGGCGAGGAACTTGTCGGTGACGTCCTTGCCGAGCCCGACCTTGCGGAAGGTCGCGCCCGGCACCGAAATCGTCTCGGTCGATCGCACCGTGGTGCCGTCGCGCGCGAACCTGCGGACCTCGAAGGTCGCAACCGGCGCATCGTGGATCTTCGAAAGGTTGTGATCGGTGCGCTCGACCTCGATCCACTCGGCGTCGGGTGTCACCATCCGCCAGGAGAGCAGGTTGTCGACCGCGGTGCCCCACAGCACCGCCTTCTTGCCGCCCGCGTTCATCGCGACGTTGCCGCCGATGCACGACGCGTCGGCGGAGGTCGGGTCAACCGCGAACACGAGACCCGCCGCCTCCGCGGCGTCCATCACGCGCCGCGTCACCACGCCCGCGCCCGCGTCGATCGTCGCGACCGGTTCGGTGCGCCCGGAAATCGCGACGCGCCGGACTTCCCCGAGCCGCTCGAGCTTCTCGGTGTTGATCACCGCCGAGCGTGGCGTGAGCGGGCACGCGCCGCCGGTGTAGCCGGTCCCGCCGCCACGCGGAATGATCGTGAGCCCGAGGTCGATACAGCCTTCGACCAGGCCCCGCACCTCGTCCTCGGTGTCCGGGTAGAGCACCACGAACGGGTACTCGACGCGCCAGTCGGTCGCGTCGGTGACGTGCGACACGCGCGCCAGACCGTCGAACGCGATGTTGTCGCGATGCGTCCAGCGGCCGAGCACGCGCCGCGTGCGTTTGCGCAGGTCCGCCGTCGCGGCGAAGGACGCGGCGAAACGGTCGACCGCGCGCGACGCGGAGGCGACGAGTTCCGCGACCTTCGCGTCGCGCGCCGGATCCTCACCGGCCTGCGCGAGCCTGCGCTTCTCGATCTCGGCGATCCGGTGGCGCAACGCGTCGACCAGGAGCTTCTGCCGCTTCGGGTTGTCGAGGAGGTCGTCCTGCAGGTAGGGATTGCGCTCGACCACCCACACGTCGCCCAGCACCTCGAAGAGCATCCGCGCCGAGCGCCCGGTGCGCCGCTCGCCGCGCAGTTCTTCGAGCGTGCGCCACGCCTCCGCGCCCAACAGCCGGATCACGATCTCGCGATCGGCGAACGACGTGTAGTTGTACGGGATCTCGCGCAGGCGCGGCGCGTCGGCCGCGTCTGCGTCATCGACGAACGGTTCGGTGATCGCGTTCATGGGATCCGCTCACCGATTCTACCGCAGCGCAGCATCGCGCCAGCCCGAGTGGCGGGTCCGCCGCGTTCTCCGGAAGTTCCGCTGCGCTACCGGGCGAACGCCCACGCCACTCCGTGGGCGAGCACGAGGTAGCGCGCGAACTTGCCGATCGCGATCGCGGCGGCAGCGAGCCTCCAGTCGTGGCGGAGCCACCCCGACGCGACGCACAGCGCGTCGCCGATGATCGGCACCCACGACAGGAGGAGCGCTGCGACGCCGTAGCGACGTGCCAGCGCGAGCGAACGCGGCGCGAGCTTCCGGCCAGCGCGCTCGGGGATGAACCGGCCGATCGCGTACGACGTCATGCCGCCGAGCGTGTTGCCGACCGTGGCGACGCCAATCGCTGGCCACAGGAGCGCCGGTGCCGATGCGATGAGAGCGCCGAGGACCAACTCCGAGTTGCCCGGCAGGATCGTCGCCGAAAGAAAGCTCGACGCGAACAGTCCGGCGAGCGCGGCGGCGTGCCCGGTCATCGGCGCAGGAGCGTGGAAGCCATCGCGCCGAGCCTAGCATCGCGCCGCGCGCTGCGGACTAGAATCGGCACCACGATGGCGGCAACCCCCGACACGACTACCCGGCACGGCACAAGCTCCGTCGCCGCACGCTTCGAGGCCACGGCGAGGCGACACGCGAACCGCGAGGCCCTCGTGGGCGACGGACGCCGCCTCGACTACGCGACGCTCGAGTCCACCTCGCGCGCCATCGCCGCACGCATCGAGCGATCGGCAGGAGGACGGCGCGGATTCGTCGCGCTGCTCGTGGACCGAAAGACGGTCGCGGCGCAGGCGACGCTCGCGACGCAGCGCTGCGGGCGCGCGTTCGTGCCGCTCGACGGCGACGACCCCGACGAGCGCCTGCGTTTCGTGCTCTCGGACTGCGAGCCGGCCGTCCTGATCGCCGGGTCCTCGACCGCCGACCGCGCGCGCGCGTTGTCGGGGGGCGCACTGGCGGTGCTGGAAATCGACGGCGACGAGACCCCCGAACCGGGCTTCGGCCTTCCGCAGGTCGACGACGACGCGATCTCGTCGGTCTACTACACGTCCGGCTCGACCGGAGTACCCAAAGGCGTGACCCAGACGCAACGCAACGCGGCCGCCTTCGCGGACGTCTATGCAGCGAGGCTTCGCTTCGATGAACGCGACCGGCTCTCGCACCTGTGGGCCACGTGCTTCGCCGCGTCCAACCTGCACCTCTTCGGCTCGTGGCTCCACGGAGCCGCGCTGTGCTGCTACGACATGCGCCGCGAGGGTCTACCCGGCCTTCGCGCCTGGCTCGACCGCGAGCGCGTCAGCGTGGTCCACACCTTTCCGACCGTGCTTCGCGCTCTGGCCTCGCGGCTCGCTCCGGGCGAGAAGCTCGCGCACGTGCGCGCGGTCGACGTCGCCGGTGAGGCCGCCTACTCGAGCGACGTGGAAGCGTTCCGGCTCGCCACGCGCGCTGACGCGATCTTCGTGAACCAGTTGGGCGCCAGCGAGCACGAAGTGACGGCGCAGTTCGTCTGGAGGCACGGCGACCCGGTCCCGTCCGGGACGATGATGCCGGCGGGCACGTCGCCGGAAGGCGTCCGGGTCCGGATCCTCCGCAGCGACGGGACCGAGGCCGCGGCGGGCGAGGTCGGCGCGATCGTCGTGTCGAGCGACTACGCGAGCCCCGGCTACTGGCGGCGCCCCGATCTCGACGCGCAGATGCTGCCGCCCGACGCGCAGCATCCCGGCCGCCGGTGCTACGTCGGCGGCGACCGTGGCAGCATCGACGCCGACGGCTGCCTGCATTTCGCCGGACGCGAGGGCAGCCGGATCAAACTGCGAGGCCATTCGGTCGACCTCGCGGAGGTCGATGCGGCCCTTGCCGCAACGCCGGGCGTGTTGCGCGCCGTGACGCTGCCGTCGACCAGGCCCGGCGCGGCCGAAGCGGACCGCATCGTCGCCTACGTGAGCGCGACGCCGGGCGCGTTCGCCGATGCGGACGCCCTGCGCGCGAGCCTGGGGCAGCGCGTTCCCTCCTACATGCTGCCCGCCGCGGTGGTGTTCCTCCCGGCGCTGCCGGAAACCTCGACCGGCAAGGTGGACCGGCAGGCACTCATCGGGCTCGCACCGCCCGGGGACACGCGCGCCGCGATCTCGAACGCGACGCCACGGTCTTCGCTCGAAGCGACGATCCTCGCGCACCTGCGTGAGCTCCTCCGCGCGCCGGCGGCAGGCATGGACGACGATTTCTTCGCGCTGGGCGGCGACTCGCTCGGGGCGTCCGACCTGTTCGAACGCCTCGCTCGCGACACCGGAAAGACGCTCCCCGCCGCGACGATCGTCAAGTCACCGACCGCGCGGGCGCTCGCGCGCGCCTTCGAGGACGCGCCGTCCCGACCCATCGTCGCCGTGCGGCTTCGCGACGGCTCCGGGCCGCCCGGGCTGTGGTGCGTCCCGGGCATGCTCGGCGACCCGCTGTGGTACCAGCCTCTGCTCGCCTCGCTCGACCCGGCCCTGCGCGTCGACGGGCTGTCGCTCGTGGGACTCGAAGGACGGGTCTCGATCGCCGAAGCCGCCTCGTACTGCGCGGACACGATCGTGGCCGAACAACCCGAGGGGGCGTACGCGGTCATCGGCTACTCGATCGGCGGGCTGATCGCGGTCGAGATCGCGCGCGAACTCCTGCGGCGCGGCCGCTCGGTGGCGTTCACCGGCGTGATCGACACCGTGCCCCCGGACGTCCGCGGCGGCTACATGGATCCGGACGTTCCGATCTGGAGACTCCCGCCGCGCCACGTTCCGGTGCGCGCACGCCTCTACCTCACCGTGAAGGCCCGCAGCGCCCTGGACGGCCTGATGCGGCACCGCGAGCCGCGCGCCGTCGACGCGATCCCGGCGCTGCTCGCCGGCATCCGAGGCCGCCTGCAGCCCAGGGTCACCGCGCTGTTCGGAGCGTACAGTTCGCACCGGATCGCGCCGATCGGCACCCGGATCAACGTCTTCCGCGCCACGAATCCCCCGTCGGTTGCGGACCCGAACCTCGGCTGGGGACGCTATGCGCGAAAGGGACTGCGCGTCATCGACGTCCCCGGCAACCACGTGAGCCTCATGGAGGCGGGCCGCGCGCGCGTGCTGGGCCGCAGACTCGCGGAGGCGCTCGCGGCAGCGCGGGCGGACACGGCAGGCGGCTGAAACGCCTCACCCGAGGGTGCCGCGCTCGCGAATCGTCGCCGCGGCAATCGCCGGGTCGGTCCTGCGGTAGCCGACCGCCTCGGCGACGTGCTCTTCGCCGATGGTCGCGGCGCCGGCGAGATCGGCGATGGTGCGCGCGGCCTTGAGGATGCGGTGGTAGGCGCGTGCCGAGAGCGAGAGCTTCGCCATCGCGAGCGCCGCGAGCGTTCGCCCTTTCGCGTCGGGAACGCAATGGCGCTCGAGATCCGCCACCCCGAGCCTCGCGTTCGGGCATCGCTGGCGCTCGTGCTGGACCCGACGAGCCTGCGTCACGCGCGCGCGCACTTCCCCGGAGGTCTCCGCTCGCCAAGGCGCCGCGACGACCGCGATCTCGTCGGGCGGCAGCGCCGGCACCTCGATCGCGAGATCGATGCGGTCGATGAGCGGCCCGGAGATGCGCGAGCGGT
>JADLBN010000123.1 GCA_020847675.1 Burkholderiales bacterium | reverse complement strand
CCGTCGCGGGCTTGCGGAAAAACGCCTCCGCGGGCGCGAACTCCAGCACTCGTCCGCCGTGGAGGAACAGGATCTCGTCGGCGAGGCGGCGAGCCTGACCGAGGTTGTGCGTCACCATCACGATCTTCGTGCCGGCGGCGTGGATCGTCTCGACGATGCGCTCGATCGCGTGGGTCGATCCCGGGTCGAGGTTCGCGGTCGGCTCGTCGAGGAAAAGCACTTCGGGTTCGAGCATCCACGCGCGCGCGATCGCGAGCCGCTGCTGCTCGCCGCCGGAGAGCACGCGCGCGGGCTGACCGGCGATCGACGCGAGTCCCACGCGCTCCAGCGCGGAGCGCGCGCGCTCGTCCCGGCCCGACTCCGGCGCGCCGGCGACGCGCAGGGCGAAGCGCAGATTGCCGAGAGCGCTGCGCCGGAACATCACCGGGCGCTGGAACACCATCGCCTGCCGGCGCGGCCTACCGGGGGTCTCTACCGCCGACCATCGCACCCTGCCCGAGGTCGGCCGGAGCAGCCCGTGCATGATCCGAAGAAGCACGCTCTTGCCGGCGCCGTTGTGGCCGAGGATCACCGTGCGCCTGCCGTGCGCGAGCGTGAACGACACCCGGTCGAGGATCGCGCGCCCGCGAGCGACGAACGACACGTCCTCCACGGCGACCGGCAGGATCGAGTCGTCAGCCATAGCGGCGGATCGCGGCGTCCTTGATCCACGACGCGGCGGTGTTGAGGACGAGAACGATCGAGAGCAGGACGATGCCGAGCCCCATCGCGAGCGGCAGGTCGCCCTTCGAGGTCTCGAGCGCGATGGCGGTCGTCATGACGCGCGTGACGCCGTCGATGTTGCCGCCGACGATCATCACCGCGCCGACCTCCGAGATCGCGCGGCCGAAGCCGGCGAGCACGATCGTGACCAGCGTGAAGCGCAGGTCGAAGAGCAGCGCCAGAGCCGAGACTCGTGGCGTCGCGCCGAGCGAGAGGAGCTGCTCGCGCGACTCGCCCCAGGCGTCGGCGACCACTTGGCGCGTGAGCGCCGCGAGCAGTGGAAAGATCAGCACCGCCTGTGCGATCACCATCGCCGGCGGCGTGAAGAGCAGCCCGAAGGCGCCGAGCGGTCCGGCCCGGGACAGGAGCAGGTAGATCGCGAGGCCGACGACGACTGCGGGGAGGCCGAGGAGCGCGTTGAGCGTCGTGATCAGCGCGCGCTTGCCCGGGAAGCTGCCGACCGCGATCGCCGCGCCCGCCGGGAGCGCAAGCGCGCAGCCCACCGTCACCGAGGACAGGCTCACGCCGAGCGACAGGAGCACGATCTCGATCAGCTTCGGATCGAGACGCGCGACCATGGACAGGGCTTCCGAGAAGGCGAGCGCGATCGTGTTCACTTCGGACGTGCATCGGCGCGGACGGGGGAGGGGCGAGTGTAGGCACATTCCGGCCGTCGTGCCGCGACTTATGCAATGCATTGCATAAGTGCACCGGGACGGCGCCCTGCACCGGGCCAGCGCCGATTCCCGGGACCCGGATTCAGACCTGCGCGACGGCGCGCGTGTCCTGCGCCTGGACGGCAGGCGGGCGATCGGTGATCGTCGCTGCCGCGAGCCAGTCGACCACGAACTGCAGCGCTTCGAACGGCGTGTCGCCGCGCGCGCGCCGGCCGCGGAAGATCGCGAGCTGCGCGTGCGCGCTGGTGCCTTCGGCGAGGATGCCGCGCACGCGGGCGAGCGAACCTTCGCAACCGAGCGCCTGCGCGTCTTCGCCCACCGCATCGAGCAGCCGCTCGACGACGGTGCGGCAGGGGAGCGGGGGCGAGCCGTCGAAGGTCAGGAACGAGGCGTCGAGCCCGAAGCGCTTGGCGCGCCAGCGGTTCTCGTCGATCAGCCTGCGCGTGAACGGCGAGCGCGCGGGTCCCGCGTCGGGGCGCCGCGCGAGGTAGCGGAGCAGGCAGCGATAGAGCGCCGCGATGGCGAGAGTGTCGTCGAGGCGGGTGCAGGCATCGCAGATGCGAAGCTCGAGCGTCGGATAGCGCAGCGCCGGGCGGATCGCCCACCACAGGTAGCTCGCGTCGCGGGCCGCGCCGCCGGCGACCAGCAACGCGACGAACCTCGCGTACTCGGCCTCGTTCTCGAACGTGTCCGGGATGCCGGTGCGCGGCCACTCGTCGTAGGCCGCCTGGCGGTACGACAGGAGCCCGGTGGCCGCACGGTTCCAGAACGGCGACGACGTCGACAGCGCGAGGAACGCGGGCAGCCACGGCATCACGCGATTCATCAGCGCGACGCGGTCCATGCCGGGCGGCACGGCGACGTGCACGTGCAGGCCGCACAGGACGTTGCGGCGCGCGACGATCTGGAAGTCCTCCATGATGTCGCGGTAGCGATTCTTCGGCGTCTCGACCTGCTCGCCCCATGCGGCGATCGGGTGCGTGCCCGCCGCAAGCATCCGCAGGTCCTTGTCGGCCGCGATCGCCGCGACACCGCGCCGGAGCGCGGACAGGGTCTCGCGCGCCTCGTCGCAGCGCTCGAGCACCGGCGAGACGATCTCGATCTGCGAGTGCAGGAGTTCCGGCGCGATCGCCGCGCCGAAGCGCCGCCGGCACGCGCGCAGGAGCGAGCGCGGCACCGAGGTGGCGAGCGCACGCGAGCGCGGGTGTGCGAGGAAGAACTCTTCCTCGATCCCGAACGTCCACCGAAACGAGGTCGATTCACCGTGCATGGGAAGGCCGCCGCGGCTCATCCGCGGACGACCCCGTAAGGTACCGGCGCGGCGTCCGGCCATCCGTAGGACGAACCCCCATTCGTCCGCGCCGCCAGGGCGGCCGCTCGTCCCGGCCGTCCGCGTCGAGGTCCCTTCCGGAGGCGAAACGCCGGAGGACGCGACGCGAACGGGCGACGCGCGTCCCGCGATCGCGCGGCGGGCATCGTGCCGCAACCGATATAATCGCGGCCGCTTCCCCGTGGGCCGGGGACGCTTCCCGTCCCACGAATCCGCCGCGATCCCGCGATGAACCTGCTATTCGAAGACGACGGCCAGTTGAAGGCCGGCAGCGTGATCGCCGACCACGAGACCTCGCTGCAGGTCGAAGCGTCGACCGGACGCCGGATCAAGGTGAAGGCGGCGAACGTGCTGCTGCGCTTCGCGAGCCCCGGCCCGTCCGAGACCCTCGCGCAGGCGAAGACGATCGCCGAAGGTCTCGATCCGCAGTTCCTGTGGGAGGTGTCGGCAGAGAACGAGTTCGGTTTCGACGCGCTCGCGCGCGACTACTTCGGAACCGGAACCGGAGCGCCCGAGATGGCGGCAGTCGCGATGCGGCTGCACGCGTCGCCGATGTACTTCTACAAGCGGGGCAAGGGACGCTACCGGAAAGCGCCGGCGGACGCGCTCGCCGCCGCGCTCGCCTCGGTCGAGCGCAAGCGGCGCGAGGGCGAGACCCTCGACGCCTGGGCCGAGGCGCTGAAGCGCCGGGAACTGCCGCTGGAACTCGCGGCCCGCCGCGAGATGCTCCTCTACCGCCCGGACAGGAACACGCTCGAGTGGAAGGCGCTCGCGCGCGCCTGCGAAGCCGAGCGCATGCAGCCCGTCGAAATGCTCGCGGCCTGCGGCGCGATCCCGTCGACCCACGACTACCACTTCGGCGCGTTCCTTGCGCAGGCGTTTCCGCGCGGAACCGCTTTCGCCGCCCTGCCGCCGCTGCCGCCGCTGCCCGAGCTTCCGCTCGCCGCGGGCGTGCGCGCGTTCTCGATCGACGATGCGGCGACCACCGAGATCGACGACGCGTTCTCGCTGCGGGAGCTTCCGGACGGGCGGCACGAGATCGGCATCCACATCGCCGCACCGGCGCTCGCGATCCGGCACGGCGATCCGCACGACGCGTCGGCGCGCGAGCGGCTGTCGACCGTGTACATGCCGGGCCGCAAGATCACGATGCTCCCCGGCGAGGCGGTCGCCGCGTTCTCGCTCGAGGCGGGTGCATCGAGGCCGGCGCTCTCGCTCTACATCGAGATCGACGAGCACGGCGCCCCCGTGTCGCATCGGACGGTCGCCGAGCGGATCGAGGTCGCCGCCAACCTCGCGCTGGACGAGGTGTCCGACGCATTCGCCCGCCCGCTGCCGTCGCCGGAGGATCCGGCCTGGACCGCGGAAATGCGCGTGCTGTGGCGTCTCGCCGCGCATCTTGCAGCGGCGCGCGGCAAGATCGACGTCGCGCGGATCGACTTCAGCTTCGACGTGGACTGGGAAGCGGAGACGGCGGTTCCCGAGCCCGGGCGCGTCGCGATCGTTCCGCGCCCGCGCGGTTCGCCGCTCGACACGCTGGTCGCCGAACTGATGATCCACGTGAACGCGACCTGGGGACTTCTGCTCGCGAAGGCCGGGGCCGCGGGCCTCTACCGGGTCCAGTCGGGCGGCAAGGTGAAGATGAGCACGCGCCCGGGCGAGCACCAGGGGCTCGGCATCTCGCACTACCTGTGGTCGAGTTCTCCGCTGCGCCGCTACGCCGATCTCGTGAACCAGCGCCAGATTCTCGCGGTCGTCGCGGGCGAGCGGCCGCCGTTCGCGGCGAACGACGCGGAACTCGTCGCGGCGATGGCCGACTTCGAGGCGACCTACTCGCAGTACGCGGAGTTCCAGGACCGGATGGAGCACTACTGGTGCCTGCGCTGGCTGCTGCCGGAGAGCGCCGAGGAAGTCGCGGCGACGGTCGACCGCGAAGGCGTCGTCCGATTCGACGCGGTGCCGCTTCGTGTGAAGCTCGCGGACCTTCCGCCGTTTCCGCAGGGGACGCCGGTCAGGGTCCGGATCCTGCGCGTCGACCTGCTGGCGGCGACGTTGGAAGCGCGCTACGCCGGGACACCGGAAGGCGCATCCACCGGCACGGAAGCTGCAGTCTCGCCCTGAGTTTCCCTACAATGGGCGTCAGGCTTCAACCGTCCGACCCCCGGTGACACGCAAGCCGACCCCCGCCAAGCCGAGCGCCCCGGTCCCCGAAGGCGCGGGGCCGGTTCCCGAAACGGGCAGGCTCGCCGGCGCCGGGAGGTCGAAACCCGGCAAGCCGGACGCGACGGCATCTGCTTCGCCCGACCCCGCCGCGCGGCCTCGTGCACCGCGCCGATCGCCGAAGAAGGCAACCGAACCGGTCCTCCCGGAGCCGGGTCCGGAAGCGCGTCGCGCGTCCAAACGTGCCGCAGTCGGGATCGCCGATGCGCCGCCGGCGGCCCAGCCGGCGTCCGTGACCCGCGCGAGGCGCGAGAGCGCCGGCGCAGCCGTGGCGCGCCCGGCACCTTCCGGGGTGCGGGCAGCGCGCGCGGTGGTGCGGCCGCTCGTCGCGGTCGCGCCGCCGGTGGCCGTCGAGCCCCTTGCCACGCCGTCGCGGGCGCGGCTGCATCCGGCCGGGGCGCTGCCTCCAGCGCGCATTCCGCCCGAGGCGCTCTCCGGCCCGCCGAAGCGCATCCTGTTCTGGGGCCTCGGCACCGGAATGGCGAAGGCGATCGGCCTGTCGGTCGCGATCCACCTCGTGCTCTTGTCGATCCACTTCGCGCCCCCGGATCTCAAGCGGCTCTTCGACCGCGGCCCGCCGCTCGAGGTGGCGCTCGTCAACGCGAAGACGAAGGAGCGACCGGACAAACCGGAGATCCTCGCGCAGGCGAACCTCGACGGCGGCGGCAACACCGACGCGAACCGGCGCGCGAAGACGCCGCTGCCGGTGCTGCCGAAGGATCAGCAGCGCGAGGACATCGCGCTCGCGACCGAGCGCGTGCGCGCGCTGGAGAAGCAGACGCAGGAGATGCTCGCCCAGCTTCGCGCGGCACCGACGCTTCCGGTGCAGCCGGCGCCGACCGTCAACGCGGACAGCAACGACACGCCGACGGCCAACGAGATGATGCAGCGCACGCTGGACGCGATGCGCCTCGAGGCGCAGATCGCCAAGGACATGGACGCCTACCAGAAGCGGCCGAAGCGGCGCTTCGTCGGCGCGCGCGCGGAGGAGTACCGCTTCGCGCGCTACGTCGAGGACTGGCGCCTCAAGGTCGAGCGCGTCGGCAACCTCAACTACCCGGAGGCGGCGCGGCAGAACAAGTTCTACGGGAGCCTCCTCATCACCGTGTCGATTCGCGCGGACGGCACGGTCGAGAACGTCGAGATCAACCGCTCGTCGGGCAACCGCGTGCTCGACGCCGCCGCCGTCCAGATCGTCCGCATGGCCGCGCCCTACGCGCAGTTCCCGCCCGACATCCGCCGCGACACCGACGTGCTGCACGTCACGCGCACGTGGACGTTCACGAAGGCGGATGAACTCGTCAGTCAGT
>JADLBN010000122.1 GCA_020847675.1 Burkholderiales bacterium | reverse complement strand
GCCGGGCTCGCGCATCGCTGCCGAGGCCGCGTCGTACGGCGTACCGCACGTCGAACTGCCGATCGGGGCGAAGCGCCCCGCCGGCGTGCTCGCGCTGGCCCGGGTGTTCCGGTCCGGGCGCCCCGACGTCGTCAACACCCACAGCTCGACCGACAGCTGGCTCGCCGCGATCGCCTGCCGCTTCGCGCCTCCCGCACCCGTGCTGGTTCGCACCCGCCACGTGTCCGTACCGGTTCCCCGCGATCCGGCGACGCGCTGGCTCTACCGCAGGGCGACCGCGCGCGTCGTCACCACGGGCGAAGCGCTCGCGCAGCGGCTCGTGCGCGACAACGGCCTCGATCCCTCGCGCGTCGAGTCGATCCCCACCGGCATCGACCTGTCGCGCTACGGCATCCTCGCGCGCGACGACGCGCGGCGCAGCCTCGGCCTGCCTGCGGACGCGCGCCTCACCGGCATCGTGGCGACGCTGCGAAGCTGGAAGGGCCACCGCCACCTGCTCGACGCGATGGCACGCCCGGAAGTCGGGGATGCCATCCTCGTCGTCGTCGGCGACGGCCCGCAGCGCGAGGCGCTCGAACGCCAGGCCGCTTCGCTCGGCCTCGGAGCGCGCGTGCGGTTCGCGGGCCAGCAGCGTGACGTCGCCGCGTGGCTCGCCTCGCTCGACGTCTTCGTGCTGCCGTCGACCGCCAACGAGGGCGTCCCCCAGGCGCTCCTGCAGGCGATGGCGTCCGGCGTCGCCTGCGTCACGACCAACGCCGGAGCGATCCCCGAGGTCGCCCGCGACGGCGAAACCGCGCTCGTCGTTCCGCCTGGCGATTCCGCGGCGCTCTCCGCGGCGATCGGCCGGTTGCTTGGCGACCCGGCGCTCTCGGCGCGGCTCGCCTCGGCGGCGCGCGCGTTCGTGACACCGCGCTTCGGCCTCGACACGATGCTCGACCGCATGGAGGCCGCGTTCCGGCGCGCGCTCGCGGACGCAGGGCGATGAGCGCGCACGCCGGACCTTCGCGATTCGCCATCCGGACTCGCGTGATCGCGCGGGCGCTGGCCGACCGGACCGCGCGCCGCGCGCCGCCGGCGGACCCGAAGCGCATCCTGGTCGCGCATCACCTTCTCCTCGGCGACACGCTGATGCTCTCGGCGCTCGTCGCGAAGCTCCGCGCCAACCATCCCGACGCCGACCTCGCGATGACCGTGCCGCGGGCGGCAGCCCCGCTGTACGCGATGCGTCCCTGGGGGCTGCGCTCGCTTCCCTGGGATCCGCGCGAGGCTCCGGACGCGCTGCTCCGCGACGGGCCGTTCGACCTCGCGTTCGTTCCGGGGGACAACCGCTACGGCTGGCTCGCCGCGGCGATGCGCGCCCGCTGGATCGTCGCTTTCGCGGGCGACCGCCCGGTGTCGAAGAACTGGCCGATCGACCGGCTCGTGCCCTACCCCGGCGAACCTGGCGCCTGGAGCGACATGGTCGCGCGCCTCGCCGAAGGACGGCCTGCGCCGCAGTACGCGCCGGCGCAGTGGCCCGCAGGTCCTGCCGCGGAGTTCGGGATGCCGCGCAACCCGTTCGCGGTGCTGCACGTCGGCGCCTCGACGCCGTTGAAGCGCTGGTCGCCCGACCGCTGGGCGGCCGTCGCCACGAGGCTCGCGATTCGTGGCATCGAACCCGTGTGGTCGGGCGGACGCGGAGAGGAGGACGTCGTGCGCCGCTGCGATCCGCAGGCACGCCACCGGTCGTACGCGGGCGCGCTCGACCTCGCGCAGATGCGCGTGCTGCTCGATCGCGCGCGGCTCCTCGTGTCCCCGGACACCGGCATCGCCCACCTCGCGCGCGTCGCGGCCACGCCTTCGGTGACGCTCTACGGGCCGGGCTCGGCGACGATCACCGGGCCGGGCCGCTTCTACGCCGCCGTGCCGTGGCGCGGCGTCGCGGTCGATCCGTTCCCCTGCCGCGACCAGCACGTGCTGTTCCGCCGCGAGATTCCCTGGGTGACGCGCTGCGGACGCTCGCCCGCGGAGTGCGCGCATCCGCGCTGCATGGATGCGATCGACGTCGAGGCGGTGGCGGGCGCGATCGACGACGTGCTCCGCCGCCCGGACATCCGGGGCGCGACGCCGTGAGCCTCGCGCGCCGCCTGCGGACGCTGCGCGACCGCGTCGCCGGCGACCCCTACGAGCAGGCGCTCTCCCGCGCAGCCCGCGAGAGGCGCGACCGCCTCGTGTTCTTCTGGAACCGCGGGCTGGGCGACATTGCGCTCGGCCTCGTCCCGATGTTCGAGCGCGCCGCCCTCCGCGTGCCGGGCGCGGCGATCGAAGTGGTCACCCGCGCCGACCTCGACGAGCCGTTCCGGCTCACCGCGGCATCCCGGGTGCACGTGGTGCCCGGCCTCGAGCGCACCGAGCGGATCGGCGCGGGAACCGCCTGCGCGCGCCTCGCCTCCGACCCGCGCGAAGGAGCCGTCGCGATCGACGCGCCCGATCCCACCCGCTGGCTCGCCGCGGCCGGTGCACGCGCGGCGCCGCCACGCTTCCGGTGGAACCCGGCGTACGACGCGCTCGCGTCGCGCCTCGTCGACCGCGACGACGCGCGCCCGTGGATCGCGGCGCACGTGAGCACCGAGACGGCGGAGCACTACCGCTACGTCAAGGACTGGAGCGCGGACGCCTGGCGCGAGCTGTTCCGGAAGGCTGCGCAGCGCCACGACGCCCGCTTCGTGCTGCTGGGCCTCGCCGCCGAGCCCGCCTTTCCCGAACCGAACGTGCTCGACCTGCGCGGGAAGACGGGATTCCTCGAGATGCTCGCGCTCGTCGGGACCCGCTGCGCCGCGCTGGTCGCGCCCGACGGAGGCGTGCTCAACGCAACCTACTTCCTCGATTCCGACCGGCCGATCACCGTCGTCTCGCTGTGGTCGGATCCGCAGCAGGG
>JADLBN010000121.1 GCA_020847675.1 Burkholderiales bacterium | reverse complement strand
GGTCGGGGCCGCGACAATAGTTGAGCAAATCAATCGGAAATGCCACAATCGCGGCATGTTCGACCGGCTGAAGGAAGACATCGCCGTCGTGTTCGACCGCGACCCCGCGGCGCGCACGCGCTGGGAGGTGCTCACCTGCTATCCGGGGTTGCACGCGCTGGTCTGGCACCGCGCGGTGTCGAACCGCCTGTGGCGGGCAGGGTTGAAGTGGCTCGCGCGGCTGGTGGCGCACGCCGGACGATTCCTCACCGGCATCGAGATCCACCCGGGCGCGACGATCGGCCGGCGCGTGTTCATCGACCACGGAATGGGAATCGTGATCGGCGAGACCGCCGAGATCGGCGACGACACGACGCTCTAC
Organism: Burkholderiales bacterium; assembly: GCA_020847675.1. GTDB lineage: Bacteria > Pseudomonadota > Gammaproteobacteria > Burkholderiales > Casimicrobiaceae > VBCG01. The sequence continues at coordinate 3,890 of JADLBN010000121.1, read as the reverse complement.
CACGGCGTCACGCTCGGCGGAACTTCGTGGAACAAGGGCAAGCGCCACCCGACGCTGGGCCGCAACGTCGTCGTCGGCGCGGGGGCGAAGATCCTCGGCCCGATCACGGTCGGCGACGGCGCGAAAGTCGGTTCCAACGCCGTCGTCGTCAGGGACGTGCCCGCGGGCGCCACTGCCGTGGGCATTCCGGCCCGAATCCACGCCGAGGAAGACGACCAGCGGCAGGAGCAGGCGGCGAAGCTGGGCTTCTCGGCGTACGCGATCGGCAAGGAGGTCGACGACCCGTTGGTGCTGGCAATCCACAAGCTCCTCGACCATGTCGCGGCGACCGATGCGAGGCTCGACCAGTTGGTCGAACGACTTCGTCAGAGCGGCGCCGCGTCCGGCGACGACCGTGCGGTGGCCGACGGATTCGATCCGAAGCAGATCGACCGCTCGCTGGGTTGAACTTTCCGGGGGAATAGTTGACTAAAACATTAGGGAATGTTATAGTACTGATCGAAAAGGGGAATTTGCCCTGTGCTCGGAAAGGGGACGGCGCAGGCCGGGGTGCGGGAAGTCCGCGCTCGACGCAACCGAGGACGATTCCATGCGCTTGACGACCAAAGGCAGATTTGCGGTGACGGCGATGATCGACGTCGCGATGCACGGCCAGAGCAGCCCGGTGACGCTCTCGGCGGTGTCGGATCGCCAGAAGATCTCGCTCTCCTATCTCGAGCAACTCTTCGGCAAGCTTCGACGCGCCGGGCTGGTCGAGAGCGTGCGCGGGCCGGGCGGGGGTTACAACCTCGCGCGCGCCGGCGACGCGATCTCGGTGGCCGACGTGATCCTCGCTGTCGACGAGCCGATCGACGCGACCCAGTGCGGCGGCCTCGAGAACTGTCACGACGACCACCGCTGCATGACCCACGAACTGTGGACGGGGCTCAACGCCCACATCTTCTCGTACCTGCGAGCGGTGACGCTCGACGAACTGGTGCGCCAGCAGGCCGCGCCCGCGCAGGGCGAGCCGGTGGTGCTGCGCGATCGCCGGCGCCAGTCGCCCCGTCCAACCGAACCCGTCATCGCCTGAGACACGGACCCGCCATGAGCAAGATGCCGATCTACCTCGACTACTCGGCGACCACGCCGGTCGACCCGCGCGTCGCGCAGGCGATGATTCCCTGGCTCACCGAGCAGTTCGGCAATCCCGCATCGCGTTCGCACGCCTACGGGTGGGCGGCCGAGGAGGCGGTCGAGAAGGCGCGCGAGCACGTCGCCGCGCTGGTGAACTGCGACCCGCGCGAACTCGTCTGGACCTCGGGCGCCACCGAGTCGATCAACCTCGCGCTCAAGGGCGCCGCGCACTTCTACCGGGAGAAGGGCAGGCATCTCGTCACGGTGAAGACCGAGCACAAGGCGACGCTCGACACGATGCGCGAACTCGAGCGCGAAGGTTTCGAGGTCACCTGGCTCGACGTCGACGGCGTGGGCATGGTGTCCCTCGCCGCGTTCGAGGCCGCGCTTCGGCCCGACACGATCGTGGCGTCGGTGATGATGGTGAACAACGAGATCGGCGTCGTGCAGGACGTCGCCGGGATGGGCGAGATCTGCCGCAAGCGCGGGATCGTGTTCCACGTCGACGCCGCGCAGGCCACGGGCAAGCTGCCGATCGACCTCGCTGCGCTCAAGGTCGACCTGATGAGCTTTTCGGCGCACAAGACCTACGGGCCGAAGGGAGTGGGTGCGCTGTTCGTGCGACGGAAGCCGCGCGTGCGCATCGAGGCGCAGATGCACGGCGGCGGCCACGAGCGCGGGATGCGCTCGGGCACGCTGCCCACCCACCAGATCGTCGGCATGGGCGAGGCGTTCCGGATCGCGAAGGCCGAGATGGCGGTCGAGAACGAGCGCATCCGCGCGTTGCGCGACCGGCTGCTGAACGGGCTCTCGTCGATGGAAGAGATCTACGTGAACGGTGACCTCGACCGCCGCGTGCCGCACAACCTCAACGTCAGCTTCAATTACGTCGAGGGCGAGAGCCTCATCATGGCGATCAAGGAAGTCGCGGTGTCGTCGGGTTCGGCGTGCACCTCGGCGTCGCTCGAGCCGTCGTACGTGCTGCGGGCGCTCGGGCGCAGCGACGAACTCGCGCACAGCTCGATCCGCTTCACGGTCGGCCGCTTTACCACGCAGGCGGACATCGACACCACGGTGGATCTCCTGAAGCGCAAGATCGCGAAGCTGCGCGAACTCTCTCCGCTGTGGGAGATGCATCAGGAGGGGGTGGACCTGAATGCGGTGCAATGGGCTGCGCACTAGAGCGTGAAGAGAGACATGAACGGATGAAGAGTGAGGGCGGCCGCGCGTTCATCGGCGCAGCCCTCATCGCGAAGCGCATCATGGGCATCGCCCTCATGGAGTGAGCAATGGCATACAGCGACAAGGTCCTCGACCACTACGAAAATCCGCGCAACGTCGGTTCGTTCGCGAAGGACGCCTCGGATGTCGGCACCGGCATGGTCGGCGCGCCCGCGTGCGGCGACGTGATGAAGCTGCAGATCCGCGTCGGGACCGACGGACGCATCGAGGACGCGAAGTTCAAGACCTACGGCTGCGGCTCGGCGATCGCGTCGTCGTCGCTCGTGACAGAGTGGGTCAAGGGCAAGACGCTCGACCAGGCGATGTCGATCCGCAACACCGAGATCGCCGAGGAACTCGCGCTGCCGCCGGTGAAGATCCACTGCTCGATCCTCGCCGAGGATGCGATCAAGGCGGCTGTCGCGGACTACCGCAGGAAGCACGGCGAGGTTCCGGCGTCGGCGGGCGAGAAGCTCGCGGCGGAGTGACGATGACCATCACGATCACCGAATCGGCGGCGAAGCACGTCGCCTCGCAGTTGCAGCGCCGGGGCAAGGGCGTCGGCCTGCGTCTGGGCGTGAAGACCTCCGGCTGTTCCGGGCTCGCCTACAAGCTCGAGTTCGCCGACGAGACCAAGCCCGAAGACGTCGTGTTCTCGATCCACGGGGTGACGGTCATCGTCGATCCGAAGAGCCTGCCGTATCTCGACGGCACCGAACTCGACTTCGCGCGCGAAGGCCTGAACGAGGGCTTCAAGTTCCGCAACCCCAACGTCAAGGGCGAGTGCGGATGCGGCGAGTCGTTCAACGTCTGACGCCGGGCGGTGAGCGCATCGCCCCCGAACGGCCGTGCCGGATTTCACGCGCAACCACTTCGAACTGTTCGGGCTCCCGCCGCGCTTCGCGATCGACGCGGCGGCGCTGGAGGACGCGTACCGCGCGCTTCAGCGTGCGGTGCACCCTGACCGGCACGCCGCGTCGGACGATGCGTCGCGGCGCATCGCGATGCAGCTGGCGGCCCGAGTGAACGAGGCCTACCGGACGCTGGGCGAGCCGGTCGCCCGCGCGCGCTACCTCCTGTCGCTCAAGGGCGTCGAGGCGCTCGACGAGACCGACACGTCGCTGCCGGTCGAGTTCCTCGAGCGCCAGCTCGAGCGCCGGGAGCGTGCATCCGACGCTGCGGAGGCCGGCGATGCGGAGGCGCTGGAGGCGCTCCTGCGCGAGGTGAGCGACGAGGCCGCATCGACCGGCGCGAAGCTTGGGCCGTTGCTCGACGCGCCTGCGCCCGCCCGCGAGGCGCGCGAGCGTGTCCGCGAACTCGCGTTCCTCGACAAGCTCGCGCGCGACGTCGACGCGATGCTGGCCGAAGCATGAGTGCCGGATTGGCGCGGCCGGGTTCGCGGGGACGCCGCTCGGCGCTGGCCGGCGCGGTGGCGATCGCGCTCGCCGCCTGCTCCGGGGTGCCGATGCGCACGGCGGCGAAGCTCGCCATCGCCGGTCCGGACGAGATTCTCGGGGCCGATCCGCGCGATCTGCGCGTGGCCATCGACGTCG
>JADLBN010000120.1 GCA_020847675.1 Burkholderiales bacterium | reverse complement strand
TCGACCCACTACATGGACGAGGCGGAGCGCTGCCACAAGCTCGCCTACATCGCCTACGGCCGCCTGCTCGCGCAGGGAACGGCCGCCGAAATCGTCGACGAGCAGGGCCTCGTCACCTGGTCGATCGAAGGCGACGGCGCCGGAGCGCTGGTCGAAGCGCTGCGCGGCGCCTCCGGCGTCGAGCAGGCCACCTCGTTCGGTGCGGCGGTGCACGCTACCGGCCGCGACGCGGACGCGCTCGAGTCGACGATCCGCGCCGCGACCACCGGCACGCCGCTGCGATCGCAGCGCGTTCCGACCGGCCTCGAGGACGTGTTCATCCACCTGATGCGCGGGGCGACCGACAACTACGGCGACGGAGGCAGGGGGTGAGCGCCGCCGCCGACCGCGGCGCTGCGCCCGCCGGGACCGACCGGCGCGGGACGCGCGGCTTCTCGGTGTCGCGGTGGTGGGCCACCGTCACCAAGGAGTTCCTGCAGCTGCGCCGCGACCGCGTCACCTTCGGCATGATCGTCGGCATCCCGATCATCCAGCTCACGCTGTTCGGCTACGCGATCAACACCGACCCGAAGCACATGCCGACGGCGGTGATCGCGGGCGAAACCTCGGAGTTCACGCGCTCGGTGATCGCGTCGATGGCGAACTCGGACTACTTCCGCTTCAGCGGCGAACTCCCGGACGACGAGGCCGGACGGCGCGCGCTGGCACGCGGCGACGCGCAGTTCGTGCTGACGATTCCCGCGGGCTTCACGCGAAGCCTGCTGCGCGGCGAGCGGCCGTCGCTCGTCCTCGAAGCGGACGCGTCCGACCCGACCGCCACCGGCGCGGCGCTCGCCGCGATCGAGCCGATCGTCCGGCAGGTCGCCGCGCGCGACCTCACCGGCCCCTTCGCGCACCTCGACCCGGGACCGCCCGCGTTCGACGTGCGCGTGCACCGCCTCTACAACCCCGAGTCGATCACGCAGTACAACATCGTGCCCGGCCTCATGGGCGTCATCCTCACGATGACGATGGTGATGATGACCGGCCTCGCGATCACCCGCGAACGCGAGCGCGGCACGATGGAGAACATGCTGGCGATGCCGCTCTCGCCGCTCGAGGTGATGACCGGCAAGATCGTGCCCTACGTCGCGATCGGGCTGGTGCAGGCGTCGATCATCGTCGCCGCCGCCCGCTACGTGTTCGGCGTCCCGTTCGTCGGGAGCCTCACCGCGCTCTATCTCTCCGCGCTGCTCTTCATCGCCGCGAACCTCACGGTCGGAATCACCGTGTCGTCGCTCGCCGCGAACCAGCTCCAGGCGATGCAGCTCACGTTCTTCTACTTCCTGCCGAACATCCTGCTGTCGGGGTTCATGTTCCCGTTCCGCGGGATGCCCGAGTGGGCGCAGTGGCTGGGCTCGGTCCTGCCGCTCACACACTTCAACCGGCTGGTGCGCGGCGTGCTGCTCAAGGGCAACGACTGGCCCGACCTGTGGCCGTCGCTCTGGCCGATGATGATCTTCACGCTGGTCGTGATGGGCGTCGCGCTCCGGTTCTACAAGCGCACGCTCGACTGAAGGAGGCCGCCATGACCTCGTCCGCGTTCCCGGTTCGCGCCGCCCTCTCCCTCGTCGCACTCGCGGGTCTCGCCGGCTGCACGGTCGGTCCCGATTTCCGCGCCCCGGATCCGCCGTCGGCGGCCCGCTACGCCAGCGGCGCGACACCCGCCGCGACGGTTCCCGCGGAGGGCGTCGCGCAGAACTTCGTGCCCGCCCGCGATCTGCCGGCCGAATGGTGGCGCCTCTACGCGTCGCCGAAGCTCGACGCCCTCGTCCGCGCCGCGCTCGACGCGAGCCCGACGCTGCCGCAGGCGCGCGCCCGCCTCGTGCAGGCGCAGGAGAACCTGAAGGCGCGCACCGCTTCGGTCCAGTGGCCCTCCGCCGACGGCACCGCCGGCGTCTCGCGCAACCAGATCGACCCGGCGGCGCTGGGGTTCCCCGAGGCTCCGGCCACCGGACCGTTCACGCTCTACAGCATCGGCTTCAACGTGTCGTACACGGTCGACGCATTCGGCGGTGCGCGCCGCGAGCTCGAATCACTGGAGGCCGGCGTCGAAGCCCGCCGCTACGAACTCGACGCGGCGCAGGTGGCGCTGACCGCGAACGTCGTGACGGCGGCGATCCGCACGGCGCAACTGCGCGACCAGATCGCCTCGGCGCGCTCGATCCTCGATGCCCAGTCGAAGCTCCTCTCGATCGCGGAGCAGCGTCTTGCGCTCGGCGCCGTCTCCGCGGTCGACGTCGCCCGCCAGCGCGCGCTCTTCGCGCAGACGCGTGCCGCGATTCCGCCGCTCGAGCGGGACCTCGCGCAGACGAAGCACGCGCTCGCCGTCTACACCGGCTCGACGCCGGCCGAGGCGTCGCAACCCGTGTTCGCGCTCGCCGATTTCACGCTCCCGCGCGACGTGCCGCTCGTCGTTCCCGCCGACCTCGTGCGGCAGCGGCCCGACATCCGCGCGAGCGAGGCGCGCCTGCACCTCGCCAGCGCCGCGATCGGGGTGGCCGAGGCGAACCTCTATCCGCGGCTCACGCTCTCCGGCGGCATCTCGTCCGATCGCACCAAGATCGAGGACGTGCTGGGCAGCGGCGCCAACGTCTGGAACATCGGGATCGCGCTCGTGCAGCCGCTGCTCCGCTGGCCCGAGCTCAACGCCCGCAAGCGCGAGGCGATCGCGGCGTACGACGAAGCGCTCGCCGGGTACCGCGAAGCGGTGCTGCTGGGCGTGGCCAACGTCGCCGACGCGCTGCGCGCGCTGGAGCAGGACGCGCACGCGCTCGCGGCGCGCTCGGAAGCGGCCCGGGAAACGCAGCGCGCGTACGCGATCACGCGCGAGCGCTACGCCCTCGGAGGAGTGAGCCAACTGGAACTCCTCGACGCCGAGCGCCAGCGACTCGAGGCCGAACTCGAACGCTCGCGGGCCGCCGCGGCACGGCTCGCCGACACGGCGGCGCTGTTCCAGGCCGTGGGCGGCGGGTGGTGGGAGACGCCTGGCGGCGGGACGCCTGTGGCCGGTGCGCGCTGACGGAAGCCGGAAAGGCAAAGGGCCGGTCGCCCGGCCCGTCTGCCTCACCCGCGCGGCGGTGATCGGCGCCGCGCCCTTCAAGAAGCTACGTCAGCTTCGACCCGGCCCCGCGGGCCGAAGTTCCGAAGTCCGGCTCGGACTCCGCCGGAGGCGCCAGGCGGCCGCCCGATGGACGGGCCGGTGACCGCGGTGTCGCTTCGAATCCGTTCCGTCTCGAAAGCGGGTCCGACTCCTCGGGCGCCTTCTCCCCTGTTCGCGTGCCACAGCCCCCGATCGCTACAGCGTCGCGAGCGCGTCCCTCACCACGGCCGACGTGAGCACTTCGGGCAGCAGCAGCGGCTCCTTCCCTGGCCGGTAGAGCACGTACACCGGGACGCCGTTGCGTCCCAGTCCCGCCAGCGCGCGCGTGATGTCCGGGTCACGACGGGTCCAGTCCGCGCGCATGAGCACGACACCACGCTCCCCGAAGGCGTCGACGACGCTGCGGTCGTTGAGCACCAGCCGCTTGTTGACCTGGCAGGTTACGCACCAGGCGGCGGTGAAATCGACGAACACCGGGCCGGCCGCCCGGAGCCGGTCGAGGTTCGCCGGCGAATAGGGCTTCCAGATTTCGGAGGCGTCGGCGGACGCCTTGGCCGTCGCCCCTGCGGGCGCCTCCGGCACCGCAAGCGGGTGGGCAACCGCGACAGCGCCGACCATCGCGGTCACCGCGAGCCAGCGCCAGGCCCTGCCGCCGCCGGTTCTCGACGCGTGCCAGGCCCACGCCGCGAACGCGACCGCGATCAGAACGAACGCGAGCCGCAGCACCGCGTCGACGTCGATCTGCATCCCGAGCACCCAGGCGAGCCACGCGACCGTCGCGTAGAGCGGGAACGCGAGGAACTGCTTGAAGCGCAGCATCCACGCCCCCGGCTTCGGGAGGATGCGCCGCCACGCCGGGAACCAGGCGAGCAGCACGTAGGGCAGCGCCATGCCGAGGCCGAGCGCGACGAACACCGTCAACGTCTGGACCATCGGTTGACCGAGCGCGAAACCGAGCGCGGCTCCCATGAACGGCGCGGTGCAGGGCGAGGCGATGACCACCGCGAGGATGCCGGTGCCGAACGCGTCGAGCGTGCGGTTCTTCGACGTCCAGCCGCGGACCGACGCCGGCGCGAACTGCCCGAACTCGAACACGCCGGACAGGTTGAGCGCGAGCGTGAAGAACAGCACCGCGAGCAAGGTCACGAACAGCGGGGACTGGAGCTGGAAACCCCAACCGAGTTGCTCGCCCGCGGCGCGCAACGCGAGCATCAGCAGCGCGAGGCCGAGGAAGGTGACGAGGACCCCGGCGCCGTACGCGAGGCCTTCGCGGCGCATCGTCGCGCGCGAGTCGTGGTGCTGCGCGAAGCCCAGCACCTTGATCGAGAGCACCGGCAGCACGCAGGGCATCAGATTGAGGATCAAGCCGCCCGCGAACGCGAGGAGCACCGCGAGCCACAGCGACATCGTCCCTGCCGCGGGCGCGGCGAGCGCCACCGGCGGTGCGACCGCGTCGGTCGGCTTGGGGCCCGCCACGACGGAGCCGGCGAGCGCGACGTCGATCGTCGCGGCCTTCGTGCCGCCGAAACCGTCCGTGCCCGCGATGACGCCCGAGACGCGCGTGAAGCCGGGCGCGAGTTGATAGGCGACCGGCAGCGACAGAACGTGTGCAGCACCCTCCTTCGTCGCGGTCTGCGGAGCCGACGCCTCGATGCGCCCCTCGTCGTGCGGGAAGAAGCGGAGCTTGCCGGGATCGGCGGCGCCCGCGGGGGGCGTGAGCGTGAGCTTTACCCGCTGACCTTCGCCCAGCGCGGCGATCTTCCAGCCTTCTAGGGGCCTGGGCAGCGCCGCGATCGTCGCGGCGATCGGAGCGCCCCAGCGCGGGTGCGGCCCCGCGGCGTTCTCGACCGGCAGCGAGAGTTCGAGGTCGGCGCCCTCCGGGATGCAGATCTCCTTGCAGACCAGCCAATCGACGCGCGCGGCGAGCGCCAGCGTCGAACCGAGTTTCGCCTCGGCCGGCACTGCGAGCCGCGTCGGCAGGAAGATCTCGCCTTCGTAGCCGTAGTTGACGAGGGGGCCGACCGGAAGGCTCATCGGCGCAGGCCAGTCGATCGTCCCCGCGCTGACCCCCGGAGGCAGCTTCCATTCGATCGTGGTCGGGAGCCCCGTGTCGCCGGGGTTGCGCCAGTACGTGTGCCAGCCCTCGCGATGCTTGAGGCGCAGTGCCACCGTGAGCGGCTGGCCGGGAACGGCCGCCGTGGTCGCCGGAACCAGTTCGGCCTCGACGTTGGGCGTCGCGACCGGCGCGGCCTGCCCCGAAGCCGCCAAAGCCAACGCGAGCACCCCGATCCCGGCGCGCAGGCGCGAAATGGCTGGAGATGGTCGGGTCAGGAGCATGGATGGCGCGGTCGGATGGGCGGACTCGGGCTCGTGCCGATTCCGGGTCAGTCCCGGTTTTCGGCCGCGTGGAGCATGGCCGCCGAAGCCGGTCGCAAACCCAACCCGAATGGACGGGCGAACCGCTCGATCGGTTCCCGCATTCCGCGATTGTGCCACCCGAGGCAGGGACGACCCCGGGTTCCCCCGGATGAGTGGCGCCGATCCTCTGCTAGAATGCCCGCTCCTTTCGGGGAGTAGCCGACCTCGCCGTGGTGGCGAGGGGGGCGCGTCAACATACTTGGCTGGCGGTTTCGGCCATGGCGCGTCCGGGGCCGCCGTCGGCGACCCGTGGCGAGACCGGAGGCAACAGGCGCCACCCGCGGGATCGGGCAGGCCGCCTCGCTGCCTTCCGTCCTCGCGTCTGCCCGGTCCCCCGTCCCATGGAAGCGCTCCTCGTTTCGTTCGGCGTCGTCGCCCTCGGGGAAATCGGCGACAAGACCCAACTGCTCTCGCTCGTCCTGGCCGCGCGCTACCGCCGGCCCTGGCCGATCGTGGCCGGCATCCTCGTCGCGACGCTCGCCAATCACGCCCTCGCCGGATGGGTGGGGAACTGGGTGCGCGGCGTCGTGCCGGCGGACCTGATGCGCTGGATCCTCGCCGCGGCGTTCTTCGCCGTCGCACTCTGGGCGCTGAAGGCGGACGAACTGGACGAGACGCGCGCCGCCCGGCAAGGTCGATGGGGCGTCTTCGGGATGACGGTGATCGCCTTCTTCCTTGCCGAGATGGGCGACAAGACGCAGGTCGCGACCGTCATGCTCGCGGCGAAATTCGATTCGCTCGCCGCGGTCGTCGTGGGCACGACGCTCGGCATGATGGCTGCAAACGTGCCGGTCGTGTTCGCCGGCAACCTCGCCGCCGAGCGCCTGCCGCTGAAGGCCATCCGCATCGCCGCCGCCGTGATGTTCGCCGCGATCGGTGTCTGGGTGCTGGTCGCCGGGCTGCCCGAGTAGAATCTGCCCTTTCCGCCACCCCGGTGTCAGACACCGTGTCTGACACCGTGTCTGACACCGGTATTCCGATGACTCCCGAACCGCCGATCTTCGACCCCGGGGCGATCGAATCCGCCGCGCAGGCCGCGTGGCGCGACGCCGACGCGTACCGCGCGCGCGACGACGACGCCGGTCGCCCGAAAGGCAAGGTCTACTGCGTGTCGATGCTGCCCTATCCGTCGGGCCGCCTGCACATGGGGCACGTGCGCAACTACACGATCAACGACGTGATGGCGCGGCATCTGCGCATGCGCGGCCACAACGTGCTGATGCCGATGGGCTGGGACGCGTTCGGCCTGCCGGCCGAGAACGCCGCGATGAAGAGCGGCCAGCCGCCGGCGAAGTGGACGCGCGAGAACATCGCGACGATGAAGCGGCAGATGCAGGCCATGGGCCTCGCGATCGACTGGTCGCGCGAGATCGCCGCCTGCGACCCGTCGTACTACCGCTGGAACCAGTGGTTCTTCCTGAAGATGCTGGAGCGCGGCGTCGCCTACCGCAAGACGCAGGTCGTGAACTGGGACCCGGTCGACCAGACGGTGCTCGCGAACGAGCAGGTGCTCGACGGGCGCGGCTGGCGCACCGGCGCGCTGGTCGAAAAGCGCGAGATCCCCGGCTACTACCTCAAGATCACCGACTACGCCGAGGAACTCCTCGCCTCGCTCGACCGCATGGACGGCTGGCCCGAGCGCGTCCGGACCATGCAGGCGAACTGGATCGGCAAGAGCCAAGGCGTGCGCTTCGCGTTCCCCCACGCCATCCGCGACGAGCGCGGCCAGCAGGTCGGCGACGGCAGGATGTACGTGTTCACCACGCGCGCCGACACGATCATGGGCGTGACCTTCGTCGCGGTCGCGCCCGAGCATCCGCTCGCCGCAGTCGCCGCCGAGCGCTCGCCGCACGTGCGCGACTTCGTCGAGAAGGCGCGCCGGGGCAGCGTCATCGAAGCCGACCTCGCGACGATGGAGAAGGAAGGCGTGCCGACCGGGCTCTACGTCACGCACCCACTCACCGGCGCGCAGGTCGAGGTGTGGGTCGGCAACTACGTGCTGATGAGCTACGGCGACGGCGCGGTGATGGGCGTGCCCGCGCACGACGAGCGCGACTTCGCGTTCGCGCGCAAGTACGGGCTGCGCATCCTGCCGGTGATCGCGATCGAGGGAGAAGCCTTCGACGACCGCGAGTGGAAGCCGTGGTACGAGGACAAGGCGCGCGGCCGCTGCGTGAACTCGGGCAAGTACGACGGCCTCGCGTACGGCCCTGCCGTCGACGCGATCGCCGCCGACCTCGCCGCGAAAGACCTGGGCGAGAAGAGGACCACGTACCGCCTGCGCGACTGGGGCAGCTCGCGCCAGCGCTACTGGGGCACGCCGATTCCGATCATCCACTGCGCCGCGTGCGGCGCGGTCCCGGTGCCCGAGAAGGACCTGCCGGTGGTGCTCCCCGAGGACTGCGTGCCCGACGGCAGCGGCAACCCGCTCGCGAAGCGCCGCGACTTCCTCGACGTGCCCTGCCCGCGCTGCGGCAAGCCCGCGCAGCGCGAGACCGACACGATGGACACGTTCGTCGACTCGTCCTGGTACTACATGCGCTACGCGTGCCCGGACGCGCCGACGATGGTCGACGCGCGCAACGACTACTGGATGCCGATGGACCAGTACATCGGCGGCATCGAGCACGCGATCCTGCACCTCCTCTACGCGCGCTTCTGGACCAAGGTGATGCGCGACATGG
>JADLBN010000119.1 GCA_020847675.1 Burkholderiales bacterium | reverse complement strand
TCGTCGCGGTAGATGCCGCCGCCTACCTTCCACAGCACGCGGCTCGCGATCCGCGACTCGAGATTCACCGCGTACGCGAGTTCGAGGGTGCCCGCGAAGCCCGCGCCACCGTCGACCGGAGCGACCGACGCTGCCCCGAGGCGGCCCAGTTCGTCGGCGAGCGCGGCTTCGAGGCCGCGCGGGCAGGGCGCGAAGAAGGACTCGGTCACGGCGCGAACGTCCGGCCGTCGCGGGCGGGCGGCGCGTCCGAGGCGAGGTTGCGGGGCAGGTTGGCGGGCGGCGCCATCTAGAACGGCTTCAGCACTGCGAGGAAGACGACCGCGACGAGGATCGGCAGCGCGGGAATCTCGTTGAGCCAGCGGTAGAACACGTGTCCGTGGCGGTTGCGGTCCTCCGCGAACGCACGGACGAGGCGGCCGAGGTAGAGGTGGAACACGACCAGGACCACCACCAGCGCGAGCTTCGCGTGCAGCCAGCCGCCGCTGATGCCGTAGCCCAGCCACAGCCACAGGCCGAACGCGAGTGCCAGCACCGCCGAGGGCGTCATGATGCCGCGGTAGAGCTTGCGCTCCATTACCTTGAACCGCTCGATGCCGGCGCGGTCGTCGGCGGCGCACTGCGCGTGATAGACGAAGAGCCGCGGCAGGTAGAAGAGCCCCGCGTACCAGGCGATCACGAAGATGATGTGCAGCGCCTTGACCGTCAGCATCATGAAGCCGTCGAACCGGTGTCAGACACGGTGTCTGACACCGTCATCGGAGGAGCCGCCGGCGGGTGAGCACCAGCGCGGCGTAGTATGCGATCCCCGCGTAGGCGAGGAGCACGACGACGTGTTGCGCGACCGCATCGGGAGCGCGGGCGAGCATGAGCGGGCGCGCGAGGTCGATCGCGTGCTTGAGCGGCAGCACGTTCGCGGTCGCGGCGAGCCAGCCGGGCAACTGGTCGACCGGGAAATAGACTCCGGACAGGAGCAGCATCGGCGTGATCACCAGCGTGAAGAAATAGGTGAAGAATTCGTAGCCGGGCGCGAGCGAAGTCATCAGGAGTCCGAACCCGCCGAACACGAGACCCACGAGGAAGCCGAGCGGCAGGATCCACAGCGCGAGCCAGGTGCGACCGAAGCCCAGCGCGAAGAGCACCGCGAGGATCGCGGCCGTCGACATCGCGGCCTTGGTGGCGGACCAGATCCACTCGGCGAGCACGACGTCGTCGAGCGCGATCGGCGCGTTGATGATCCCCTCCCAGGTGCGCTGCACGTGCATGCGCGAGAAGGCCGAGTACATCCCCTCGAACGACGCGGTGAACATCGCGCTCTGGCACACCATGCCGGTGCCGATGAACGCGACATAGGGCATGCCTCCGACTTCGCCGACCAGCGCGCCGAGCCCGTAGCCCAGCGCGAGCATGTAGAAGAGCGGGTCGGCGATGTTGCCGAGCAGGCTCGCGAACGCGAGCTTGCGCCAGACGAGCAGGTTGCGCCGCCACACCGGCACGAAGCGCAGCGAGAGCGCCGGAGGAGTGGCAAAGCGGGTGGGAAGCGCAGACGTCTCGGCCATCGCGGTCAGTCGCGCAGCTCGCGGCCGGTGAGCTTGATGAACAGGTCCTCGAGGTTCGCGGGGCGATGCAGGTAGCGCACCCCGCCGCGCGCGGCGAGGTCCGCGAGCAGCGGCTGCGCGTCCATCGCGTAGCAGAACGCGGTCTCACCCGCGATCTCGAGGCGCTTCGACAGCCTGCGCCCGTGCGCGTTGGCCCATGCCCTGGCAGCATCGCCGTAGACCTCGACGACCTCCGGCTCGACGTGCTCGGCAATCAGCGCGCGCGGCGCATCGCAGGCGATCATGCGCCCGTGGTCGATCACCGCGAGCCGAGTCGCGAGGCGGGCCGCCTCGTCCATGAAGTGCGTGGTGAGCAGGATCGTCTTGCCCTGCGCGAGCAGGTTGCGCAGCCCGTCCCAGATCAGGTGGCGCGCCTGCGGGTCGAGCCCGGTGGTCGGCTCGTCGAGGATCAACAATTCGGGGTCGTTGACGAGCGCGCGTGCGAGCGTCAGGCGGCGCTTCATGCCGCCGGAGAGCGTGCGCAACTGCGCCTTCGCCTTCGCGGCGAGGCCGGCGAACTCGAGCAGCTTCGGGATCCTCGCATCCAGCGTCGCGCGGTCGATGCCGAAGTAGCGGCCGTAGACCACGAGGTTCTCGGTCACCGAGAAGTCAGGGTCGAGGTTGTCCGCCTGCGGAACGACGCCGACGCGCACTCGCGCCTCTCGCGCCGCCTTCGGCACCGGTTCGCCGCACAACTCGATCGTCCCGTCGTCGGGCTCCACGAGCCCGAGGCAGCAGCGCAGCGTCGTCGTCTTGCCGGCGCCGTTGGGGCCGAGCAGTCCGAAGCACTCGCCGCGGCGGATCTCGAACGACAGCCCGCGCACGACGTCGTGACCGCCGTAGCGCTTGACGAGGCCCTGCACCGACAGCACGCGGTCGCGTGTCGCGCCGGTGCGGCCGGGCAGCACGCGCTCGACGATCGACGCCATCACTCGTCGGCGGGCAGCGGCCCGCGATGCCACAGGCCGACCACCGTGTCGCGCAACTGCGGCAGGCGGCCGTGGAAGAAGTGCGAGCAACCCGGGAAGACGACGACCGGCAGCGCCTGAGGGCGCGCCCAGTCGAACACGTCGGCGAGCGGCACGATCTCGTCGGCTTCGCCGTGGACGACGATCGTGTCGGCGGGCACCGTCTCGACCGCGAAGCGCTTCACCGCCGGCCCGACCAGCACGAGGCGCTCGGCGTCGATCCGCTTTGCGACGCGCGTCTGCACGTAGGAGCCGAACGAGAATCCGGCCAGCGCCACCGGCAGCTGCGTGCCGTAGCGTCCGCGCGCCCAGGCGAGCGCCGCGAGCGCGTCATCGGTCTCGCCGAGACCGTTGTCGAACGAACCTTCCGACGCGCCCACGCCGCGGAAATTGAAGCGCACGGCCGCGTAGCGGAGCGCGTAGAAGGCCCTCGCAAGCGTCTGCGCGACCTTGTTGTCGAGCGTGCCGCCGCCCTCGGGGTGGGGATGCGCGACCAGAGCGATGCCGCGGACTTCGCCGGGCGTGCTCGCGGCGATCTCGAGCGCACCGGCCGGGCCGGCGACGACGGTGCGCGCGGTCGCGGCGGCGAAGCCGGTGGTCAAATGCGCAGCCTCTCGACCACTTCGCCGTTGACGACGTGCCGGTCGATGATCTCGTCGATGTCGTCCTGGTCGACGTAGGTGTACCAGACCGCCTCGGGGTACACGACGAGGCAGGGGCCCTCCTCGCAGCGGTCGAGGCAGCCGGACCGGTTGATCCTGACCTTGCCCGGACCCGAGAGATTCAGCGACTTCACCCGGTCCTTCGCGTACTTCTGCATCTTCGCGGCGCCGGCGCTCGCGCAGCACTTGTCGGGCGCGTCGCGCTCGTTGCAGCAGAAGAAGACGTGGCGCTGGAAGTAGCTCATCGGCGGCCGGTCGCGGGAAAGAAGCCATTGTAGCCGGGGCGTGCTCCACCACGCCGCGAGTGGCGCCTCGACGCGGGCCGGCCGCGATTCCGGCGCTCGGCCAGGGCGGATGCTCGCCTGCGCCGGGACATCCCCGGCTCTGCGCCCTCAGTCCGTGGCCTGCGGCGCGCCCCAGGCCGGTCGCCCCGACAGCGCGAAGAGCCACGCGGCAACAGCCACGGGCCAGAGGAGCAGCACGGTGTGGGTGAGGCCGTTGAAGTTGAGCAGGTGGCCGTAGCGCCAGGAGAACAGCGTGAGCGGCACGCGCGCGTCGAACATGTCGGACGCGAACACCGGCGTCAGCAGTGACGTCAGGAGCGCGACGCCGCACAGCGCGATCATCGCCGGTCGCGGCAGCGCGATCGCGGCGAGCAGCGCGAGCGCGCCGAGCGCGGCGCCGGTCGACACGCCCGGGCGAAACCACCCTTCCCAGGCGGCGGGCTTGAGCAGCAGGAGCGCGGCGACGACCTTGAGCAGGAGCGCTGCGCCGATGAGGAGGAGCACCGCGGCGCCCGCGTGCCGCCGGTGGCGCAGGAGCAGCGCGAGGAAGAGGCCGACGCCGAGCAGCTGGAAGGCGCTTTCGGCCGCCTCGATGACCACCGACGCGGAATCCGATCCGGGCACGGCCGAGACGAGCCGTTCGGTGGTCGGGTCGAACGTGACCGCGAACAGCGGGATCGCGGGATTGACCTGCGCCACGAGCCACATCGCCAGGAGCGCGATGCCGAAGTCCCCGAGGGCGCCCGGCAGGAACAGATCTCGCCGCCACGCCGAGAGCCGGGCGCGGGCGTCGGGGCTTCGCGCGATCGCCGCGGCCGCCAGTGCGCCGGCGAGCGCGCCGGTGGTGTTCGACGCGAGGTCGAGCACGTTCGCGTCCCGCGGGGGAATCCACGCCTGCAGCGATTCCATCGCGAACGACAGCACGAATCCCGCGAACGCGCCGAGGACGATGCGGCGGCGTGGCGACGCCCTGCGCGGAACCAGCGCGACGAACGCCCCGAGCGGCAGATAGGCAATGACGTTGGCGATCACGTCGTAGCGCGGCCAGCGCATCGCGCCTGGCGAGAACAGCCAGAAGGGAGTGCCCTCGGGCGGAGCGATCCAGTCGCCGAACGGCTGCAGGCTCGCGTAGACGATTGCGAGCGCGTACAGGGCGGCGAGCGCGTGCGGCAGCAGCGTATGGCCGCCACGCACCCCGGCGTCGCCGACTGCGGTGTCAGACACCATTGCGATCCTCGGATCGCGATGGTGTCTGACACCGGGTTTCCGGCGCGAGGTGCTTGCGCACGACGGTCAGGTCGCCGGTCTGGGCGACGGGCTCGAAGCCGCGCGAGGCGAACAGCGACGCGGGTCCGTGGTAGTGGTCGGCGGCCGAGGTGCTGTCGCCGGCCTTGAACGGGAACGCGTCGACGAAGGCGATGCCGCGTGCGGCGAGGTCGGCGAGCGCGCCGTCGAGCAGTGCCGACGCCACGCCGCGGCGCCGCCACGCCGGCGCGATCACGAAGCAGACGATGACGGCGGCGTCCTGCGGCGGCAGGTCGAGCGGCGTCGGATCGACGCCGAGCCGCTCGAACGCGTGCGGCAGCTTGTGGCGCGGCGCGGCGTGGAGCCAGCCGACGGTCTCGTCACCGGCCTTCGCGAGGTAGCCCTCCGCCTCGCCGCACGCGACCGAAGCCGACGCGGCCGCCCGATTCTGGACGCCGGTGGACGCCTTCCAGTCGATCGCTCGTGCGGTACGGTAGAACTGGCAGTAGCAGCGCGCCCACCCGGGGTTGTCGGAGAACGCGGCGCCACGCTCGTGATCGAAGAACGCGAGGTAGTCGGCGCGCTTGGCGGGGGAGAGACGCTCGACCCGCAGGGTGGCGCTCGTCATGGCGGCATCATCGCACGGGCGCGACCCGGGGCCGCCGAAGCGGGGGAAGAACGCCCCTCCGGTGCCGGGCACGCGCCCGGCACCGCGAGGCAATCGCTCAGCGCGCGGCCTTCAAATCGGGGACAGACCCCAATTTCAGCGAACCGGGCGAAATTGGGGTCTGTCCCCGATTCGCCCCGGGGCCATCCGGGTCTGGCCCCGGACTGGCCGCGCCTGCCCCGGGACTTGCCTGATCCGGAGCCGCGCCCTCGCCTACCTCGCGGCCTTGATCTCGGTCCAGAGCTTGTTGCGCAGACGGCGCTGCGCCGGAGTGAGCTCGCCCAGTTGCTCGAGCGTCGCCGCGACCTCCTTGGGCGGAAACACGGCGGGCAGCGCCTTCAGCTCCGGCTTGATGTATTTCGAGGCGTCGAGGTTCGGGTTGCCGGAGCCGATCAGGTTGGTGAGCTCGGCCGAGTTGCGTCCGTCCAGCATGAAGTTGATGAACTTGTGCGCGAGGTCCGGGCGCGGCGCGTTCTTGTGGATCACCATGTTGTCGACCGCGAGGACGGCGCCTTCCTTCGGCATGCCCTGCAGGATACGGAACTTGCGCCCGGCGGCCTGCGCGTCCTGGTCGGCCTGGAAGATGTCGTTGCTGTAGCCGTGCGCGAGCCAGATGTTGCCGACCGTCAGCTCCTTGATGTAGGAGGACGCGTTGAATGCGGCCCAGTACGGCTTCGCCTTCTTGATCAGGTCGGCGGCCTGGCGCCAGTGCTTCTCGTCGACGTCGTTCACCGAGTAGCCGAGGTACTTGAGCGCGGCCGCGAAGAGTTCGGACTGGCTGTCGAGGACCGTCACCCGCCCCTTCACCTTCTCGAGGTACTTCGGGTCGAAGATCACCGCCCAGGTGTCGGTCGGGAGGCCGA
Source organism: Burkholderiales bacterium (assembly GCA_020847675.1). Classification (GTDB taxonomy): domain Bacteria; phylum Pseudomonadota; class Gammaproteobacteria; order Burkholderiales; family Casimicrobiaceae; genus VBCG01. Next base: position 6,364 of record JADLBN010000119.1, on the reverse strand, counting down.
GTTCCTTCATCTTCTGGTCGTTGTAGCCCAGGATCGTCGTCGACATCGCGTAGGGCACCGAGTACTTGTTGCCCGGGTCCCACCGGGTGTTGAGGTAGACGCGGTCGACGTTCTTCAGGTTCGGGAGCTTCGCAAGATCGAGCGGCTGGAGCTGGCCGCCCTTGATCAGCGCCTCGACGGTGCCGCCGGTCGGGACCATGACGTCGTAGCCCTTCGCGCCGGCGGCGAGTTTCGCGAGCAGTTCCTCATTGTCCGAATAGTAGGTCTGCACGACCTCGCACTTGCACTCGGCCTCGAAGCGCTTGATCGTCTCCGGTGCGATGTAGTTGTTCCAGTTGTAGAGGTGCAGCTTGTCGGCGGCGGCCGCGGGACGCGCGGCCGCGAAGGCGACGAGGCCGGCGGTGAGGGCGCGGGCGAGGATGCGAGGCTTCATGGCGTCAGTCCGGTCGGGTTCGCAGGAGGCTTGGGGACAGGCGGGCGGCGACGAGGATCAGCACGAGCGTCAGCAGCATGAGCAGCGTCGACACCGCGTTGACCTCGGGAGTGACCGCGATCTTGATCATCGAGTAGATCTGGAGCGGCAGCGTAACCGTCCCGGCGCCAGCCGTGAAGAAGGTGATCACGAAATCGTCGATCGAGAGCGTGAAGGCCATCAGCGCGCCCGCGATCACCCCGGGCATGATCAGCGGGAGGGTGATCCGCCGGAACGCCTGCCACGGCGTCGCCCCGCAGTCGCGCGCCGCCTCGATGAGGCTCTCGTCCATCCCGGCGAGTCGGGCGCGGACCACGATGGCCACGAAACCGATGCAGAACGCGATGTGCGCCAGCGCGACGGACACCAGGCCGAGCGTGAAGTTCAGCAGGACGAAGAAGATCAGCAGTGCCACGCCCATCAGGATCTCGGGGACCGCGATCGGCGTCAGCACCAGAACCGGCAGCAGGCGCAACCGGTAGCGGTGCATCGCCACCCCCGCCATCGTGCCCAGCGCGGTCGACACGAGGCTCGCGACCAGCGCGATCGCGAGCGAATTGATCGCGGCCGAGATCATCTCGTCGTTGCCCGCGAGCTTCCGGTACCAGTCGAGCGTGAAGCCGACCCACTCGGCATTGAGCCGCGAGTCGTTGAACGAGTAGACGACGACGATGGCGAGCGGCAGATACAGGAACAGGTAGGCGACGATCGCCGCCGCCCACAGCGCCGCGCGGCCCTTACGCACGGGCGGCTCCCGCGCTGCCCCGCCTGCCGATCCACGCGGCGAGACCCGCGAGCGCGAGCGCCGCGACGGTGAGCACGATCGACAGGACGCTCCCGAACGGCCAGTCGCGCGTCTCGAGGAACTGCTGCTTGATCAGGTTGCCGATCAGCGTGTCGTTGGGGCCGCCGAGGATGTCGGGGATCGCGAAGATCCCGAGCGCCGGGATGAACACCAGCGCGGCGCCCGCGTAGACGCCCGGCAGCGACAGCGGGAAGGTGATCCGCCAGAAGCGCTGCCAGGCGTTGGCGCCGAGATCCTGTGCGGCGTCGAGGAGCGCCCGGTCGTGCTTCTCCAGATTCGCGTACAGCGGCAGCACCATGAAAGGCAGGTGCACGTAGACGAGGCACACCAACACGGCGAACGAACTGAACAGGAGCGGCACCGGCTCCACCCCGAAGAGGGCGAGTACGCCGTTCAGGCCCCGCGCGAGCGCCGCGTTGGGACCGAGGATGATCATCCAGGCGTAGATCCGGATCAGGAAATTGCTCCAGAACGGCAGGATCACCAGGAGGAGCAGGAGGTCGCGGTACTTCCTCGGGCTCTGCGCGATCAGCGTGGCGAGCGGGTAGGCGAGGACGAGGCAGGCGACCGTGGTGACGATCGCGAAGATCACCGACTTCAGGAACACCTCGGCGTACGCGGTGCTCTCGGCGAGCCGCGCGTAGCTCTCGAGGTTGAGGTCGAGCGTCCCGTCCGGCGCGACGAGCGGCGCGAGGCCGCCGAAGTCGCCGGGCGTGCGGAACGACGCGAGCGCCATGATGAGCGTCGGCGCCGCGAAGAAGACGATGAGATAGGCGAGCGGCGGACCGCTCACCGCCCACTTGCCCCAGTTCACGCCCGCGCGCGCCGCCACGGTTCGGCCCTCACCCGGCGATCGTGTGGCCGGCGTCGACGGCCCAGCTCATTTCGACCGCGTCGCCCACCTCGAAGAACTTGGCGCGCCCGCTCTGCGAGTTCGCCAGCAGCGCCTCGATCCGTGCGCCGCCGGGCGTCTCGACCCGGTAGACGGTGACGTCGCCCATGTAGAGCAGGTCGGCGACGTGGCCGCGAACGTGATTGTGGGTGGGATCCCCCCCGAAGCTCGCTGCGCGAGCCTCCCCCCCGTGGGGGGCGCCGCGCCCATGGGGCCCGGCGGGCGCGGCCGCTTCGGACGGGTCGGCGACGAGGCGGATCTTCTCGGGACGCAGCGCGACCGTGCCGTGGCGGGCGTCGGGCTGTCCCTCCGCCGCGGTGGCGCGCACCGCGCCCACGCCCGGCACGTCGAAGGTCAGGATGCCGCCGTCGCGCGCGACGACCGGGCCGGAGAGCAGGTTGCACTGACCAATGAAGTCGGCGACGAAGCGGGTCGCCGGCGCTCCGTAGATGCGCGACGGCTCGTCGAGCTGCTCGACGCGCCCGTGGTTCATCACCGCGATCCGGTGCGACAGCGCGAGCGCCTCGGTCTGGTCGTGCGTCACGTAGACGAACGTGATGTCGACCTCGCGCTGCAGGTTGATCAACTCGATCTGCATCTCCTCGCGCAGCTTCGCGTCGAGCGCGGCCAGCGGCTCGTCGAGCAGCAGCACGCGAGGATGGGTGACGAGCGCGCGCGCGATCGCCACGCGCTGGCGCTGGCCGCCCGAGAGTTCCTGCGGCATCCGCCTGCCGAACCCCGAAAGGCGCACGTCCTCGAGCGCCTCGGCAACCTTGGCGGGGATCTCGGCCGGGGGGACCCTGGCCATCTGGAGCGGGAACGCGATGTTGCCCTCGACCGTCATGTGCGGGAACAGCGCGTAGCTCTGGAACACCGTGCGGACCGGGCGCCGCTCCGGCGGACGGTCGGCGAGATCCGCGCCGTCGAGGTCGATGCGTCCCTCGTCGGGGACGTCGAACCCGGCGATCATGCGCAGGAGCGTCGTCTTGCCGCAGCCGGAGGGGCCCAGCAGCGTGAAGAACTCGCCGGCCTCGATCGCGAGGCTGACGCGGTCGACCGCGGTGAAATCGCCGAACCGGCGCGTGACCCCCTGGATGTCGAGCAGCGCCACGGGCGCGAGCCTCCGGACCGGCTGGATTGAGCGGTGCGCGGATTGTAAGCCATGGCGCAGTGCATCATGGGCGCGCCGCGACGCCGTCGCTGGTCAGGCCGCTCGGCGAAACGAGCTTCGTAACGGGTGGCACGGGCAGAGGGCACGATGCGGACGCCCGGCCGCATCGGCTTCCGCGGCACGACCCTTGCAACCGGTTGCGGATCGGGGTGTGGGCGCTCGAGGGGCGCCTGTCCGAACGGCCGAGAAGGGCGTTCCTGCCCCCTGTGATACCTTCGAGACGATGTCGACGAACAAGCCCGCCGGTTCACTGCTCGAGACGCTGCGCGCCCAGTCGGACGCCGTCCGCGGTCAGGGCGATGCCTCGAGGCGTCCGGTCGAGGAGTCGATCCGCGAGATCGACCGCCGGCTGTGGCGCGCGTTCAAGTGGCTGGACGAGGCGGTGGCCCACCTCGAAGTCATCAAGCCGGTCGTCGCCCACGAGTTCCGGGCCGACGACATCGTGACGATCGCCTCTCCCAGGTTCGACAGCGGTTTCCTGTCGTTCCGGCGCAAGGCGCTGGGTGTGTCGGAAGTGATCGAGCAGATCGAGTTCTTCTACAAGCTCGCGGGCGACAAGCCGATCGTGGTCAAGGCGCCGCCGGCAGCGGTGGCGGGGATCGAGAGCCGTTTGAACGCCTGCCAGCTTCGCTTCAGGTACCACACCGAGGTCGACGGCCAGCGCCAGGGCGTGTTCACGATCGAGCCCACCGTCGTCGCGATGGTCCGCTTCGTGCCCGACTACAGGCGGCAGAACGTCGAGGTCACGATGCGCAACATCGACCGCTTCGAGGCGGTGACCCTCGAATTCCCGGCCGCTGCAATCGAGGAGCCCGCGCTCGAGGACATGGTGCGCTTCATCATGGGCGAGGCGAACACTTTCCTGCGGCGCGCGCCGCTCGCGGGAATCGGCGCGGCGCGGCGCACGGCCGAAGCGGCAGGCCCCGAGACCTACCGGATCGAAAAGACCGTAAGGCCGAGGTAGTCGGTTTCCGCGACCGGTGTCGGACCCCTGCGACGGAGCCGGGGTCGGACCGCTTCGGGACGCTGGTGTCTGACACCGGGCTTTCCGGTGTCTGACACCGTTGTTTTCTTGATCGATTCGGCGTCTCGCCCGGGGAAGAACCGGGGTCAGACACCGATGAAGCCGGTGTCAGACCCCTGCGGCGAAGCCGAGGTCGGACCGCTTCGGGAGGCTGGTGTCAGACACCGGACTTTCCGGTGTCTGACACCGTAGTTTTCTCGATCGATTCGGCGTCTCGCCCGGGGAAGAACCAGGGTCAGACACCGATGAAGCCGGTGTCAGACCCCTGCGACGGAGCCGGGGTCGGACCGCTACGGGAGGCTGGTGTCTGACACCGGACTTTCCGGTGTCTGACACCGTAGTTTTTTCGATCGATTCGGCGACTCGCCCGGGGAAGAACCGGGGTCAGACACCGATGAAGCCGGTGTCAGACCCCTGCGACGGAGCCGGGGTCGGATCGCTTCGGGAGGCTGGTGTCAGACCCCTGCGACGGAGCCGGGGTCAGCCCCCCCGCACCGCGATTTCGACCGCCACGAGCACCAGGAGCGCCGCCACGATCGCGAGCCAGCGGTTGCGTGCACGCTGCGCTTCGGCGAGGTCCTTGAGCGCCTGGTCGGAGACGGTGTTGGTCGCAGCGAGTCTCTGGTGCACGAGCCGCGGAAGCTCCGGCAGCGCGGCGATCAGGTAGGGGGCCTCGGCTTCGAGCCGGCGCGCGAGCGCACGCGGGCCGATCTGGTCCTCCATCCAGCGTTCGAGGAACGGCATCGCGGTGGTCCACAGGTCGAGGCCCGGGTCCAGCTGGCGACCCAGGCCCTCGACGTTGAGCAGCGTCTTCTGCAAGAGCGTGAGCTGGGGCTGGATCTCGACGTTGAAGCGCCGCGAAGCGCGGAAGAGCTGCAGCAGCACCTTGCCGAGGGAGATTTCGGATAGCGGCCGGTCGAAGATCGGCTCGCACACGACGCGGATCTCCGCTTCGAGCTCGTCGACGCGCGTGCCCGCCGGCACCCAGCCCGACTCGACGTGCGCCGTCGCGACGCGCCGGTAGTCGCGGCGGAAGAACGCGAGGAAGTTCACCGCGAGATAGCGCTTGTCGGTCTCCGACAGCGTTCCGACGATGCCGAAATCGAGCGCGACGTACTTGCCGTGGTTCGCCGCATCGGTCGCGACGAATATGTTGCCGGGGTGCATGTCGGCGTGGAAGAAGCCGTCGCGGAACACCTGGGTGAAGAAGATCTCGACGCCCGCGCGCGACAGCCGCGAAAGGTCGATGCCCGCGTGCCGCAGATCGTCGATGCGCCCGATCGGAATGCCCGCCATGCGCTCCATCACGAGCACTTCCGGCTCGGTGAAATCCCAGTGCACCTCGGGAACGAGGAGCAGCGGCGAGTGGCGGAAGTTGCGCCGCAGGAGCGAGCAGTTCGCCGCCTCGCGCGTGAGGTCGAGTTCGTCGCGGATCGTCTTCTCGAACTCGCCGACGACCGCGAGCGGCTTCAACCGCTTGCCGTCGGTCCACAGCCGCTCGACCAGGAGCGCCCCGGCGTGCATCAGCCCGAGGTCCTTCTCGATGACGCCGCGGATCTCCGGGCGCAGCACCTTCACCGCGACCGGCGTCGGAATACCGCCCTCCTTCGCGGGGAGTTCGGCGAAGTGCACCTGCGCGACCGACGCGCTCGCGACCGGCTCGCGCTCGAACGACGCGAACACTTCGCCGACGGGACGGCCGTAGACGCGCTCGAGCGTCGCGATCACCTGCTCGCTCGGAAACGGCGGCACCCGGTCCTGGAGCTTCGCGAGTTCGTCGGCGATGTCGGTCGGCAGGAGGTCGCGCCGGGTCGAGAGCATCTGCCCGAACTTGACGAAGATCGGGCCGAGGTCGACGAGCGCCGCCCGCAGCCGCTCCGCGCGCGGCCGCGAGAGGTCGCGCCAGAACAGCACGCCGTTGACGAACGGCCGCAGGCCGCGGACGCGCTCGTGGCCGAGCAGGAATTCGTCGAGGCCGTGCTTGAGCGCGACCTGGACGA
>JADLBN010000118.1 GCA_020847675.1 Burkholderiales bacterium | reverse complement strand
GAGGTGCTCGAGGCGCTCGGCCTGCACGACGACCCGCTGTTCGGGCTCGCGATGACGCTGGAGAAGATCGCGCTGGAGGACGACTATTTCGTGCAGCGCAAGCTCTACCCCAACGTCGACTTCTATTCGGGCATCGTGCAGAAGGCGATCGGCATCCCGGTGTCGCTGTTCACCGCGATCTTCGCGCTGGCGCGCACCGTCGGGTGGATCGCGCAGTTGAACGAGATGATCGCCGATCCCGAGTACAAGATCGGCCGGCCGCGCCAGCTCTACGGCGGGGCGACGCGGCGCAGCGTGCCGCCGCTCGAGCAGCGATAAGCGGTACCCCGAACCCGGTGTCAGACACGGTGTCTGACACCGACGTCGGTGTCAGACCCCGTGTCGGACACCGGGAGGCAAGACGATGGGACTCATGCAGCGGTGGGAATCGACCTCCAGCCTGTTCGGGGCGAACGCTCCGTTCATCGAGGAACTCTACGAGAGCTGGCTCTCGCGCCCCGACTCGGTCCCGCCCGAATGGGCCGAGTACTTCGGGGAGCTCAAGGGCGATGCGCAGGACGTGCCTCACGCGCCTGTCGTCGCGTCGTTCGTCGATCTCGCGAAGAGCGGGCGGGTGCGCGGCGCGATGGTCGACACGACCACGATGTCGAAGCAGGTGCTCGCGCTGCGGCTGATCTCGAAGTACCGCACGCTCGGCTTCTTCCAGGCGGACCTCGATCCGCTCAAGCGCCACGAGCCGGCCTACCTCGCCGACCTCGACCTCAGGACCTACGGTTTCTCCGACGCCGACCTCGACACCGAGTTCGACGTGGGCTCGTTCCGGGGCGGGCCCGCGCGCATGCGCCTGCGCGACATCCACGCCGCGCTGAAGGAGACCTACACGCGCACGATCGGCCTCGAGTACATGTACATCTCCGACACGGCGACCAAGCGCTTCCTGCAGGAGCGCGTCGAGCCGACGCGCTCGCGCGCCTCGTTCACGCCGGAACAGCGCCGTCACGTCCTCGAACGGCTGACCGCGTCGGAGACGCTGGAGCGCTACCTGCACACGAAGTACGTGGGCCAGAAGCGCTTCTCCGGCGAGGGCGGCGACACGATGATCCCGATGCTCGACCACCTGATCCAGCGCGCCGGCGCGTCCGGCGTGCAGGAGATCGTGATGGGCATGGCGCACCGCGGGCGGCTCAACGTTCTCGTGAACACGCTCGGCAAGATCCCGGCCGACCTGTTCGCCGAGTTCGAGGGCAAGGCCGCGCACGACCTTCCCGCAGGAGACGTCAAGTACCACCAGGGGTTCTCGTCCGACATCGCGACGCCCGGAGGCCCGGCGCACGTGACGCTGGCGTTCAACCCCTCGCACCTCGAGATCGTCAACCCGGTGGTCGAGGGCAGCGTGCGCGCACGCCAGCACCGGCGCGGCGACCGCACCGGCGACCAGGTGCTCCCGGTCGTGATCCACGGCGACGCGGCGATCGCAGGGCAGGGCGTCAACCAGGAGTGCCTGAACATGGCGCACACCCGCGGCTATACCACCGGCGGGACGGTGCACATCGTCGTCAACAACCAGATCGGCTTCACCACCTCCGACCCGCGCGACACGCGGGGCACCACCTACTGCACGGACATCGCGAAGATGGTGGACGCGCCGATCCTGCACGTGAACGGGGACGATCCCGAGACCTGCCTCCTCGCGGTGGACATCGCGTTCGAATACCGGCAGAAGTTCCGCAAGGACGTGTTCATCGACCTCGTGTGCTTCCGGCGCTACGGCCACAACGAGGCCGACGAGCCGATGGTCACGCAGCCGCTGATGTACAAGAAGATCCACGACCACCCCGGGACGCGCAAGCTCTACGCGGACCGCCTCGAGCAGGCCGGGGTGATCGCGGCGGGCGACGCCGACGCGATGGTCGCGGCCTATCGCGCGGCGATGGACCGCGGCCAGCACACGAACAAGACGATCCTGTCGAACTACAAGCCGCCGTTCACGGTCGACTGGACGCCGTACCGGGCGAGCCACTGGACCGATCCGGCCGACACGCGTTTCCCGAAGGCGCGGCTCCGGGAACTCGCCGCGAAGATGACGACGATCCCGGTCGAGTTCAAGCTGCATTCGCGCGTCGACAAGGTGATCGCCGATCGCAAGGCGATGGGCGAAGGCCAGCAAAAGCTCGACTGGGGCATGGGCGAGACGCTCGCCTACGCGACGCTTCTCGACCAGGGCTACGGCGTGCGGCTGACCGGCGAGGACGTCGGGCGCGGCACCTTCTCGCACCGTCACGCGGTGCTTCACGACCAGAACCGCGAGCGATGGGACAGCGGAAGTTACGTTCCGCTCGAGCACGTGAAGGAGGGGCAGCCGAGCTTCGAGGTGATCGACTCGGTGCTGACCGAGGAGGCGACGATGGCCTACGAGTACGGCTACGCGACCTCGGAGCCCTCGCAGCTCGTGATCTGGGAGGCGCAGTTCGGCGACTTCGCCAACGGCGCGCAGGTGGTCATCGACCAGTTCATCAGTTCGGGCGAGGTCAAGTGGGGCCGCATCTGCGGGCTCGTCCTGCTGCTCCCGCACGGTTACGAGGGGCAGGGCCCCGAGCACTCGTCGGCGCGTCCGGAGCGCTACCTGCAGCTCTGCGCGCAGCACAACATGCAGGTGGTGGTGCCCTCGACCCCGGCGCAGGTGTTCCACATGCTTCGCCGGCAGATGATCCGCCGCTACCGCAAGCCGCTGATCGTGATGAGCCCGAAGAGCCTGCTGCGGCACAAGGACGCGGTGTCGACGATGGAAGAACTCGCCGACGGCCGGTTCCAGTGCGTGATCGGCGACGTCGACGGCGTGGATCCCGCCAAGGTGCGCCGCGTCATCGTGTGCTCGGGCAAGGTGTACTACGATCTCGCCGCCCACCGGCGCGAGAACGAGGTCCGCGACATCGCAATCGTCCGGCTCGAGCAGCAGTATCCGTTCCCGCACGCCGAGTTCAAGGCGGAGATGGCGAAGTACACGAAGGCGAAGGAGGTCGTCTGGTGCCAGGAGGAGCCGCAGAACCAGGGCGCCTGGTATCGGCTCCGCGCGTACCTGCGCGCGGACAGCCTCGACTCGCAGGTGGTTGCGTTCGCTGGCCGGCCGGTGTCGGCCTCGCCGGCCGTCGGCTACGCGGCGAAGCACGTCGCCGAGCAGAAGCAGTTGATCGAGGATGCGTTCGCGGAGAAGCTGGTCGCGGGCGAGATGATCGTCGCGCACTGACCGGGACCCGCGCGAGCGAGGCCGGCCCACACCCATGAAGATCGAAGTCAAGGTACCGCAGCTTCCCGAGTCCGTCGCTGAGGCGACCCTCGTGAGCTGGCACAGGAAGGCAGGACAGGCGGTCCGCCGCGACGAGAACCTGATCGACATCGAGACCGACAAGGTCGTGCTCGAATTGCCCTCGCCCGGCGACGGCGTGCTGGTCGAGGTGTTGAAGGGCGACGGAGCGACGGTGACCTCGAACGACGTCATCGCGGTGATCGACACCGAGGCGAAGGCCGCGGAGGCGGCACCCGCCGCGGCGCCGGCGAAGAAGGCGGCGGCTCCGGCCGCCGCGAAGGCCGCAGCATCGGCGCCCGCATCTCCCGCCGCCGCCGCATTGCCCGCCGCGCGCAAGATGCTCGCCGAACAGGGCATGTCCGCCGGCGACGTCGCGGGCACCGGCCGCGGGGGGCGCGTCACCAAGGGCGACGTCCTCGCGGCAGTCGCGCAAGGCGGGCCCGCGGCTGCCCCGGCCGCGCCGGCACCGGTTGCGATCCCCGCACCCGCGGCCGCCGCCGCGGTGCGCGGATCGCGTCCCGAGCAGCGTGTGCCGATGTCCCGGCTGCGCCAGCGCGTGGCGGAGCGCCTCGTTCAGTCGCAGTCGACCGCGGCGATCCTCACGACGTTCAACGAAGTCAACATGGCGCCGGTGATCGAACTGCGTGCGCGCTACAAGGACCGCTTCGAGAAGGAGCACGGCGTCAAGCTGGGCTTCATGGGCTTCTTCGTCAAGGCGGCGGTCCACGCGCTCCGCAAGTACCCGCTGGTCAACGCGTCGATCGACGGCAACGACGTGGTCTACCACGGCTACTACGACATCGGCATCGCGGTCGGCAGCCCGCGCGGCCTCGTGGTGCCGATCGTGCGCGACGCCGACCAGCTCACGATCGCCGAGATCGAGCAGCAGATCGCCGACTACGGCAAGCGCGCGCAGGAAGGCAAGCTGACCGTCGAGGAGCTGACCGGCGGCACCTACACGATCAGCAACGGCGGCGTGTTCGGCTCGATGCTGTCGACGCCGATCATCAATCCGCCGCAGTCGGCGATCCTCGGCGTGCACGCGACGAAGGACCGCGCGGTGGTCGAGAACGGGCAGGTCGTCGTGCGTCCGATGAACTACCTCGCGCAAAGCTACGACCACCGGATCATCGACGGCCGCGAGGCGGTGCTTTCGCTGGTCGCGATCAAGGACGCGCTCGAGGACCCGGCGCGCCTCCTGCTGGACCTGTAGCCGATGCCCGACACCTTCGACGTCGTCGTGATCGGCGCCGGCCCCGGCGGGTACATCGCGGCGATCCGCGCGGCGCAACTGGGCTTCTCGACTGCCTGCGTCGACGACTGGACGCGCGACGGCGGCAAGCCTGCCCCCGGCGGCACCTGCACCAACGTCGGCTGCATCCCGTCCAAAGCGCTGCTTCAGTCGTCGGAGAACTTCGAGCACGCCGGCCACGGCTTCGCCCAGCACGGCATCGACGTGAAGGGCCTGTCGATCGACGTGGGCCGCATGCTCGCGCGCAAGGACAAGGTGGTCGCGCAGAACAACGACGGCATCCTGTTCCTGCTGAAGAAGAACAAGGTCGCCTTCCACCACGGGCGTGCGAGCTTCGCTGGCAAGGCGGACAGCGGATGGACGATCCGGGTGGAGGGCGCGGCGCCGGCGACGCTCACCGCGAAGCAGGTGATCGTCGCCACCGGCAGCACGCCGCGCGCGCTGCCGGGCGCGCCGTTCGACAACGTCCGCATCCTCGACAACGCCGGCGCGCTCGCGATCCCCGCGGTGCCGAAGCGCCTCGGCGTCGTCGGCGCCGGGGTGATCGGGCTCGAGATGGGCAGTGTGTGGCGGCGCCTCGGCGCCGAGGTGACCGTGCTCGAGGCGCTGCCGGCTTTCCTCGGCGCCGCCGACGAAGCGGTGGCGAAGGAAGCGCAGAAGGCGTTCGCGAAGCAGGGGCTCGCGATCCACACCGGCGTGAAGATCACCGCCGTGAAGTCCGGCAAGGCCGAGGTGACGGTCGAGTGGACCGACGACAAGGGCGCCGCGCAGAAGACCACCGTCGACCGGCTGATCGTGTCGATCGGCCGCGTGCCGAACACGGCCGGCCTCGGGGCCGACGTCGCGGGTTTGAAGCTGGACGAGCGCGGATTCGTCCTGGTCGACGGCGAATGCCGGACCAACCTTCCCGGCGTCTGGGCGGTGGGCGACGTGGTGCGGGGGCCGATGCTCGCGCACAAGGCCGAGGAAGAAGGCGTGGCGGTCGCCGAACGCATCGCCGGACAGCGTCCGCACGTCGACTTCAACGCCATTCCCTGGGTGATCTACACCGCGCCCGAGATCGCCTGGGTCGGCAAGACCGAGCGCGACCTCAAGGCCGAAGGCGTCGATTACCGGGTCGGCAGTTTTCCGTTCTCGGCCAACGGCCGGGCGCGCGCGATGGGCGAGACCACCGGGTTCGTCAAGATCCTCGCCGACGCGGCCACCGACCGGGTGCTCGGGATGCACGCGATCGGACCGATGGCCTCCGAACTCATTGCCGAGGGCGTGATGGCGATGGAGTTCGGCGCCTCGTCCGAGGACATCGCGCGCATCTGCCACGCGCATCCCACGCTGTCCGAGGCCACGAAGGAGGCGGCCCTGGCGGTGGCGAAGCGCACGCTCAATCTCTGACCGGCGCCTTGCGCGGCGCCGCGTGATTCCCTCCGGCGAACGGCGTAAGATCGGCCGCGTGGGGGAAAACGAAGCCGTCGCCGGGCAGGCCGTCGGCACCATCCTCGAGCGGCACCTGGCCGCGCGGGGAGGGGTGCCGGATTCCGGGCAACGCGCCGCCGCGGCGCGCCTCGACCGCCTTGCGCGCGAACTCGAAGCGTTCCGCGCGGCCCGCCAGTCGACGCTCCGGCGCCTCCTCTCCCCGCCCGCGGTTCCGCGCGGCGTCTACCTCTGGGGTGGGGTCGGCCGCGGCAAGAGCCTGCTGATGGACGCGTTCTTCGCCGCGGTTGCGATCCGGCGCAAGCGGCGCGTCCACTTCCATGCATTCATGCGCGACGTGCACGAGGGGCTCGCGACGCTCAAGCACGAGCCCGACCCGCTCGCGACGGTCGCGGACCGGATCTCCAAGCGCCACCGCCTGATCTGCTTCGACGAGTTCCACGTGTCCGACATCGCGGACGCGATGATTCTCGGGCGCCTGCTGCAGGCGCTCCTCGGGCGCGGCACCGTGTTCGTGATGACCTCCAACTTCCGGCCCGACCTTCTCTGGCCGGACGGCATCCAGCGCGACCGCTTCCTGCCCGCGATCGAACTGATCGAGCGCGAACTCGACGTGGTCGAGGTCGAGGGCGGCGTCGACTACCGGCTGCGGGCGCTCGAACAGGGGCGGGCGTGGCTCGTTCCCGCGGGGCCGGCGGCGGAAGCCGAACTCTCCCGAAGGTTCGACGCGATGGCGCACGGACCCGACGAGGACCGCCGGCTCGCGATCGAGGGCCGCACGATCGTCGCGCGGCGGCGCTCGGGCAGCACCGTGTGGTTCGACTTCGCGGCGCTGTGCGACGGTCCGCGCTCGCAACGCGACTACCTCGAGATCGCACGGCGTTTCGCGGTCGTGTTCGTCTCCGGCATCCCGGTGATGGGCCCGGACACCGCCGACCTCGCGCGGCGGTTCACCTGGCTCGTCGACATCCTCTACGACCACCGCGTCAAGCTGGTCGCGTCGGCGGCGGCGGAGCCCGAGGCGCTCTACCGCGAGGGACCGGCGGCGCACGAGTTCCCGCGCACGGCGAGCCGGCTCGCCGAGATGCGCACCCACGACTACATGGCGGAACCGCACGCCAGCCGCGAGGCGGCGCGCGCGGAAGCACCGGCCGAGGTCGCCTGAATCCCGCAAGAGTCCACCCGGAGGAGACACCCGTGCAAACCCACGCGCAGACGTTCAAGGCCTACCGCACCTACGAGGACCAGGGGATCGTCGCGAGCCGCTTCGTCGACCTCAAGGTCGACGAACTCGACCCCGGCGACGTGCTGGTCCGGACCAAGTACTCGACCATCAACTACAAGGACGCGCTCTCGTACAACGGCACCGGCCGCATCATGCGCAAGTTCCCGACCGTCGCCGGGATCGACATGTCGGGCACGGTCGAGCAGTCCTCCGACGCGCGCTGGAAGAAGGGCGACAAGGTGATCGTGCACGCCTACGACATGGGCGTCGCGCACGACGGCGGCTACAGCGAGTTCGTGCGCGTACCCGGGGACTGGGTCGTCCGGCGTCCCGAGAGCATGACCGCGTTCGACGCGATGACGCTCGGGACCGCGGGTTTCACCGCCGCGCTCGCCATCCACCTGATGCAGCACAACGGGCTCAAGCCCGGCAGCGGCCCGGTCGCCGTGACCGGTGCGACCGGTGGCGTGGGTTGCGTCGCGGTCGAGATCCTCGCGAAGCTCGGCTACCAAGTGGTCGCGATCACCGGCAAGGCGAAGGAAGAAGGCGACTGGCTTCGTTCGATCGGGGCGAAAGAGGTCCTGGCGCGCCAGTCGATCGATCTCACCAAGATCCGGCCACTCGGCACGGCCACCTATGCCGGCGCGATCGACAACCTTGGTGGCGACATCCTCGCGTGGCTCCTGTCGATGCAGAAGGTCGGCGGCACCGTCGCCGCGGTGGGGCTTGCCGCCGACATGAAGCTCCACACGACCGTCGCCCCGTTCATCCTGCGCGGCGTCCATCTGCTCGGAGTCGACAGCGCGAACTGCCCGATGGCGCTGCGCCAGGCGATCTGGAACCGGCTCGCGGTCGACTGGCGTCCCGACCGGGTGCACGATCAGGTGCGCACGATCGACTTCGAGGAGCTGCCGACCCATTTCGATGCGTACCTGAAGGGCATGGTGCGCGGCCGCACCGTGGTGCGCGTCGGACGGGACACGCACCCGTAGCGGAGGGTCCCCGCCGGCGTCGCCCGGCCCCGCCGGTGTTGACGCCGATCATGGTCGGCGGCGAGGCGACGCGACAGCATGGGGCGCAGGGCCGGCTGCGCCCCACCCGAGACAGGCAGGAGACCGTCATGGACCGCTACCGCGACTTCCACCATCGCTCGATCCACGACCGCGAAGCGTTCTGGCGCGCCGAGGCGGCGCTCATCGACTGGCACGAGCCGTTTCGCGAGGTGCTCGACTTCTCTCGGCCGCCGTTCTCGCGCTGGTTCGTCGGCGGACGCACCAACCTTTGCCACAACGCGGTCGACCGCCACCTGAAGGACCGTGCGGCGCAGCCGGCGCTCGTCTACCTGTCGACCGAGACCGGCGACCGACGGATTTTCACCTACGCGGAACTGCACGCCGAGGTCAACCGCATGGCCGCGGTGCTCGCCTCGCTCGGCGTGGGCAGGGGCGACCGCGTGCTGGTGTACATGCCGATGATCGCGGAGGCGGCGTTCGCGATGCTGGCCTGCGCGCGGATCGGTGCGATCCACTCGGTGGTGTTCGGCGGCTTCGCCGCGGCGTCGCTCGCCGCACGGATCGACGACGCGCAGCCGAAGGCGATGGTCACCTCCGACGCCGGCATGCGCGGCGGGAAGCCGGTTCCCTACAAGCACCTGGTCGACGCGGCGCTGCGACTCGCGAAGCATCCGCCGGCGAAGGTGCTGATCGTCGACCGCGGGATCGACAAGGCGATGGCGCGCACGAGCGGACGCGACGTGGATTACGCGGAACTGCGCGCGAAGCACCTGTCGGCGAGCGTTCCCTGCGCCTGGCTCGAGTCCTCGGAGCCGTCCTACATCCTCTACACGTCGGGGACCACCGGAACACCGAAAGGCGTCCAGCGCGACACCGGCGGCTACGCTGTGGCGCTCGCGAGTTCGATGCGCCGCATCTTCGCGGTGCCGCCGGGCGAGGCGATGTTCACGACCTCGGACATCGGCTGGGTCGTCGGGCACTCCTACATCGTGTACGGGCCGCTCATCAATGGCTCGACCACCATCATGTACGAGGGGCTCCCGATCCATCCCGACCCGGGCATCTGGTGGAAGATCGTCGCGGAGCACAAGGTGCGCACGATGTTCAGTTCGCCGACCGCGATCCGCGTGTTGAAGAAGCAGGACCCGAAGTACATGAGGATGCACGACGTGTCCTCGCTCGAGCGCCTGTTCCTCGCCGGCGAACCGCTCGACGAGCCCACCGCCCGCTGGGCGAGCGAATCGCTCGGCGTGGCGATCGTCGACAACTACTGGCAGACCGAGACCGGATGGCCGATCCTCTCCGCGCAGCCCGGCGTGGAAGACACGCCGCGCAAGTTCGGCAGCCCGTCTTTCCCGGTCTACGGCTACGACGTGAGGCTGGTGGACGAAGCGACCGGCCGCGAGTCGGGGACCGACCAGAAGGGCGTGCTGACGATTGCGCCGCCGCTGCCTCCCGGCTGCATGACGACGGTGTGGGGCGACGACGAACGTTTCGTTCGCACCTATTTCGGCACCATCCCGGGAAAGTCGCTCTATTCGACCTTCGACTGGGCGATACGCGACGCCGACGGCTACTACTTCGTGCTCGGACGCACCGACGACGTGATCAACGTGGCCGGCCACCGGCTCGGCACGCGCGAGATCGAGGAGGCGGTGCAGTCGCACAGCGGCGTGGCGGAAGTCGCGGTGGTCGGCGTCGCCGACACGATCAAGGGCCAGATCCCGGTCGCCTTCGCGGTGCTCAAGGATCCCTCGCGCGCCGCAACCGCCGACGCCGCGGCGGCGATGCGCAAGGAAGTGATGGACGCGGTCGATCGCCAGTTGGGTGCGATCGCGCGGCCCGGGCAGGTGCACTTCGTGACGCTGCTGCCGAAGACGCGTTCGGGCAAACTGCTGCGCCGCTCGATCCAGGCGCTGGCCGAAGGACGCGACCCCGGGGATCTCACGACGATAGAGGATCCGGGCGCGCTGGAGCAGATTCGCGCTGCGCTCGCGGCGCGCTGATCCGACCGCCGATCGGGAGGGCAGGGCCGTGTCCTGTCGAAGGACGCGGAGTGGGGACGGGTTCGCGGGCTACAATGGCGGCCGCAAGCGTCTGGCGTTGGTGCCGGACGTGGCTGCGACGGGAACGCAGCCCTCGCGTTCGCGCCATTCCGATGTCCGCTGCGACTGACCTCCCTTCACGCATTCTCGAGCTCGCGGCGAACCAGGGGACCCGCGAAGCGCTGATCGCGCCGTCACGCGTGCCGATGGATTTCGGCGCGCTCGCGGGATGGATGGTTCGTCTCGCATCGCAACTCGACGAATGGGGCATCCGTCGCGGCGACGCCTTGGCGTGGCTCGCGGCGGATCGCGCGAAGACCGCGCTCGCGCTTGCCGCGCTTCCGGCGTCCGCGACGCTCGTGCCGATCGCCGCTTCGGCGACCCTCGATTCGCTCCTCGGACTGCTGCCCCGCCTTCGTCCCAAAGCCGTGGTCGTGCCTGCAGGGACGGAGCCGGCGATAGCCGAAGCGGCATCGCGGCTCGGCGTCGCGGTGCTCTCCTCGCGCGATGACGGTGCGGCGGCGGGCGCGTTCGATCTCGCGCTCGAGCGTCCGCGGCGTTCGCTCGACCAGGCTCATCGCCACTCTTCCGAATGGGCGATCATCGGAGCGACGTCGGGCTCGACCGGACGGCCGAAGCTCGTGCCGCTTGGCCATCGCCAGATCCTGCTCACCGCGTTCGCGACCGCCCCGACACTTGGCCTTGGGCCCGGCGACATCTCCGGGCACGTCATGCCGCTGCACCTTTCGGGAGGCATGCGCACCAGCTTCTTCCAGTCTCTCCTCGTCGGTGGCGCGGTGAACGTGCAGCCGGAGGCGGATCTCGAAGCGCTGCTCGGCGAAATCGGCGCCGGCCGGGTGACCTACGTCTCGGCATCGTTCACGATGCTGCGCGAGATGCTGGCGCGCCTCGAATCGGGGCGCGACGTCGGGCGAGGGCGCCTGCGGCTGCTCCGGGTGGCCTCCGGGAGGATGGAGCCGCGCGAGATGGACGAGCTCGAGCGGCGCATGGGCGTCCCGGTGGTCACGGGGCTCGCGTCGAGCGAGACCGGCACCACGGCGCAGCAGCGGATCGACGCTCCGCGCACGCGCGGCTCGGTCGGACGTCCGGTCGCGAGCGAGGTGCGACTCGTGGATGGGGACGGACGCGACGTGCCGCCGGGCGGGACCGGCGAGATCCTCGTGCGCAGCGCGCAACTGTGCCCAGGCTACCTCGACGACGATGAACTCACGTCCCGCGCGTTCGCCGATGGCTGGTTCCGCATGGGCGACCTCGCGCGTTTCGACAGCGAGGGGGAGCTCCACCTCGTCGGCCGCGTGAAGGACGTGATCAACCGCGGCGGAGAGAAGATCTCGCCGCAGGAAATCGAAGTCGCGCTCATGGCTTTGCCGGAGGTCGCCGACGCCGCCGCCTTCGGCGTCGCGCATCCGCGCCTGGGCGAGGAGGTCGTCGCGGCCGTGGTGCCCGCCACCGGGCCGGCCCCGCAGGCCGACGCGATTCTCGAGCGGCTTCGCGTGCTGCTCGGCGCGCGCCGCACTCCGCGCAGGCTGTGGTTCGTGCCTTCGCTTCCGCGCGGGGACGGAGGCAAGCTCATGCGGTCGTCCTTGCCCGCCTGGGTCGGATACGAGGCGCACCCAAGGGAGGCGCCGCACGGCCATGCGCCAGGGAAGTCGGCGGTGGAAGCTGCGCTCGCCGCATTGTGGCAGCGAGTGCTTGGTGTCGCGGTCGTGCGCGCGAACGACGACTTCCGCGCTCTCGGTGGCACCGACGAGATGGCCGCGGCGCTCGTCGCGCAGGTCCGCGCAGTCTTTGCCGTCGAGGTGCCGGCACCCGTCGACGGTGGAGCAACCTCGACGCTCGAGGGAATGGCGGGTCGTATCGAGCGCGGGCGCCAATCCTCGTCGAATCCGTGACTCGGCGCGTAGCGCATTCCGCGCTGGCGTATCCTAAGGTTGCCCCGGCGGCTTCAGCAGGCGACGAGCTTCCTGCGTGTCCGATGCCACTTGCCTCGCGAACGACGCGGCGTCATCCTGAGTCACGACCTCGTAGCCCAGCGAACGCAACTGCCTCTGCAGTTCCGGTGACCGGCGCGCGGCGGCCATCGCTTCCTCGAGACGCGAGGCGACCGCCGCCGGAACGCCCGCAGGCGCGAAGATTCCGTACCAGGCCTTGACCACGACCGAGGGATAGCCCTGCTCGGCGGTGGTCGGCAACTCGGGCGCCGCTGTCACGCGCTCCGGGGAAGCCACGGCGAGGAGCCGGAGCCGCCCCGCCCTGGCCTGCGCCTGCAGGCCGGCGATCTCGTTGAACATGAGCTGGATGCGGCCGGCGACCAGGTCCGTGATCGGGCTGACCGCTCCTTTGTACTCGATCTCCGTCATCTTTGCGCCGGTCGCGGCGAAGAACTTGGCGAGCCCCATCGAGGTGACGCCGCCGCGCAGTGCGGCGACGTTGAGCTTGCCCGGCTCGGCGCGCGAAAGCGCCACCAGTTCGGGGAGCGTCGTCGCTGGCACCGACGGATGGACGGCGAAGACGAACGGCACGACCGCCACCCGGCCGAATGCATGGAAGTCGCGCGTCACGTCGTAGCGCGCGTCCGGCAGCACGGCCGGCGAGACGATCATGTGCGAGAACCCGCCGAGCAGCAGCGTGTAGCCGTCGGGCGCCGCGCGGGCGACCTCGCCTGCGCCGATCGTGCCGCCGGCGCCCGCCTTGTTTTCGACGATGACCGGGCTGCCCCAGTGCTGTTCGAGTGCGGCGGCGACGGTGCGGGCTACCTTGTCGGTCGCGCTGCCCGGCTGCTGCGGGGCGACGAGCGTCACTACGCGGGAGGGATAGGCGGGATCGGCGGCGAGGGCCGGGATCGGGGCCGCTCCCGCGAGGACCCAGGCGATCAGCGGCATGAGCGAGACGGTGGAGCAGCGGCGGCGGGAGGGATTCCGGGGACGCGCAGGCATGGCGCATTCTGCCATGGGAACAACGGTCGCCCGGCGAAGCGGGGAGCGCGGCCTATAATCGCGCACCTTCGGCCGGGCGTCGCGGGGGGCGGCGCAAGGCGCGAGGCTCGTCACGAGCCTGTCTGCGCCGACCGAGCGCGCGGGCGAGTCCCGATGAACGATTCCGCCGACCTCACGCTGCACCTCGACGAACTCTCGCGCCGGCACCCGGAAGCGCCGGCGCTGCTCGCACCGGGTCGCCGCCGCATGAGCTTCGCATCGCTCGCCCGTCACCGCGCGCACACGGTGGCGCGGCTTCGCGAGTGGGGCATCGGCCGCGGCGACGTCGTCGTGTGGATCAACGGGCATCGCGCGCAGACCGCAGCGGCGCTGGCAATCGTGCCCGCATCCGCGACGCTCGCGCTCCTTTCGCCGGCGACCCCGCCCGACGACCTCGCCGCGATCCTCGAGCGGATCGGTCCGAAGGCGATCGTCCTGCCGCCGGGGCGCGAGGGCGCGTTGCACGTCGTAGCCGCGCGCCATGGCCTCGCCGTGCTTGGCGCCGAGGACGACGGGAGCGCGGAAGCGGGCGCCTTCGAACTCGACCTCGCGATGCCGCGCGCTTCGCTCGAACGTCCGCGCGTGCATGCGCCGTCCTGGGCCTGCATCAACGTGACCTCCGGAGCGACCGGCTCGCCGAAGATCGTGCCGCACGGGCATTTTCAGGTCCTCCTGACCGCCGCCGCGACCGGAGAGAGGCTCGGGCTCTCTTCGGCCGATATCGCCGGCCACGTGATGCCGCTCCACCTGTCCGGCGGCATCCGCAACGGCTACTACCAGACGCTCCTCTGCGGCGGTGCGGTGAACGTGCTGCCGGAGGGTGGCATCGAGGCGCTGGTGGGCGCACTCGCTGCCGGGGAGGTCACCTACCTGTCCGCTTCCTTCACGATGCTGCGCGACCTCCTCGCGCGGATCGAAGGAGGCGAGCGCGTCGACCGCGGTCGCCTGCGCTGCCTGCGCGTCGCTTCGGGCCGGATGGAACCCGACGAGATGGACCGGCTGGAGCGCGCTCTCGGGGTCCCGGTGCTCACCGGACTCGCATGCAGCGAAGCGGGTTCGATCGCCCAGCAGGCTCCTGGCGGCGTGCGCCGGCGAGGTTCGGTGGGCGCTCCGGTGGCGACCGAAGTCCGCCTCGTCGATGGCGACGGCCGTGACGTGACGCGCGGCGCCGCCGGCGAACTCCTCGTGCGCGGACCGCAGGTCTTCGACGGCTATGTCGACGACGACGCACTCAATGCCAGCGCCTTCGTCGACGGCTGGTTTCGCGTGGGCGACCTGGCCCGGCTCGACGAGGATGGCGAACTGCACCTGGTCGGCCGCGTCAACGAGGTGATCAACCGGGGCGGCGAGAAGATCTCGCCAGTCGAGATCGACGCGGTGCTGTGCGCGCAGCCCGACGTCGCCGAGGCGGCGGTCTTCGGCCTGCCCCACCCGAGCCTCGGCGAGGAGGTGGTCGCGGCCATCGTGGTGGCGCCGGGCGCTCCGCGGGACGCGAACGCGCTGCTCGCGCGGCTGCGCCCGATTCTCGGCTCGCGCCGCACGCCGCGCCGGCTGTGGTTCGTCGACTCGCTGCCGCGCACCGAGGCGGGCAAGCTCCAGCGCTCGGCGCTGCCGTCCTGGGTGGGCGCCGACCCCTGGCCGGGGCCGGCCGAGCCGCGAGCGGCCGTCGCGCCCGTGTCGCCGATCGAGGTCGCGCTGGGCGGGTTGTGGGCGGCGACGCTCAGGCTCGCGTCGGTTCCGCGCGACGGCGACTTCTTCATGCTGGGCGGCGACTCGCTGCGCGGCGCGAGTCTGGTCGAGCAGGTGCGCACCGTGTTCGGAATCGACGTTCCCGTGGCCGCGTTGTTCGAGGATGCGGGGACCCTGGCCGGCATGGCGCGCCGCGTCGAGACCGCGCGCGAAGCACGCGTGCGTCCGACGACGTCCGCTGCGATCCCGCGACGCGATCCGCGCGCGGCGGTTCCGCTCGCCCACACGCAGGCGCGCGTCTGGTTCCTGCAGCGTCTCGACCCGGCGAGCGACGCCTACCACGAGTCGCGCCTGTGGCACCTCGACGGCGACCTCGACATCGAGGCGCTGCGCGAGGCGCTGGCGATGGTGGCGCGGCGACAGCTCATGCTGCGCACGCGCTACGTGACGGCCGGTGGCGTGCCGCAGCAGGACACGACCGGGTCTCCCTCCGTCGCTCTGGAGGTCGTGGGTCTCGCGGCTGCGCCCGGACGCCTGGACGAGGCGGTGCACGAGCGCGTTTCGCGGCCCTTCGACCTCGCTGCGGCACCGCCCGCGCGCTTCACGCTGTTCCGGCTCGGACCGTCGCGCCACGCGCTGCTCCGCGTGTGGCACCACATCATGAGCGACGGTCTCTCGTCGCCGATCCTCCAGCGCGACCTCTCGGCAGCCTATGCGGCGGCGAAGTCCGGGCGGCCGCCCGCGTGGCCCGACCTGCCGGTCGATTACGCCGACTACACGTTGTGGCAGCGGCGCGAACTCGAGAAGCCGGAGGCGCGGGCCGCGCTCGAAGCCTGCGTCGAACGGCTCGCGGGTACGCCTACGCTCGCGCTGCCCACCGACCGCGTTCGGCCGCCGGCGCAGAGCTTCCGGGGTGCGGTGGTGACCCGGCCGTTTCCCGCGATCGTCGCGCAGGCGATGAAGCGGCTCGGCCGCGAGCAGGGTGCGACGCCGTTCATGACCTTCCTCGCCGCGTACGCGGCGCTCCTGTTCCGGTTGTCGGGCAACGAGGACTTCGCCATCGGCACGCCGTTCGGAGGCCGTACGCGATCGGAGTTCGCCGATCTCATCGGTTTCTTCGCCAACACGCTGGTCGTTCGCGTCGACGCCTCGGGCGGACCGGGTTTCGCCGGGTTCCTTCGCCGCATCCGCGGTGCGGTGCTCGGCGCCTTCGAGGCGCAGGACGTGCCGTTCGAGCGGCTGGTCGACGGGCTCGGCCTGGCGCGCGACCCGTCGCGCAACCCGCTGTTCCAGGTGGCGTTCGGGATGCGCGAGTCCGACGGCACCGATCTCGCGTTCGACGGCGTCACCGTGCGCCGGGATCCGTCGCGCCACGGCCGCGCGAAGTTCGACCTGACGCTCACGCTCATCGACGCGCCGGAAGGCATCACCGCGCACTGGGAGTATTGCGCGGACCTCTTCGACCGCGCGCCGGTCGAGCGGATGGCGCGCCAATTCGAGGCGCTTGCCGCAGCGGCCGTGGACGCTCCGGGCCTGCCGCTCGCGAGCCTCCCGCTGATGGATTCCGCGACGCGCGAGCGTGTCGCGACGCTGAACGCCGCGAGCGACCGCGCCCCCCCGCACGGGACGATCGTCACGCGCTTCGAGGCGCAGGCCGCCCGCCGCCCGGATGCGGTGGCGATCGGCGCGCTGTCCTACCGGGACCTCGACGGTCGCGCCAACCGCCTCGCGCAGGCGCTGCGGGCCGCGGGTGTGGCGCGAGGCGGCTTCGTCGGGGTCGCGCGGTCGAAACCCGCCGACATCGCCGTCGCCTGGCTCGCGGTGCTGAAAGCTGGCGCCGCCTACGTCCCGATCGACACCGAACTGCCCGCGGCGCGGGTCGAGTTCATGCTCGGCGATGCGCGCATTCGCGTGGTGATCGCCGACGACGTGACCGCGAGCCGCCTGGCGCGGCCGGGAGTCACGGTGTTCTGTCCGGAACGGGAGAAGGAGCGCCTCGACGCGACGACGCCGGTCCCGCCCGCGATCGACCTCGGTGTCGACGATCCCGCCTACGTGATCTACACGAGCGGATCCACCGGGACCCCGAAGGGCGTCGTCGTCCCTCACGGGGCGGTGCTGCGCCTCGTGCTCGACACCGATTACCTGCAGTTGCACGAGGGTGACGTCGTCGCGCAGATGGCCAATCCGTCGTTCGACGCCTCGACGTTCGAGTTCTGGGGCGCGCTCCTCAACGGCGCGCGCATCGCGCCGATCACGAAGACCGTCGCGATCGCGCCTCGATCGCTCGCGGCGACGCTCGCGTCCGAGCGAGTGACGGCGCTGTTCGTGACGACGGCGCTGTTCAACGCGGTGGCGCGGGAGGTCCCGGCCGCCTTCGCGCCGCTCACCTGCGTGATGTTCGGCGGCGAGGCGGTCGAGCCGCGTTGGGTCCGCGAGGTCCTGCGCGCCGGGGCACCGGCCCGGCTCCTCCACGTCTACGGTCCGACCGAGGTCACGACGTTCGCCACCTGGCACGAAGTGCGCGCCGTGCGCGCCGACGCCGCGACCGTGCCGATCGGCCGGCCGATCGCGCAGACCGACGCCTTCGTGCTGCGCGGCGACGGCGAACTCGCGGCTCCCGGCGAAGCGGGCGAGCTGTGGCTGGGCGGGCCGGGTCTCGCGCTGGGTTACCTCGGCCGCGACGATCTCACCGCCGAGCGCTTCGCCGAACGCGACGTCGCGCCGCTCGGCAGGCGCCGGCTCTATCGCACCGGGGACCGGGTCCGCATGGGCGAGGACGGTGTCCTCGACTATCTCGGCCGGTTCGACCGCCAGGTGAAGGTCCGCGGCCACCGCATCGAACTCGAGGAAGTCGAGGCCGCGCTCGCGAGGCTCCCGGGCGTGCGCGAAGCGGTGGTCAGCCTCCGCGGCGAGACGTCGCAGACGCGCCAGCTCGTCGCCTACCTCGTTGCGTCGAACCCGGGCGCACCGCCGGGAAACCTGCTGCGCGGCCTGCGCCGCCACCTGCCCGATCCGATGCTGCCGGGCGCGATCGTGTGGCTTCCCGCGCTTCCGCTCAACGCCAACGGAAAGGTCGACCGCGGCGCCCTGCCGGCCCCGGGAGATGTCGGCGGCCGGCAGGCCGGGGTCCGTGCCGCGCCACGCGACATCTTCGAGAGCGTGCTGCTCGAGATCTGGCAAGAGCTGCTCGGTCACGAAGCCGGCGTCTTCGACCGGTTCTTCGAGACCGGCGGACACTCGCTGCTCGCGGCGCAACTGGTCGATACCGTGGAGCGAAGGACCGGCTACGCGCTGCCGCTCACCGCGATGTTCGCCGACGATACCGTCGCCGGCCTCGCGAAGGTCATCCGTGAACAGGCGCCGAACGATCCGGACCGGATCCTCGCGGTGAACGAGTCGGGCAGTCTTCCGCCGTTCATCTACCTGCACGGCGACTTCCAGGGAGGCGGCTTCTACAGCCGGACGCTGGCGCTGGCGCTGGGACCGGACCAGCCGACCTGGATCGTGCATCCGCACGGACTCGTGGACGACCGCATTCCGGACACGATCGAGGAGATGGCGCGCGAACTCGTGGCGGCGCTGCGCAGCCGCCGGCCTGCCGGCCCCTACCTGCTCGGTGGCCACTGCAACGGTGCGCTCGTCGCGTTCGAGATGGCCCGGCAACTGGTCGAGGAAGGAGAGGTGGTGCCCGTGGTGGTGGTGATCGAAGCGAGCGCGCCTTCGGGATCGGGCGCGACCGGCGGAGCGGACTCGTACGTCAAGTTCGACCCGATGGGCCGCCCGCAGGCGCTCACGCCCAGCGACCGGCGATCGCACGCCGAGTTGCGTTACCTGCACGCCATCGACCGCTATGCACCCGGGCGCTTCGCCGGCCGGCTGGTGGCGATCGGAGCCCGGGATCGGCGGCAAGGGTCGAGTGCCGGTTTCGGCTGGGAGGCGTTCGCGGACTCGGTGGAGCCGCACCGGGTTTCGGGATCCCACACCACGTTGCTCACGACCCATCTCGACGAACTGGTGGCCGTCGTGCGCGGCGCGCTGGCGCGCGCGACGAACCGGGCGCCCCGGTCCGCCGAGACCGAGACCCGATGACACCGATGTCCGAAGGCAGCGTCGTGCCGCTGGTCGTCGTCGAGCGGGGAGGGCGGGTCGAGAGCGTCCACCACGGAGCGATCGCGGTCACCGACGCCACAGGCCGCTTGATCGCCTCGGCAGGCTCCCCGGGTCTTGCTACGTTCACGCGCAGTGCGCTCAAGCCTTTCCAGGCGCTGCCCTTCGTCCTGGCCGGAGGACCCTCGCGGTTCGGACTGTCGCAGCAGCAGGTGGCGCTCCTGTGCGCCAGCCATTCCGGCGAGGTTCGCCACCAGGTCG